>JALXCB010000201.1 GCA_026991225.1 Anaerolineae bacterium | reverse complement strand
ATCAGAACATCCTGCTCATCTCGTGCAGGAGAAGGATGCACTTCCCTCTTTTCCTTCTGCCTCTCCAAAAACTCGACGAAGGATAGAATCTCTTCCAGGTCTTTTTCCTCTAGATTATCCAATTTTTCATGGATTTGTTCTTTCAAGGCTTTCATCATAACCACCGTGTGGCTCATCTTGAATATGCCATGATTGTAGCATAGATTTGCACGGTCTTCCAACCGATGCCGAATCCATCCTTTTTGATATCGAGGTACTCATGCCCGAATTCACGCTCCCCAAAACTTACGACTTCCGCGACGCGGAACAACGTCTCTATCGCTGGTGGGAGGAAAACGGCTGGTTCAAGCCCGAAAACGCCCGCAACCCCGATGGCAAACCCTTTGTCATCAGCATCCCCCCGCCCAACGTGACCGGCGTCCTCCATCAGGGCCACGCGCTCTTCGTGGCGCTGGAAGACCTGATGATCCGCTACCATCGCATGAAGGGCCGGGCCGCGCTGTGGGTGCCCGGCACCGACCACGCGGGCATCGCCACCCAGCTTCAGGTGGAAAAGAAGCTGCTGGCCGAGGGCAAAAGCCGGGAGGAGATCGGCCGCGAGGCCTTCCTCAAGGAATGCTGGGACTGGACCCACAAGCATCACGACCGCATCATCAGCCAGCTCAAGCGCCTGGGCGCAAGCTGCGACTGGGATCGGGAGCGCTTCACCCTGGATGAGGGCCTGAGCCGGGCCGTGCGGGAGGCCTTCGTGCGCCTCTACCGCATGGGCCTCATCTATCGGGATGAATACATCGTCAACTGGTCGCCCGGCCTGCAAACCGCGGTCAGCGACGTGGAGGTGGAATACACCGAGGAGCAAGGGACCCTCTACTACTTCAAATACCCCATTGCCGGCCACGACATCAGCGAAGGCCCGGGCCAGGGCTACATCCCCGTGGCCACCACCCGGCCCGAGACCATCCTGGGCGACACCGCGGTGGCCGTCCATCCCGACGACGAACGCTACCGCCACCTCATCGGCAAGACCGCGCTGGTTCCCATCCTCAACCGCCCCATCCCCATCATCTACGACACCTATGTGGACATGGAGTTCGGCACAGGCGCGCTGAAGATCACTCCCGGCCATGATCCCAACGACTTCGAGATCGGGCGGCGGCACGGCCTGCAGATCATCAACATCATGAACAAGGACGCCACCCTCAACGATAACGCGGGTCCCTACGCGGGCCTGGACCGCTTCGAGGCCCGCAAGCGGCTGTGGGAGGACATGAAGCAGGTCGGGTTGGTCATCAAGGAAGAGCCCTACGCGATGCAGGTGCCCCGCTCTCAACGGGGAGGCGAGATCATCGAACCCCTGGTCAGCAAGCAGTGGTTCGTCAATGTGAAGCCCATGGCCGAGATGGGCCTGGCCGCGGTGCGCACGGGCCGCATCCAGATCATCCCCAAACGCTTCGAGAAAACCTACTTCAACTGGCTGGAAAACATCCGCCCCTGGTGCATCAGCCGCCAGTTGTGGTGGGGACATCGCATCCCCGTGTGGTATGGCCCCGATGGCCGGGAGTTTGTGGCTCGCAGCGAGAAAGAGGCCCGGGCCCTGGCCGAGGAGCACTACGGCCATCCTGTGGACCTGGAACAGGACCCCGACGTGCTGGACACCTGGTTCAGCTCGGGGCTGTGGCCCTTCAGCACCCTGGGCTGGCCCGACAACACCCCCGACCTGCGCCGCTTCTACCCCACCGACGTGCTGGAAACGGGCTACGACATCCTCTTCTTCTGGGTGGCCCGCATGATCATGCAGGGGCTGCTCTACACCAACGACATCCCCTTCCACACCGTCTATCTCCACGGCCTGGTGCGGGATGAACGTGGCCGCAAGATGTCCAAGACCTACGGCAATGTGGTGGATCCCATCGAGGTCATGGACGACTACGGCGCGGACGCGCTGCGCTTCACCCTGCTCACCGGCTCCACGCCGGGCAACGACATGAACCTGAGCATCGACCGCATCCGCGCCAACCGCAACTTCGCCAACAAGATCTGGAACGCGACCCGCTTCGTGCTGGGCAATCTGCCCGAGGGCTTCACCTACCGCGGTGCTCCCGACCCGGCCCTCCTGCAAACCCCGGACAAATGGGTGCTGCACCGCCTGAACGCGACCATCGCCCACGCCACCCGGCTCATCGACGCCTATCAGTTCGGCGAGGCGGGCCGCCAGGTCTATGACTTCCTCTGGGGCGACTTCGCGGACTGGTACATCGAGGCCGCGAAGCCCCGCCTGCGGGGCGATGATCCCGACCCGGTGCGCCAGACCCTGGTCTACGTCCTCGACCAGACCCTGCGCCTGCTCCATCCCTACATCCCCTTCGTCACCGAAGAACTGTGGCAGCATCTGCCTCATGTGGAAAGGGAACAGCCCGCGCTCATCGTCGCGGCCTGGCCCGAATCCCGGCCCGAATTCCACTTCCCCCACCAGGCCGATGCTTTCGGGCATCTGCGGGAGGTGGTGCGGGCCATCCGCAACGCGCGCAGCGAGTACAACGTGGAGCCCGCGCGCAAGATCGCCGCAGTTATCGACGCGCCTACCTATGGCGAATCCCTGGCCGCGATGCGGGACATCCTGGCCCTGCTGGCCCGGCTGGACCCCAACCAGATCACCTTTGGTCCGGCGCCCGAGGGCGAAAAGGGTGCGGCCCTGGTGGTGGCCGACACTACCGTCTTCCTGCCCCTGGGCGGCATGGTGGATATCGAGGCGGAGCTGGCCCGGCTGCGCAAGCAACTGGCCGAGACGGAAAAGCGCATCGCCTCCACCCAGGCCCGGTTGAACAACCCCAACTTCGTGCAGAAGGCCCCCGAAAAGGTGGTGGCCCAGGCCCGCCAGACCCTGGC
>JALXCB010000200.1 GCA_026991225.1 Anaerolineae bacterium | reverse complement strand
CCGTATGGAAATGATCCTCCATCACATGGTTTCTGATGTTTTTTCGTTGCTTTGCTCATATCTTCAATCTTTGCTTGCCTTGTTCACTCGACGAAAAAACATGTCTGCTATTCCAATATGAGCGAACCAGAAAACCAGGAAAACCGGACTAACTCGCTGACCCACCCGGTCTACTGGTGTACCGGTCTACCGGTTTCCCGATTTACCAAATCTATTTTCAGAGCAGGCAGATGGAACTTCGAGGCGGAGAAAATCGTTCTAGCAGCGACGCCCTCTCTCACACTCAACCATGGGCAACTTCGAATTTCCTTCTCAATTGAATAAATGGAGCAAGCCATGATCTTCCGACATGCTTTACCCCGCATCGTTTTACTTCTGGCCGGATTGGGCGCGTTGCTTTTCGTCGCAGCCTGCGCCCCGCCCGAACTGCCTGCCACGCCCGCAACCGCCGAAACGCCGGCCGCACCTGCTGCCACGTCTCCGAGCGAGCCCACGTCCACGCCCATCCATCCTACGCTCCCGCCACCCTCCATTCCCGAAAAGAAGGTTACGCCCGTGCGCAAACTTCCCCTCATCGACGCCACCTGGCAACTGGAAAGCTACCCTGTCAACGGCGTCAGCCAACAAGCGCTGCCTGATCATCCCGCCATCCTCATCCTGCAGGATGGAAAATTTAGCGGCAACACAGGCTGCAACGGCCTCTCCGGAACCTACACCATCCAGGGCGACGCCATCCACTTCGAACTGGGGCCTATGACCATGCGGGCCTGCCTGGAGGATGTGGCGGACCAGGAGGCCGCCTACCTGGCGGGCCTGCAACAAGCCGCCACCTACCGCATCGAAGGAGGCAAATTGATGTTCTTCGATGACCAGGGGGATCTTCTCCTTACATTCTCCCAGCACACCCCCATCTCCTTCACCGATGGATCCTGGCGGTTGATCCCGTTCAACAATGTCCGGGGCGGCATGGAATCCAACCTGGCCGCCGAGCGCACCACCATCCAGTTCACTGTAGACTGACCCAAATCGACCGTAGCTCGCGCCAACCGTCGAAATCCCGCAAATCACGCCACTTGCGGTAAAATGACGGTTGGCGTTTTTTGTTCCGAAAATAGAATGAGGGAACGCTGATGACGCAGATTGAAGCGGATGAACGCAGATAAAAAGAAAAAATCTGAGAAAATCATCAGCGAAAATCAGCGTCGTATCCGCGCTCATCCGTGTTCCCATACGCTCACAACCTACGCACACCCCATGTCTCTAATCCAACCCCACGATCCCATTTTGCTCATCAGCGAAGAAGGCAAGCGCTATCTGGTCTTCGCAGAGCCGGACAGTGCCTGGTATACGAACCGCGGGCGGTTGCCCTACGACGACCTCATCGGCCGGCCGTATGGACGCATTGCCGAAACGCACTTGGGTCAGAAGTTCCTGGTCCTGCGCCCGACCACCTCCGATCTCATCCAGCATCTCAAGCGCACCACGCAGATCGTCTACCCCAAGGATGCGGCCCGGCTGGTGATGGAGCTGGACCTGATGAGCGGCAAGCGCATCATCGAGGCGGGCACGGGCAGCGGCGGCCTCACCATGGCCTTCGCCCGCGCGGTGTTGCCCGAAGGCCGTGTGTATAGCTATGAACTGCGGGAGGAGCACCAACGCGTGGCCCGCCGCAACCTCGATCGCCTGGGCCTGCTTCCCTATGTCGATCTCAAACTGCGCGACATCGCCGAGGGCTTCGACGAGACCGACGTGGATGCCGTGTTCCTGGATGCGCGGGAGGCGGCCCGGTTCGTGCCCATGGCCGAAGCCGCATTGACCGAGAGCGGCCTCTTCGCCGCGCTTCAGCCCACGGTCAATCAGGTCAGCGAGGTGGTGCGGGCGTTGGAGGAAGGGAATTTCGTGGAAATCCGAGTGGAGGAGGTGCTCATCCGCCCGTGGAAGCCCGTACCCGAACGCATGCGCCCGGCCGACCGCATGATCGCACACACCGGCTTTCTCATCTTCGCCCGCAAACTCGACGCCAGTTTCCGCACCTTCTGGCTGGACAAGCGCGCCCGCCGTCGGGCCATGGAATTCGGCAAGCTCAAGAACATGCCGCCCGTGTCGGGGAGATAGAGCCAGTCCAACGGCGGGCAAGTCCGCGCCGATATAGATGAAAACGAGGACACGAATTCACACGGCCTTCGGTCACAGATTTTTGAATTATCCGTGTTTTTCTGTGTTTATCCGTGTTCTATTTTCGAATCGAAACAGTGATCCCATGTCAACCCCCAATCCCAATCCCACCTATACCTACCGCGGCAGCATCCATAATCACACGGTGCACAGCGACGGGACCGGAACCATCGAGGAGGTGGTGGCGGCTGCGGCCCGCGCCGGGCTCGATTTCCTCATCATCACCGACCACAACACCCTGGTGGATCAATCGCAGCAGGGATGGCGGCAGGGCGTGTTCACCCTGTTCGATATCGAGGTTCACGATCCCGACCTGGAACCCGAACGTAATCACTGCCTCACCCTGAACGTGAGCGAGGATGTGTCGCCCTTCGCCAGGGACCCGCAGGGGCTCATCGACGCCGTGCGGGAGCGGGGCGGCCTCACCTTCCTGGCGCATCCCATCGACCCGCCCGGCAAGCTCATTCCCGAATGCTTCCCCTGGACTGAGTGGGATATCGAGGGCTTCACGGGCGTGGAGCTGTGGAATTTCATGTCGGAATTTCGGCCTTACGCCACCAGCAAGGCCAAGGCTGTGGTCATGGCCTACTTCCCCCAGTGGTTCACTACCGGCCCCTGGCCCGAGATGCTGGCCAAATGGGATGAGCTCTTGCAACGGCAGCCCACCGCGGCCATCGGCGGCCCGGACGCCCACGCCCAGGTCTATCATCTAGGCCCGCTCAAGCGCCGCTTTCTCCCCTACGACTACTGCTACCGGGCGGTGAACACCCATATCGTCACATCCGAGCCCTTCACCCACGATTTCGATCATGACAGGCGTCTGCTCTATGAGGCGCTGGCCGCAGGACGGGCGTGGATTGGGTATGACATGCTGCACGCCACCGAGGGCTTCGAATACGTGGGCGAGACTGAAAAGGGCGTGACGCACATGGGGGCCAGCGTATCGCTGGAGGATCATCCCACGCTACGCGTGCAGACCCCGGCCGCGGGGCATATCAAGCTCATTCGGGCGGGATCGGGCGTGGTGGCCGAGGCCAAGGGCCGGACGTTGCGCTTTCAGCCCGACCGGCCGGGCGCGTATCGAGTGGAGGTGTGGAAGCGATGGTGGTTCAAGCCACGAGGGTGGATTTTCTCCAATCCCATTTACGTTCGATAGACCAAAAGTTATAGAATTCTAAGCTAACCCCAACCTGTCATTCATCTTAAATTCATCTTTCCGTGCTATACTGAAACCGTAAAGAAGCAGGGCACACGAAAAAGCCCAAAGGAATGCGGTGGTTCCTCCTTTCAAGCTCCTTTCCTCCTCTCTCCTAACCCCGGTCCCCTCCTGGCCGGGGTTTTTTCTTGCAATGAATGAAAAAGTGCGACGCACCTGGGCAAAGTTCGTTCCCGGGCTGGGATGTTTGCCCCAGGCGCGTCGCACTTTAAATTAGAAATCGACCGTGCCGAAGGTGAGGGCTTTCTTCACCTCGCCGATGGCCTTGGTGATGTCGATCTCGCGCGGACAGGCTTCCACACAGTTGAATGCGGTGCGGCAGGCCCAGACGCCGAAGCGGTCATTGAGAATCTGCAGGCGCTCGGCCGTGCCCTTGTCGCGGGAGTCGAAGATCCAGCGGTGGGCCTGGACGATGGCGGCGGGGCCGACGTACTGGCCATTGGCCCAGAAGGAAGGGCAGGAGGTGGTGCAGGCCGCGCAAAGGATGCACTTGGTGGTGTCGTCAAACCGGGCGCGGTCCTCGGGGCTTTGCAGGCGCTCGCGCGTGGGCGGGGGATCGGGGTTGATAAACCAGGGTTCCACCGCCTTGTAGTGCGAGAAGAAGGGCTCCATGTCCACCACCAGGTCTTTGATCACGGGCAGACCGCGGATGGGTTCTACGGTGATGGTGGGCATCACATCCCGCACCAGGGTTTTGCAGGCCAGGCGGTTGTGGCCGTTGATGACCATGGCGTCGGAGCCGCAGACGCCGTGGGCGCAGGAGCTGCGCAGGGTCAGAGTCCCGTCCTGATACCATTTGATGCGGTGAAGCACATCCAGCACCTGGGCGGTCTCCTCGATATCCTTGACCTCGTAGGTCTGCCAATGCGGTTGTTCATCCACATCAGGATTGAACCGCAGGATTTTGACGGTGACATTGACTTTTGCCATGACTCTCTCTCCCAGCAATTAGTAAACGCGTTTGATGGCCGGGTACTTGTAGGTGCCGTCCGGGTTCTTGATGCGGCGCGTGGGCTTATAGCTGAGCTTCACCGTGCCGTCGGGCAGCAACCAGGCCAGAGTGTGCTTCATCCAATGTTCGTCATCCCGCTCGGGATAATCGTCGCGAGCATGTGCTCCGCGCGATTCGGTGCGGGCGGCCGCCGAGGCTGCGGTGACCAATGCCAGGTCGAGCAGGTTGCCCAGCTCCCAGGCCTGAAGCAGATCGGTGTTGAAGGTCTTGCCCTTATCCTGGATGCCGATATGCTTGTAGCGCTCGCGCAGGGCCTGGATTTTCTCCACCGCCTCGTCCAGCAGTTCCTGGGTGCGGAACACGCTGACGTTATCGGTCATGATCTGCTGCAACTCGGTCTTGAGCTGTACAGGATGCTCATGACCTTCGTTGGTGCGGATATGTTCCAGCGTTTCGGCGGCTTCCTGTCCCGCGTTCTCGGGCAGCGGCGTCCAATCCTCGGTTTCCTTGCAGTATTGCGCCATGTGCTTGCCTGCGGAACGTCCGAACACCACCAGGTCCAGCAGGGAGTTGGTGCCCAGACGGTTGGCGCCGTGGGCGCTGACGCAGGCGCATTCCCCCGCGGCGTAGAAGCCGGGCAGCGGCGTTTCCTTCTCGTCGATGACCACCTGACCATGTACGTTGGTGGGGATGCCGCCCATGGCGTAATGGGCCGTGGGCTGGACGGGCATGGGGTCCTTCACCGGGTCGATGCCCAGATAGGTTTTGGTGAAGTCGGCGATGTCGGGCAGCTTTTTGCGGATGTAATCCGCGTCGATGCGGCGGGGCGTGCCGTCGGGGTTGCGGATATCGTCCCGTTCGAAGTAATAGTTCACGGTTTCGGGCCGCACATCCAGCCACACCCAATCTTCGCCATTGATACCCCGGCCCGCTTTCACTTCCAGGTAGATGGCGCGGGAGACCACGTCGCGGGAGGCGAGGTCTTTCACGGTGGGCGCGTAGCGGTCCATGAAGCGTTCGCCCTCATTGTTGATGAGGACGCCGCCCTCGCCGCGCACGCCTTCGGTGATGAGGATGCCCATGCCGCGGATGCCCGTGGGATGGAACTGGTAGAATTCCATGTCCTCCATGGGGATGCCTCGGCGCAGCGCGATGGCGTTGCCGTCGCCGGTGTAGGAATGGGCGTTGGAGGTGATTTTCCACATGCGCCCGAAGCCGCCCGTGGCGAAGAGCACCGCCTTGGCGTGGAAGACGTGCAGCTCGCCCGTGGCGATTTCATAGGCTACCACGCCCGCGACCTTGCCGTCGTTGAGGATCAGGTCCACGACCTGGAATTCGTCATAAAAATGGACGTGATTCTTGATGCACTGCTGATAGAGGGTCTGCAAAATCATGTGCCCGGTGCGGTCCGCAGCGTGCGCGGCCCGGCGCACCGGTTTTTTGGTGATGTTGTTCGTGTGGCCGCCAAAGGGGCGCTGGGAGATTTTGCCGTCGGGCGTGCGGTCGAAGGGCAGGCCCATGTGCTCCAGTTCGATGACCACGTCGATGGCCTCGCGGCACATGAATTCGATCTCCGGTTCATCGCCCATCCAGTCCGCGCCTTTGACGGTGTCGTAAGCGTGCCATTCCCAGTGATCTTCCTCCAGATTGGCCAGAGCTGCGCCAATGCCGCCCTGGGCCGCGCCCGTGTGAGATCGGGTGGGATAGAGTTTGGAGATGACCGCAGTGTCCACACTTTTGCTGGCGTAGAGAGCAGCCATCAACCCCGCGCCCCCTGCGCCAACGATGACTGCTTCGTGTTTGTGATATTGCATCTTTCTTGCTCCTTGTCCTTAGCCTGTGAAGGAGAAAACGGTGTATGCGCCCATGGCGATGACTGTCAGATAAATGACCAATAAGAGCGCCTTGAAGAAAACATTCCAGCCGGCCCGATGAATGTAATCATCCACGACCCAGCGCAACCCATTGAAGCCGTGGGTCAGGGCGAAGATCAGCAGCGCCACGTCGTAGGTGCGCCAGAAGGGCCCCCAGGCCCCTGTCCATCGGTTGGCCACGACATCATAGGTAATGTTTTCAACCTGGATATACACGTGCATCAAAAGTAAGTGAAACACAGCGATGAGCAGCAGCACCACGCCGCTGATGCGCATGAAAAACCAGGCCCAGGTTTCGAATCCGCCCTGAAATTTGAATTTGCTCAGTTCCGTTCGATTGCTCATCAGATTGGCCTCCTATCGCAAACCGAAAATGGGGGCCAGGGTGAACCAGGCCGCGATGAGGGAAAGAGGAATCACCACGATCCAGACCAGGATCCACAGGGTGCGTTGCACATGACTGCTGGGCGCCCAAAAGTCCACAATGATCACCCGAAGCCCATTGAATGCATGATAAATCACCGAGAAGATGAGAAACACCTCCAACAACCGCATCACCGGATTGGCGTACAGGTTCAACACCTCGGCAAAAGCTTCTTCACCAAACATGATGATGAAGTTGTCCAGGATGTGCAGGATCAAGAACAAGGCGACGCCGATGCCGGTTAGCCGATGCAATATGAAGGCGTAATGGCCCGGCCCCCCCTTGTACGTGATGCCTTTCCAGAATGCTGAAATGACATGTCCCATAACAGACTCCTTTGGCTAGATGGGATGAGAAAAACAACGGGGATGAAGATGATTGTGATAAGGTTTACGTTGGCGTTAATTGTGCATCAGTTCGAGGGCATTCGTCAACTTTTGGAAGGGGAGAAGTTGAAATGGGCGGAGAAATCGCGGCGTTTTCTGACGCTTTTTGACGGTAAATCGCCCATTTCAACGGACGCGAGCCTCGACCGGCGCATTATCCTTCAGTATAGCCCAGTTTTCTGCGGGGGGATATGATATTCGTCATCTGCTATGAAAATAGAATAATCGCTGGTTGCGGAAGGATCGCCAGGCCGACGTTGAGCGAGTCTGCAACGAGCGTGATGCGTGAAAACGTGAAACGTGAGGTCGTTACGCATCACGCATTACGCATTACGTGCTTGGCTTCCCGCGCCCACGTTGGCTGCGAGGCGCTTTCGTTCGTATCGGTGAGCTTTCGCTCGTTTTCCAACAGCCTTCCCTGCCCGTTCCCATCGTTTCAAAATGATGCGCGCATATTGACAAACGCGGCGTCCTTCGGGTAAGATCAGGATGGTCGTGCTAGACGGGGAGCTAGCGGTGCCCTGTACCCGCAATCCGCTATAGCGGGGTCGAATTCCTCCCCGAGGACCGACGCGACCGACCGTGTGCGCCACCGGCGTCACGGCGTGGATCCCGTGCGGCGCGGGCCTGCGAACCGGGTCAGGACCGGGAGGTAGCAGCCCTAAGCAGTCACCCGCGGGTGTCACGGGGGTTTCTGCGTCGTCCCGGTGGGACGCAGCGGCGGTCGTAGCAGGTTCGACGGGAGGTGCACGACCGTTGAATCATCGCCCGGAGGTTTGACTTATCAGGCCTCCGGGCTTTTTCTATCCGAACCGCCGCGCCAGCTCCTCTTCCACCTGCTCCCAGGTCAGCCCGCGGGCGGCCAGCAGCACCAGCAGGTGGTAGATGAGGTCGGCGGATTCGTAGATCACCCGGTCATCCCCTTCGCCTTTGGCCGCGATGATGATTTCCACCGCCTCCTCCCCGATTTTCTTCAGAATCTCGTTCTCGCCCGTGCGAAAGAGGTAGGCGGTGTAGCTGCCCTCGGGCATCTCCGCCTTGCGAGATTGAATGACGGTCCAGAGTTGCTGTATGGTGTTCGATGATGGCATGATGGATGTGGCTCCTTACGAATGAAAATGGGAACGCTGATTTGCGCGGATGCTTCGCAACGCAGATTTACGTAGATCATTTTTTTGATTTTTATCTGCGTTCATCTGCTTCAATCTGCGTCATCTGCGTTCCTAATCCTATTTTCAAAGCAGGCTCTAGAACCAGACCAGGCGTCGTCGCCGGTCGAAGCGGTGCAGGCCCGCTTCGCGGGCGACCCGCATGGCCTTCTCATATTCCTGCCGGGTGATGGGGCGATTCAGCTCGGGATAGCGGTCCGCCCGGTAGTAGGGATGGTATTGGTCCATGATGTTGACGTAAGTGTGAGGTGAGACCTCCTCGGCCAGAAAACGCATGATCTCCCGCGTGCCCGCCAGGTCGTTGGGTAGGACGAGATGCCGCACCAGCAGCCCGCGCACGGCCAGCCCCCGATCATCCAACATAAGATCGCCCACCTGCCGGTGCATCTCCTTCACCGCGGCCTGATTCACCCGCGGGTAATTGAGGATTTTCGAGTACTTGCGGGCGATGTCGGGGTCCGCGTACTTCATGTCGGGCATGTAGATGTCGATGACGCCATCAAGCAGGCGCAGCATCTCCAGCGAATCATACCCGCCCGTGTTGTAGACCAGAGGGATGCGCAGGCCCGCTTGCGCGGCGATGAACGTCGCCGTCAGGATCTGGGCCGCCACATGGCTGGGCGAGACGAAATTGATATTGTGACAGCCACGCTCCTGCAAGTCGAGCATGATGGCGGCCAGCTCTTCGGGCTCCACCTCCCCCCCGGCGTCGGTCTGGCTGATGTCGTAATTCTGGCAGTACTGACATTTGAGATTGCAGCGGGTGAAGAAGATGGTTCCCGAGCCGCGCCAGCCGCGCAAGGGGGCTTCCTCGCCGAAATGCGGGCCGTAGCTGCTCACCTTCGCCCGCACGCCCGTCTTGCACACGCCCAGCTTCCCTGCGCGGCGATCCACCCGGCAGTGCCAGCCGCACACGTCACACAGGGAGAGTAGCTCGTAGGCGGCTTCCACCCGGCGCTTCAATTCGCCAGATCGCAGCAATTTCAGATAACCAGGCTCGGTCGGCATAGCCCAATTATAGCATGAGCCCCCGCCCTGGTCGGGTGTGTCCCAATTTTTTGGCAGACCTCCGGGAGGTGGCGACAGGGTTTGGGGCAAAATGAAGCGTTTGGCGCCACCTCCCGGAGGTCGTCTGCGTCGCCAAATTTCTGGGACGCACCCCCTGGCCCGTCGTCTGGCATCCCGACTCGCCCATGCGCTATAATTCATCCATGCGGCATGATTCACGGCTTCACTTCCTCGGTCTCTCCTTGCTGGCGTTGGGCCTGATGGTCATCCTCAGCGCCTGCGGTGCGGACGCGGTGCGGGTGGCGCTCTCGGGCGCGACGCCAACGCCCACCTTGACCTCGACCCCAACCATCACACCCACGCCCACCTCGACCCCGACGCCGACGATTACCCCTACGCCCATCC
>JALXCB010000199.1 GCA_026991225.1 Anaerolineae bacterium | reverse complement strand
ATTCGCCAGCCAGACCGCCCGCGGGAACAAGCCGCGACGGTTCTCAGTCACCGAACCTTCAATCTCTATCATCCGCATTTCCACGCCCTGGCCGCCACGGACGAGTGGGTGTTTTTCAATGGCGGCGACGCGGGCCTGCAGGCCTATCGCTATCTGTCGCCCGACGCGACCCAACGCATCTGGCTTCCCTCACTCCCATAGCCCTGCCATGAAAATAGCGTTGCGTTGGTTTGCAAAAGCAACTCGAAACCCACGTTGAGCGAGTCTGCAACGAGCGTGATGCGTGAAAACGTGAAACGTGAGAGCGTTACGCATTACGCATCACACATCACGTTCCACGGCCCGCCAACCTGGCCGCGAGGCGTTTTCATTTGTATTGACGAGCCGTTGCTCATGGCGCCTGCTTGGGATTCGCGATCTCGATCTCGTGCACATCCGCGAAATTGTTCTCGATGCGCACGTCCTCGTGCAGCAGGCCGCCCCAGATGCGGAAGGGGTTGCGGGGCGGGATGATATCCCAGATGATCGTGCCATAAACCAGCCCCCGTTCGCCCGGGTCCAGGAAACACTGTTCCCGACCATCGATGATCTCACAACGCAGGTCCTCATCCTTGCGCCCCACCGCGAAGCGGAAGGGCCAGTCCTGCCCGAAGTTGGACTGGTAATTCAGGCCAAAGCGCCACGTGCCCGACTGTTCGAACCAGCTTGGTTCGTTTTCCTGATAGGCCAGGGTGTTGTAGTTTTCGCTGGCTTTGTACACCGCGCCCGGCCACGGGCCCGCGGTGCGGATGGGCACCCGGCCATAATTTTCGATGGTGGCCGTGAAGATCATCTTCCCGCCCAGGGGAATGTTCAGCTTGTAGCCGCTGTCGAAAGGCCCGACCATCGTAATCTTCCCGCCGACGATCTGCGCCCGCGGGTAGCCGCCATCCTTGATGGTGAGCGTGCCTGTGATGATATTGTGATTGCCCACCTTGTCCCAGGCCTCGGCTACGACGAGATAATCGCCGTCAGGGGGCGGGTCCGCGCCCTTGTCGATGCCGCCGTCGTAATCGTAGAAGTGATAGCCCGCCTCGGTGGGCTCCACTTTGCGCTCGGTGGGCTCTAAGGGGTACTTGCGATTGGGATTTTCCTTGTCGTGGGGGTTCATCAGGTAAACCTGAATCTCCTCCACCTCTTTGGTCAGCCAGTAGGTGATGGAGGCCCGGTCGTCGATGCCGTCCTGGTTGGGGGTGATGACCTCAGGGTTCACCGCGAAGTTCTCGAACTCGGGCATCTCTGTGTCGGCATCCTGGATGGTGATGACGCCTTCGGCCCGGTCGGTGAAGCCCCGCGCGTCGGTCGCCTCGATGACCCACTGATACCGGCCATCGGGCAGCACCTGGCCGATATACGCGTCGATGATGTGGTCGGGGTCCAGGAAGATGTGTTTTTCGATGACGCCGCCCCAAAGGACGTTATAATCGCGAGCTCCCCGGTGTTTGTTCTGACGGAAATAATAGCGATTGCCCGCTTCATCTTCGAAGTAAATAGATATCTCGCTGGGGCGACGGATGGTGTATGAGATGCGCGCCACGTCGGCCGTTCCATCCGCGTTGGGGCTGATGGTTTCGGGCTCGATGCGGGCGTTGGCCAGGATAGGCCCGGTGGAACCGCAGGCGGTCAGGGCCAGCGCGGCAAGGGTCAGGACGAATAAGGCGAGGGAAATGCGTTTCATGGGGGATCAGTCTAGCAGAACACGGCCGCGCGGGGCAAGATTGTCAGGCTCTTCCCGCCAACTGCGTGCGATACCATGCCAGAAAATCCCCGGGCGTCCCCACAACCAAAGGCGCCGTGTCCAGTTTCTCATTTCCCACCAGATGCTTACGGTCGAAGGAAACAAAATAATCCGACTGAATGGCTATCGCCTCGGCCAGCACCCGGGCGTCCAGAGCGTAATCGATCAGCAGCGACGACAAGCGCAACGAATCAGCATCAGGCTCCGGGCCGATTTGCACCCGGGCCCGATGTAGCAAGAGAGCAAACAAGCCTTTGCTTTTGGGGGATTTCCTCGCCAGCACAGCCTCCATCTCTTTCAATACCGATGGCCCGATCCAAAGCGAAATCGCCTCAGCCTCTCCCAGCTTCAATATCACCCGTGCTGCTCCGGTCTCCGAGTATACGGCAGCAAAAAGGACGCTGGTGTCGAGAAAGATGCGCCATTCAACCTTCTCCACGCTCCCGTTCCTCCTCCAACGCGCGCAAAAGCGCTTCCAACGTCACACCATCTTCATCCCATTGAGCTTTGATTTTGTCGGCCAGGACGTCGATTTCGGATCGATGCGGGTTCAGGACGAACACGCCGCCCAGATCGATGAGCGTCAGCGTGTCGCCGGGACGCAACCCATAGGCTTCCCGCAATGACTTGGGGATGGTAATCACCCCTCGCTGGGATATCTGTAATGTCGCTGTGGTTGACATGACTCGTTCTCCTGGATGCTGAATTTCTGAATTACAGTATAACCGAATAGCAGTAACAGGGCAAACGGTGGAATGCAAGAGGGTGCGCTGGCTATGAAAGCTCCCTTGAGGGGGCATTGTTTCTAGCCCGGAGGTTCACCTCCGGGGCGCCGGGCGCAACGCGCCAATAATCTGGGCCACACCCAAAACAGGCAAGAAAAAGCCCCCGCCCAAGACGGGCAGGGGCTTGGGAGTCGCTGTCAAGACCGGGGTTTAGACGAGACCCTGGTCCAGCATGGCGTCCGCCACCTTGACGAAGCCAGCGATATTCGCGCCCACCTGCAGGTCGCCGGGAACGCCATAAGCTTCCGCGGTTTCCCACGCCTGGCGGTGAATGGCTTTCATAATCTCGTGCAGCTTGCGATCCACTTCCTCGCGAGGCCATTGCAAGCGAATGCTGTTCTGCGACATTTCCAGGCCCGAGACCGCCACGCCGCCGGCGTTGGCCGCTTTGGCCGGGCCGTAGAGGATATTGTGCTGCTTGTAGATTTCGATAGCTTCGGGGGTGGAAGGCATGTTCGCGCCTTCGGCCACCAGGAAGACGCCATTGTCCACGAGATGCTGGGCGTCCTTGCCATTGATCTCGTTCTGGGTGGCGCTGGGGAAGGCCATGTCCGCCTTGTGATTCCACAGCGGGTTGTAATCCAGGCTGGGGTCCACGGGCGTGTACACGGCGTTGGGGTATTTCTCCGCATACTCCTTGATGCGCCCGCGCTTCACGTTCTTCAGCCACATGATGAAGTCCAGCTTCTCGCGGTCGATGCCTTCCTCGTCGTAGATGTAGCCATTGGAGTCGGAGGCAGTGACCGGCTTGGCGCCGAAATCGAGGAGCTTTTCGATGGTGTACTGGGCCACATTGCCCGCGCCCGAAACCAGAGCCACCTTACCTTCCATGGTCAGATTGCGGGTCTTCAGCATTTCATTGGCGAAGTAGACCGCGCCATAGCCGGTGGCCTCGGGCCGGATGAGGCTGCCGCCCCAGTTCAGGCCCTTGCCCGTGAGCACGCCGGTGAACTCGTTGCGAATCTTCTTGTACATGCCGAAGAGGAAGCCGATCTCACGACCACCCACGCCGATATCGCCCGCGGGCACGTCGGTGTTCGGGCCGATATGACGGAACAGCTCCAGCATGAAGCTCTGGCAGAAGCGCATGACTTCGGCGTCTGACTTGCCCTTGGGGTCGAAGTCGGAGCCGCCCTTGCCGCCGCCCATGGGCAGCGTGGTCAGCGCATTCTTGAACACCTGCTCGAAGGCCAGGAACTTGAGGATGCTGAGGTTGACAGAAGGATGGAAGCGCAAACCGCCTTTGTAGGGGCCGATGGCGCTGTTCATTTCGATACGGAAGCCGCGGTTCACATGGATCTCGCCCGCATCATCCATCCAGGGGACGCGGAACATGACCACGCGTTCGGGCTCGACGATGCGCTCCAGGAGCTTGGCCTGGCGATATTCGGGATGGCGATCCAGCGCCGGTTTGATGGACTCATACACCTCCATCACCGCTTCAAAAAATTCGGGCTGGTTGGGATCCCGGGCTTTCACGTATTCCAGGAAAGCGTCCATTTGTTTGTCTCCTTTTTACACTGTTGAATGAGGATTGAGAAAGGGATTTTGAAAAAGAAAACCCGCCGGTCAGGGCGTCATACGACCCGAGGCGGCAGGTTTTCGATTCGACAAAGGGGAGTGAAATATGGAGACGTTTCGCATACGCGAAAACACCCGCCTCGATAGGGCCGATGGCAGGGTGCGCGTCATCTCTGGAAGGATGCCGTCATGGCATTTCCAAAGGAGGGCGTATTCAGTTCGCACAGAAAAGTTGGGCATCAAGCGAAACGTCATTGTCACGCTACACTTTCGACGCACGAGATGTGGGGAAGCAAAGTGCGTCAGACAGGCGTAATATACCATACACGCCTCGGTTTGCCCAAATCCTATCGTTCTTGTCCGGTGTTTTTGGCATGAATTAGGGCCTGGGGCATAATAGCCAGTGATCAGTAATCAGTAATGGCTTTCCTGAAAAAACCTTAACCACGGAGACACAGAGAGCACGGAGAAGGAAAAAGATAAGGTTTGGAGAGAATTTTCTCCGTGAACCCCCTTTTTTTTCTCTGTGTCCTCCGTGTCTCCGTGTTGAAAAATCTTTTTGCAGTGCATCCAGTGATCAGTAATCAGTGGAACGTGGACTTATGAGATATACGAAATTAGATTTGGAGAAGCTCATCGACGAGGTCAGTGACCTGGAGTCGAGCTTCAAAATCTATCATGAATTGATGTCCTGGAAGGTGCGACGCATTCTCCTGGTCTCCAGCCCTTACGACGCCTGGATTATGGAGGAGGATGGGCGGCTGTCGGAGCATATCATCAATGAATATCGGGGGCTGAATCTGAGTCATCCCCCGCAATTGCACTGGGTTTCCACCGCTGAAGAAGCGTTCAAACGGCTGGAGGAAAAACGCTATCAGATGGTCATCACCATGCCCCGCATTGCGGACATGGACGCGCTGGCCTTCGCCAAAGAGATCAAGGCCCGGGACCCCGACATCGCCGTGGTGCTCATCTCCCACAGCGTCATGCTGGACCCGACCGCGTTCCATGCGCCCGGCCAGCCGCGGGTCATCGATCGGGCTTTTGTATGGACGGGGAACACCGAACTGCTGGTCGCCATCGTCAAGAGCGAGGAGGACAGGCGCAACGCGCCGCAGGACACGCAACTGGCGGGCGTGCGTATCATCCTCTTCGTGGAAAACTCGCCCCTGCATCTCTCCACTATCCTGCCCATTCTCTACAAAGAGGTGGTCAGCCAGACCCGCAAGGTGCTGGAAGGCAAGCTGAACGAGGAGCATCGCCTGCTGGTCATGCGGGCCCGGCCCAAAATCCTCGTGGCCGAGACCTACGAAGAGGCTGTGGCTATCTATCGCCAGTTCGAACCTTACATTCTGGGCGTTATCTCCGATGTCGAATTCCCCCGCAACGGCGTGTTGGACCCGAAAGCGGGCGTCGATCTCCTGCGCATGATCCGCCAGGATCGATTCGATATCGCGCTCATGCTCACCAGCGTGGATCCAAACAACGAGCGTCACGCCCGCAAATTGCAGGCCGCTTTTCTGAACAAAACCTCGCCGCGCGTGCGAGAGGACCTGCACGCCTTTTTCATCCACAGCCTGGCCTTCGGCGATTTCATCTTCCGCCTGCCCAACGGCCAGGAGGTGGCCCGGGCCTCGGACTTGCGCAGCATGGAAAAGGCGCTGCAAACGGTTCCGGCGGAATCCCTGCGCTTTCACGCCGAGCGCAACGACTTTTCCCGCTGGCTTTTCACCCGCACCGAAACGGTGTTGGGCGCCAAGCTGCGCGATCTGCGTCTGGATGACTTCGAGAGCATCGAGGCCATGCGCGATTTCCTGGTGCGGCTCATCCACGCCCGCCGCCGGGCCCGCCAGCGGGGCGTCGTGGTCGATTTCGCCGCGGACGATTTCGATCTGGTCACCGATTTCTTCAAGATCGGACAGGGATCGCTGGGGGGCAAAGCCCGCGGCCTCGCGTTCTGGCTGGCCTTGATGAACGAACACCGCGAGTTCCGACAGAAATACAAGGATATCCTGCTGGATGTGCCCCAGACCCTGGTCATCACCACCGAAGTCTTCGACGAGTTCATCGAAGCCAACCGCCTGGGTTATCTGGCGGAGGCGGACCTGAGCGATCAGGAGATCTCCGCCCGCTTCATGTGGGGCATCTTTCCCAAATGGGCGGAGAACGACCTGCGGGCCTTCCTCTCTCAGGTGCGCTATCCCCTGGCCGTGCGCTCCTCCAGCCTGCTGGAAGACGCCCAATTCCAGGCCTACGCCGGCCTCTATCGCACCTACATGCTCCCCAACGAACACCCCAGCCTGGAACGGCGGCTGGAGCACCTCATCCACGCGGTCAAACTCGTCTACGCCTCCACCTACTTTCGCGGCCCCAAAGCCTTCTCCCGCCGCATCGGGCGCCGCATCGAGGAAGAGAAGATGGCGGTGGTGATTCAGCGGCTGGTGGGGGATCGGTATGGCGACTTCTTCTATCCCGCCATCTCGGGCGTGGCCCAATCCTACAACTACTATCCCTTCGCCCGCATGAAGCCCGAGGACGGCATCGCCACCATCGCCCTGGGCCTGGGCCGGGCCGTGGTCGAGGGCGAACGCACCCTGCGTTTCTGTCCCCGTTACCCGCACATTCAACCCCAGCTATCCTCGGTGGATGACATCCTCAAGAACGCCCAAACCCATTTCTACGCCCTGAAGATGGGGGAGGATTACCACGCGTTGGACATCACCGAATCGGAGAATCTGGTGCGGCGGGACGTGAGCGACGCACTGGACGAACCCCCCGTCCAATATCTCTCCAGCACCTACGTGCCTGCGGAGCATCGCATCCGCGACACGGTCATGATCCCCGGCTATCGGGTGCTCACCTTCGCCAACGTGCTCAAATATCGACAATTCCCCCTGCCCGATATCCTGGTGGACGCGCTGGAGCTGGGCAAACAGGGCATGGGGGCGGAAGTGGAGATGGAATTTTCGGTGGACCTGAAGCTGACGAAAAAGGAGCCGCCCGAATTCGCCTTTCTGCAACTGCGCCCCATGACCGCGCGGGCGGAGCTGGGGCCGGTGGACATCACGGAAGCGGATCGCCGCCGGGCCAAATGTTTTTCTTCCCACGCCCTGGGCAACTTCGTCAACCGCGAGATGCGGGATATCGTCTACGTCAAGCCCGAGACCTTCGACATCGGCAAAACGATGCAGATCGCCGAGGAAATCGGTCGTATGAACGCCCGATTGATCAAGGAGGGACGCCCCTATCTGCTCATTGGCCCCGGTCGATGGGGCACCTCCGACCGCTGGCTGGGCATCCCCGTGCGTTGGGCCGATATCTCGGGCGTAGGGGCCATCGTCGAGGCTGTGTATGATGATTTCCGGGTGGAGCCGTCGCAGGGCTCCCATTTCTTCCACAATATCACCACCCAGGGCATTGGGTATATCAACATTTCGGGTCAAAACGGCGAAGGCATTCACTGGGAATGGCTGCGCTCGTTGCCCGTCGTGGAGGAAACCGACTATGTGGCCAACGCCCGGCTGGAACGTCCTATGACCTTGAAGGTGGATGGCCGCACCCACGAATGCGTCCTGCTGGTGGATGAAGCATGAACCACAGGCATCCCGCCATTCGCGTGGAGGGCCTCGCCAAGACCTACCCCGGCAAGCCCCCCGTTCAGGCCCTGCACCCCATCCATTTTCAGATCGACGCCGGGGAGATGACGGTGTTGCTGGGGCCCAACGGCGCGGGCAAGACCACCCTGTTCAAAATCCTGGCCACCTTGCTGCGCCCCGATGCGGGGGAAGCCTGGGTGGCGGGGCGGCCATTGTCCCAAAGCCGGGCGGTGCGGGCGCACATTGGCGTCATCACCGATCCGGATCGCAGTTTCTTCTGGCGGCTGGATAGTCGCGAAAACCTGCGCTTCTTCGCGGCCGGCTATGGCATTCGCGGGCGGGCGTTTCAACGGCGTTTGGCCGAACTGGCGGCGACGCTGGGGATGGAGGCATTCATCCACCGTCGGGTGGGGAGCCTTTCCAGCGGACAACGGGGACGATTGGCCCTGGCCCGGGCCCTCTTCCATCGCCCCACCATCCTTTTGCTGGATGAACCCACCCGCAGCCTGGACCCGGCCGCGGCCGGGGATTTCATGCACCTGCTGGGGATGTATCTGCAAGAACAGCCCCAGGCCAGCGTGCTCCTCTCCACCCATCGACTGGGCGCGGTGGCCCCCTTCGCCCGCCGCGTTCTCATCCTGAACCATGGCCGCCTGCTGGCCCATGGCGCGCCCGAAGAGCTCCTCGCTCAGGCCGGACTGCCCCAGCCCGAAACCCGCACCGCGGCCCTGGCCCGGCTGTATGAGCATGTCACCGGCAGGGAGACGGAGTATGGGCGTTAGACATTGGCCCGCCATGCTGTGGGAGACCTTCCGGCGGGATGTGCATATCGCGCTCACCTACCGCCTGGCCTTCGTGCTGCGCTTCCTCAGCACGTTGTTTCAGGTGGCGGTGTTTTATTTCATCAGCAAGCTGGTCACCGGCCCCCAGCCGGGGCTGGAGAATTATCAGGGCGGCTATTTCGCGTATGCGCTCATCGGCCTTGCGTTCATGCGCCTGTTCAGCATCAGCCTCAGCGGCTATGCGGGGATGCTCACCGAGGCGCAACAGATGGGCACGCTGGAGGCCCAGGCCCTGCTGCCCGTCCCCCTGCCTCTGCTCGTCTTCGGCGCCAACCTGTGGCCCTACCTGTACGCGTTAGGCGAGACGCTGCTTTATCTGCTGTTGGGGCTGGTTTTGGGCGCTCCGCTGGCGGGAGCGAACGTGTTGGGGGCGTTGGTCGTCGCCCTGCTCGCCAGCGTCGCCATCAGCGGCCTGGGTCTGATGGGCGCGGCCCTGATCCTGGTGTTCAAGCGGGGGAACGCCGTCTCATGGGCGGTGGAGGCCGCGGCCGCGCTGCTCTCGGGCGTCTATTTCCCGCCGCAAATCCTGCCCCAACCGGTGCAAAAACTCTCCCTGCTCCTGCCCCACACCTACGCCCTGGCGGGACTACGGGGGGCGCTCCTCAACGGCGCTTCCTTCGCCCAACTGACGCCCTCCATCCTGGCGCTGACGGGATTCTCTCTGGCGCTCATGCCCGCGGGCGTTGCGGCCCTGGTCTGGGCACTGAAGCAGGCCCAGGTCAAAGGCAACCTGGCCCAGTATTAGCCACACTGTAAGGGGGCGTTTCAATTTCGGGGCGTTTTTTCTGGGCTGCTATGCAGCACTGGCTGAGTAAACTCGTGCCCATCGAGGCGTTTCACGCCAGGGGTCGACCTGCGTCGACCCGTTTTCGCCACGAAAATGGACGGCCTGCGCCGTCCACTGACCGTAGGCCTACGGGGTTACGACTTGAGTCGAATGGATCGCCATGCGTGCGCTCCCATTCCGAAACGCACACTGTAAGGGGGATGATAGACGGTCGGGGCGCGGCGTGGTATAGTGTCTCCATGAAAATCGACTTTCTCTACTACGAAGACTGCCCCTCGCACGAGCAAACCCTGGCCCGACTGAAGCAAGTCATGGCCGAAGAAGGCGTCGACGCGCCCATCGCCATCCACAAGATGGAGACGGAGGCCCAGGCCCGGGCCTGGCATTTCGTCGGCTCCCCCACCATCCTCATCGACGGCCAGGATATCGACCCTCCCCCGCCCGACGCGCCCGCAGCCCTTACCTGCCGCGTCTATCGTTGGGACGACGGGCGCATCTCGCCCCTGCCCTCGCCCGAGATGATCCGCCGGGCCTTACGCAAGGCGATGGTTCGAAAATAGATGGAAAGAACGCCGTCTCGTAAGGATATAGCCACGAAGACGCGAAGGAGCCAAAGACACGAAAAAAATCTCAAAAGCATCGTAACTGCTAAGACGCCCTCCTCATTCAACACGGACAATCAGGCAACACGGATAAAAATCAATAAAATGAAGACTCCCTCTGATGATTATCCGTGTTTTTTCCTATCCGTGTTGGAAAATAATATCCGATGCTTCTGCGTTCTACAAACGCCAGGGCTTACGCATCACGTTTCACGCATCAAGCGTCGTTTCTCTCCCCATCCCATTTCAAGGAGGTTTTTATGCCGCTTCGCATCGGAGACCAAGCCATCGATTTCACTTTACCCTGCACCGACGGCCATATGCACAGCCTCTCCGACTGGAACGACCGGCCCGTGCTCGTGGTCATCTTCAGTTGCAACCATTGCCCCTACGCCCAGGCCTGGGAGGACCGCATCATCCAGTTTCAGGCCCGGTTCAAGCCCCAGGGCGTGAAATTCGCCATGATCAACGCCAACGATCCGGTGAAATATCCGGCCGACAGCTTCGAGGAGATGAAAAAGCGGGCCCAAGCCAAAGGCTACAACTTCCCCTACCTGTGGGATGAGACCCAGGAGGTGGCCCGGGCCTATGGTGCCACCCGCACGCCCGAGGCCTTCGTCTTCGACCAAGACCGCGTGCTGCGTTATCACGGCGCGGTGGACGACAACTTCGAGGACCCGGACGCGGTGCAGCATCACTATCTGCGGGACGCCATCGCCGCGTTGCTGGCGGGCGAGGAGCCGCCCGTGGCCGAAACCCCGCCCGTCGGCTGCACCATCAAGTGGAAGTGATGCGATCTGCGGGTAGCAGGTTGCAAGTGGCAGGTTCTGCGGACGCGGGCCTGCCACTATATTTCGACAATGTCACATTTCCCGGTCCCGCCCGGAGCTGAAGCTCCGGGCTACGAAACGACGCCGGGTGAACCCGGCTTCCTGCGGCGCGCGACATGCACCGTAGCCCCATTCATGGGGCGTCGTTTTTAGCCCGCAGGTGAACCTGCGGGTGTTTGAGCGCGAATATGACATTGTCAAGCTATATTTGGTTTGGAGGATAAGGCAGAAGAGCCAGGCCCCACTCGCTCTCTCGCAGCGCCCTTACCCAGGCGGCGCTATCCTGCCTATCTAAGCGACTTTTCCATATGCCCACGAACGCTTCTTCAGTCAGCGGAACGCGCGCTTGTCTTCCCGCCTTTGTTCGGTAACGCTTTTCGAGAATAGCGATAAAATCCAGAACCTGTTGTTGCGCTTCGGGCGGAAGGACATTAAATTTTTTTAGGACAGCACTTTGCGCCATACTCGTTCTCTGAAAAGTCTCAATGTAGCCGGTTGCTGCATTAGTCTACCAAATGGGCTGCGCTTGCGCAATACCACTTTTAGCTCGATTTCCAGCGTTCAGTTTATGGCATTTTCGATGACAGGCCCGCCACGGTAGGGCGGTCGATGTGCGCCCGCACCTGCTTGACCAGGGTCAGATAGCGGGAATCGGTGAACAGGGCCTCGGTGCGGGGGCGGGGGAGTGGGATGGGGATGTCGGCTTTGAGCACGCCCGGGCGCTGGGAGAGCACGAGGACGCGATCGGCCAGCCACACCGCCTCGTGGATGGCGTGGGTGACCATGAGAATGGTCACGTTCTCGGCCCGGTGGATGCGCAGCAGCTCCTGGTTGAGATATTCGCGGGTGAGCGCGTCCAGTGCGCCGAAGGGTTCGTCCAGCAGCATGAGTTCGGGGTTTTGCACCAGGGTGCGGGCGATGGCCGCGCGTTGCTGCATCCCGCCCGAAAGCTGATGCGGATAGTGATGCTCGAAGCCATTCAGGGCCACCAGCGCGATCTGCGCCCGCGCGATTTCATATCGCCGGGCTTTGGACTCGCCCCGCAGCTCCAGGGGCAGGGCCACGTTGTCCAGCACGGTGCGCCAGGGCATAAGGTTGCTGGCCTGGAAGACAATGCCCACCCGCGGGTTGGGTCCGCGGATGGGCTCATCACCCAACAAAATCTGGCCCGAGCTTGGGCGCAGCAGCCCGGCGATGAGCCGCAGCAAGGTCGATTTGCCGCTGCCGCTGGGCCCGACCAGGCACACGAACTCTCCCCGCCTCATCTGAAACGAAATATCTTGCAGGGCGTGCAAGGGATCGGCCGGGTCGCCAAAGGATTTGGAAACGTGTTCCAGGGTCAGGAGCATGGGAGCGTCAGGGCGTGAGCGTCACGCCCGCCTTCTCCACAAAGTCGTTGGTCCAAATGCCGTCGGTGGGCACAGGCGTCTCGGTGAAGCCCGCATCGGCCAGAAATTGCGCGGTCTCGGGCCAGATGGCGGGGTCGGTGCGGCCCAACGCGTCGGGCGATTTGGGCGTCCAGTAAGGCAGAGACGCGTCGAAGATGGCCCGGCTCATCGCGATGTTTTGCTTCGCCTCAGGCACATGTTTCAGGCTGATCTGGAAAGCCTCATCGGGATTCGCCAGGGTGAAAGCGACGCCGCGCAGCAACGCCCGCACCATGCCCTCCACCCGATCGGGATGCTCGGCCATGACCTTCTCGCTGGTGACCAGGCCATTGCTGGGCAGATGCATGTAGTCATCCACCACGATGACGTTGGCCGGGATACCCTGGACCTGGAATTGCACCGGCCCGTTGGCCGCGTAATCCACGGCCGCATCCACCTGTCCTTGTTGCAACGCCGCGGTCTGGTTGAAGCCCACGGTCTTGAGGATGATCTTGTCTTCGGGCAGGCGTGCGGCGTAGACCAACGCCTTCCAGCCCACATAACTCGCGCCGAACAGGCCGGGGATCCCCACCGTCTTCCCAACCAGGTTTTCAGGCGCTTCGATGCCTTTTTCCTGGGGCGAGAAAACGACCACCGGGTATTTCGTATACCATTCCGCCACATAGCTCACGGGCAGTTTCTGGGCCCGGGCCAGGATAACCACGTCTCCGCTGGCGATGATGAATTCCCGTTTGCCCAGGGCCAGAAGCTTCATGTAATCGGTCTCGTAGCCATATTCCAGGGAAACAGTCAGGCCTTCGTCCGCAAAATAGCCCTTGTCGATGGCGACGTAGAGAGGGGCGAACTGCACACTGGGAATATAGCCCACTCCCAGAGCGATGGGGGCGGACGTCTGTGTGGATGTGGGCGTCGTCCTCTCCGGCGCGCCGCAGGCGGACAGAAAAAGGACCAGGATCAGGATTGGGATTGGGATTGGGATTGGGATTGGGATTGGGATCAGGATTGGAGAGAATGCGAAGCGGTTGTCGTTCATATCGTAGGATTGGGTATCGATCGAGGGGTTCAGACGGCTCGTTTCCAGGCCAGGAGATGGCGTTCCAGCAGGCTGACCAGGCCATACAGGCCCAGGGCGATGGCGGCCAGGGTGAAGAGAGCCACGAACATGAGCGGCGTGTCCAGCAGGCCCTGGGCCAGGTTGATGAGGAAGCCCAGGCCCCGGTCTGCGCCCACGAATTCGCCGATGACCGCGCCGATGACCGCCAGGGTGGCGCCAATCTTCAGGCCCGCCAGCAGCACGGGCAGGGCGAAAGGCGCTTCCAGTTTGATGAACATTTGCCAGCGGGTGGCTTGCAACGATCGCATCATGGCCACCAGTTCCGGCTCCACCGAACGCAGACCGGCGATGATGTTCACCAGCACCGGAAAGAAGAGCACCAGCGCGGCCACGATCATAGTGCGGATGAGGCTGTCCTCGATCCAGATGACCAGCAGAGGAGCCAGGGCCACGACGGGGAAGGCTTGCAGGGCCACGATGTAGGGCGAGACGAGCTGGTCCAGCAGCGGGGATTTGGCCAGCAGATACCCCAACAGGGTGGCCACGCTCACGCCCAGGACCAGCCCGCCCAGCACCTCCACCAGGGTGATGCTGGCGTGCCGGGCCAGGCTGCCGTCCGCGGCTGCGGCCAGAAACCGAGCCCAAACGTCGCCAGGGCCGGGCAGGATGTAGGGGGGATAATCCTGCCATCGCACCAACCCCTCCCACAGCAACAGGAACAACGCCAGCGAGCTCGCGCCCAACAAGATGCGGGCCAGGCGCAGGACGCGCGGGTTCTGTGACAATGAACGGGGGAGGTTGGTCATGCGCGTATTATCGCGGCTTTCCCTGTTTTGAGCAATCCTCCATGGTCGCCAACCACCCCCACAGCGCCCAGAGTGGAATATCTCATTGGGGGTAACTACTAAGGTCATCACCCGAAAACCACTAAGAACACTAAGACACAATGGCACAAAGGGAAATTGCCCGCTACACCCCCAGCATTCCCGCTGCCATCCTGGCCAATCACGTTGTCGCCTCAACCATTGCCCTGGTCAAATGGTGGCTACGCAATGACATGCCTTTCTCTCCCGAACGGATGGGAGAAATCTACGCCAGAATGATCATCGAACCGATCGATCAACTTCTGACTTCGTAACTCCCATCGCAACGAGGTGCAACGTTTTCCTTTTTCGGGGCATCCAATATAATATCGATCAAGCATCCTCGCTTCATTCCTTGTCCTCGAGGTGACTTATGTTAGAAAGCCTTTCCCCTCAAACCCAGGCCCGTGAATATCCCATGGAACTGACGGGATTGGACGATCCCCTGCACATGTGGCGACGGCTGATCGCCTATCTGGGGTTGGACGATGAACAGACCATCATTATCATGCGGCGCACATCGGAGACGCTGTTGCGCGATGCGGCGGAGTTCGTTGTGGGGGCCTATGACTATCTGGCATCTTTCGACGAAACGGCATCCATCCTCGGTTGGGAGCAGGAGATGGATGAGGAGCATCTGGAGGAGCGGCGGCAGTTTTTCGCCACCTGGATCGCCCGGGCTGTGGGGGTGGACATGAGTGACGAGTTCGCAGATTATCTTTTCCATGCAGGCATCCTCCATGCAGGGCACGGCCCGCGCGGCATCCACACGCCCCCGCAATGGGTGATGGGCGCTGTTTCCATGGTTCAGGCGTTTTTCGCGGATCGCATCCTCCATTATGGCCATGATCGCGAGCTGGCCGCGGCGGCCATCGGCGGATGGAACAAATATCTGATGCTACAAAATTACCAGATGCTGGCGGGCTACAACGCGGCGAGGGCTGTAGACGAAGGTCCCATCACCGTCACCGCCAAGCTCTATGGCAAATTGCAGGCCATCGCCGGCATGGAAGAACAGGTCATCCACGCCCATAGCGATGACACTCTGGCCGACGTGCTGCGCAAGTTCTTCAACTACCATCCCCGGTTGCGAGAAGAGTTCTTCGTGGTGGAATGGCGAGCGCCCGAGGATGACGTCGAAGCCACCTGGGCCACCGACTTCGAGAAGGTGTATATCCCGCGCGAGGGACCTTATTGGCGCATTCTCTTGAATGGCAAGGAGGTGCGCTATCATGGCGGCTTCGATCAGCCCATCCACGCGGGCGATGTCATCGCCTTCTTCCCACCTGGGCGATAACGCACGTAGCGCGGGTCGCTCGCACCGATATCCATGGCGCGTAGCCCCATAAACCAGGCGCCACGCGCGGCAGCGCGCCGATACCGATGAAAATGAGAACGCAGATGACGCAAATGCAACGCTGATTTCCGCAGATAATCTTTAGTCTTCAGTCTTTTTTCTTCGTGCCTTCGCTTTCCTTCGCGCCTTCGGGGCTCTATTTTCAAAGCAGTCCGACGGCGGGCGTGACCGCGCCGATACCGATGAAAACGCCCCGCGGCCAGGTTGGCGCGGGAAGCCAATGCCGTGACGAGTGAAACGTGATGCGTGAGACCGTCACGTTTCACGTTTGACGCATCTCGCCCGTTGCCGCCTCGGCCAACGCGGGCCTGGCGATCCTTCCGCAACCAGCGATCATTCTATTTTCATAGCAGGCACCACGCGCGGCGGCGCGCCGATACCGATGAAAATAAGAACGCAGATGACGCAGATGCAACGCTGATTTCCGCAGATAATCTTTAGTCTTCAGTCTTTTTTCTTCGTGCCTTCGCTTTCCTTCGCGCCTTCGTGGCTCTATTTTCATAGCAGGAGCGCAGCGTTTTCCACGCACGCTCCCTTTCTTTGGCCTCCCACTTCTTCACAGACGCCAACGACACATCATGCCTCGAACCTTCTTTCGCAAATATGCGTTTCTCGCCATTTTGATTCTGGTCCTGGCAGGATCCACGGGCTCGCTTTTGCGGTTTGCGCTGGTCTACGGCATGCCCGCGGGCTGGGGTGAAATCCGAAACGTCGTGCACGCCCACAGCCATACCATGTTCGGTTGGACTATCCTGGCGTTGATGGCGCTCATCTGGCATCATCTACCAGGATTGACGGGGCGCAAGCTGCCTCGCGGCGTACGTTGGCAGATGGCCGCCACCTTCATCTTCTCCCTCCTCCAACTTCCCGCGTTCTGGCCCAACGGCTACAAATCCACAACCATTGGCTCAGCCCAACTGCCCCTGGGCGCGATGAGCGCCGGTTTTGCGGGCCTGACCTGGTTCTGGTTCATGGGGTTATACGTCCGGATGGTGCATGGCGTCAAAGAGCGCGCTCTGGCCTTGCGCTTGTGGAATTGGGCGGTGATTTTGCTCTTTCTCGCCAGCTTGGGCGCCATGGCCGAGCCAGCGTTATTGGCGATGAAGATCGAAAATCCCTTTGTAAAGCATCTCTTCCTGCATCTTTTCCTGGATCTGTTCACCTCGGGATGGCTGCTGCTGGCCCTCTTTGGGGCCATTTGGGCCCGGTTGGGCGAAAAAGATGTGACGCCCGGACGTTGGTTGCCCGTCGCTTCCCTGGCGCTATTCATCATCCCCACCTTCCTGCTGGGCATGCCGCCCGACATGCTCACCCCGGCCATGTATTGGCTGGCGGCGCTGGCAAACCTGGTTGTGGCGGCGTTCGTAGCCCTGTATCTCTGGCAATTCTGGCGGAATTGGGGCGTTCTGCCCCGGCTGGTGAGATTCGGGATGCTGGGGTTGGTGGTGCAGATAGGGGCCGCCGTAATGATGTTCGTCCCTGCCGTCTGGCAATGGGGCGTGGGCGCGCTGCGCATCTTCTATCTGCACGATATGTTGTTGGTGTGGGCCTCCAGCGCTTTGATGGGCCTGCTCATCGCCCAATTTGGAAATGAGACGCGACGGCGCTGGATGGAAGGTTTGTGGATGCTTGGGGTGGGTCTGATGTGGCTGGCGTTGCTGGCAGGGGGCTTCGCGCCCTGGCTGCCCCTTTCGGGGCGCACATTCCTGGCCATCGCCGCCTGGGCAAGCGTCATTATTGTGCTGGCCGCAGTGATGGCCCTGACCCTGTTTTGGCCGTGGAACGAAAAACGTTCACTTGGGAAATAGCGTTGGCGAACCAGGAAAACCAGTAGACCGGGCGAATGAGCGAATCGGCCCGGTTTCCCTGGTTTCCTGGTCTACCAGTTTACGGGGCTGCGCACCCCGTCATTTTCGTCCGTATCGGCGAGCTACCGCTCGTGGCGCCTGCTATGTGAAGATGCCACCCTGAATCGCCTTATGAAACCCGCTTGCGACCGCGTCCACGGGGCTTGGGAAGCACCCGGGGATAGGTGACCTTCGGCTCAAGCTCTTCGATGGCTTCTAACTCCAGAATGTGTTCCACCCAATCGCCGAAGTCATAGACATAGAGCAACTGGTCGCCCACTTCTAGCCTTAACTCAGAAAGAGTCCGGTCATTAATGGCAGTAGCATCAGGGAAGAAGGGATAGACTACGCCCACAGAAACTTTCCGAAAGCGTTTGGTTTCATCCCGTCGAATCCATTTCCAAAACCCGCCCAAGTGATCGCCGGGGTCATGGTCAAAGGCCAGTCGGATGATGGCATCCAACTCATAAAACGTCTGATCCTCTCGAATCTCAATCCGTTCCCATCGGGATTTTTTGCGTCGATACCATACTTTGAATCGTAACACTCGATTTGTTTCTTGAGGCGCTTCAGCATCTTCGTGGTAGAGGTCGAGAACTGAGTCCACACCCAACATAGCCAGCCCGCGCCGGGAATCGGCATAGAAGATAAACAAATCGTCAAACAGCATGCGGTTTCCGGCGATGACCGCTGTTGTCCAATGAAGTCCGGGCAGGTCTCGAGGACCATCGAGGATCACGTGCATCCGCGGGATCGCGTGGTGCATCCAAAGGGCCTCATCATGTTCGTGTTCCAGCATATCGAAGAGCGTCGATTCCATCAGGCGGCTTTGTTCAAAAATGTGTTCGAAATGAGGCTCTATCTGAGCATAAGGTTCATGGGCGATCTGGAAAGCGCGGCGCGTCTCGCCCCATTCAACAATCGTAAACAAGATGCTGTCTCCCTCTTCGACTTGATGCGCTCGCATCCAGTCTGCCAGATCCAAGGCAGGATACGTATTTTGGAGGATTTCATCGGGTATGTCGTCTACGGGGATGGGGAGATTTTCGGCGAGTTCCTCTATTTCCTTTCTCAAATCCGTCTGCAGTGCGGCCCTCCGGACTTTTATCTCCTTTCCATGTTCATCAATAAGGGAGAGCATGGAGGCGGGATCCGCGCTTCGCGGCAGATAACCGAAAAAGGTGGGGTTAAGGCGCAGCGCTCCTTGTTCGGCTTCCTCTCTCGACAGCAGCCAACGAAATCGTACGCCCGGCATCACCGCATGCAAGGGGACGATGGTGTTCCTATCAAGACGCGTCAAAATCGTGCCCTCATGTTCCCAAAGGACCTGAGTAACCGATTGGCGGGGGTTTTTCGCTATCGAAGGCCGGATTTCCAGCACGCGGCGGACGAATTCATCCATGGAGATAGGCCCGGTTAATTCCGAAACGACCCGCTGGATGACCTCGCGAAAGGTGATTTCATTTTGTTGGGACATGGATATCTCCTTGCTGACAATTGTTCCGTAAATAGAGTAATCAGTTATCAGTGATCAGTAATCAGTAGGAATCTGCGCTCTCTCCACCTGCCACCTGCCACTTGCTGCCTGCATACCGGCAAACTGCATTTTTATTTTCGTCGTTATGTGGTGAGCCGACGCTCATGGTGACTGTTCCCACCGTATGATGCGATAGATAGTCACCCCGGGATTCTGGTAGACGACCTCGGCCTCGCCCGATTGCACCAGCGCGTCGAACTTGGCCAGCTGTTCGGGGGAGAAGAGGATGCGTTCGAGCTGGCCTACGTAGACGTAATCGATGTGAAGCTGGTCGATGAGCTGACGCAGGCGGTTCAGGTCGGTGGTCTGCCAGAACTCGCGGGCGATCTGCTCCCGCTGGCCCACCTGCCAGCCGTAACGCTGTTCCCCCTGATGCTGGCCCAGCAGGATGGGCAGGCCCGTCATGGAGCCGACGCGCAGCCCGCCCGCCCGATAATAATCGTAACCCACACTGCGTCCGTTCACCTCATACCAACTGGCAGGCGCTTCCGCCACTACGGGCGTCCCCGTCACATGCTCTTGCAGCCAGCGGATGGCGTCATAGTCGTACTTCAGTTCGATGGTGTGACTGTTATCGGGCCAGTTATAACGGCCTACGGTCATGTAAGCCATGCCGTCCAGGGTGTTGCGAGGGGGCCGCGGGCCAGGGAACCGGTCATTGACCCGGCTTTTCGTTCCCAGAACCAGGAACACCAGCCCCAGCGCAAACAAAACCCCTAGCGTAATTAGCCACACCCAGCGCCAGACCGACGCGCCCTTTTCCCCCTTTGCGCCTTTGCGCCTTTGCGTGAGATCCACCATCCAGGGCAAGGCCGCGCCCGCGGCCACGCCCAGGATCACCCACGCCTGGATGTAGAACTTGAATAGCGTGTTCATGCGATACCATTCGCCGTGGGTTTTGCTGAAGAAACCGGGCCCGCAGCCGCACAGGAAATCTTTGAGATAGACGATCTCCACGCCCAACAGAATCAGCAGGCCCGTGAAGAAGAGCGCATTGACGAACTGATCCGCGGGGTCGGCCTTCTGCCGGAAAAGGAACAATCCGATGAAAACCACCAGCGCCAGCAGCAGGGCGATGACCCAATAGCCAAATGCAGCCAGCACGCCCGCGGCCACCACGGTCAGCGCCATCACCGCCTGCGTGAAGGGCAAATCCCAGCGGCGGGCGACCAGTGCCTCGAAGTGATCGAGAAAGCGGGCGCTGCGATCGAAGTGGCGGAACAGGCCCGAGAGCCAGGCCAGGCCCAGCACGTCGCCCGGGCGATAAATCAGCATCACCACGAAATAGCTGATGGCGACGAAGACGAAAAAGCCCCAGATGCGCAGCCACGCGCCCGGATCCGTCTTGGCATAAGTCAGGGCCACGCCCGTCTGGAAAACGGTGGTGTAGTGACTGTAGAAGGGCAGGTAGAGGAGAATGGACGCGCCCGCCAGGTAGAGGATGAAGAGAAGGGTGCGGATCAGGCGAATGCGTCTTTGCATCCGCCACTCTCGCAGCAGCCAGACCAATGCGCCCAGCCCCAGGTAAGTGGGCAGGTCCCAGGTGTTCGTGGCCCCAATCGCGCCCAGCACGAAAGGCATGAGCAGAAACGCGGCCCAGGGACGAGATGGGAGTTCCAGCTCGGGCGAAGGGGTGGAGTTTTCAGTGTTCAGTGAAGATGAAGATGTATCCTCAGATGAGGGAATTGCGGCATCGGGCAGGGACGACTCCTCTTGGGGAGATGAGTGTTCAGTGTTCAGTGACGCATCCGCCCCCTGCTCACTGAACACTGAATACTGAACACTGAATACTGTCCTCTCGCTTCGCGAGCCATTCGCCAGCAACTGATATGCCAGCGCCAGGAACAACACGGTAAAGGGAATCCCCATCATGTGCGGATGCAGGTCCGCGAAGAGGAAGGACCAGTAGGGGAATTCGTTGATAGTATACGGGATGACGCGGGAGATATCCCAGTAGTTGTAGGTGGGAGGCTGCACGTTGCCCGCCAACACCGCGGGAATGGCGGCCGCGGCCCGCACCAGGGTCTGCAGCCCGGGAAAGGTGGCGGTAAACTGGCTGGGGCTGACCTGCGCCAGATTACGAATGAGAGCCAGGCCGCCCTCCAGATTGCTCATCACCGCCACGATGACGCCCGCCAGCAGCCCCGCGCCCAGCCCATCCTGCCAGGATTGCGCCCGGCCCCGCAGTCGGGGCGCCAGGGTGTAGGCCAGGCTGAACACGCCCGTAAAGGTCAGGGCGAAGAGGGTGGGGATGGCCAGATTGAAGGCAATGGTGGGCTTCAACCCCGTCAATTTGATGAGGACGGCCAGGAGCTGGTAGCCATAGTAATAGTAATTCATGATCCCGCCCGCGTAGTAGGGATCGTAGGGCGGGAAGTAGGGCGTCTTCAACACCGCATTCAGGAACGCAAACTCCATGAACTTCTCGCCCCCGAACCAGGGCTGCCACAGGTCGGGATTCAGCAGGCGGATGAATACGAAGAAGAGGAAGGCCGCGGTGAATACGCCTTCCAGGATGAGAATGAGTCCCCGTCGCTCCCGCCAGAACGCGGCCATGGCTTCCCGCTGCCGCCGCCACAGCAGGAAGGACAGCAACGCCAGCAGGACGAGAGCGATGATATACGGCAGGAGGTTGTTGATGAGGAGGTGGGAGGAGGCCAGCATCCAGCTCACCCAGGCCAGAAGAATGAGCCCCAGCGCCCGCGCGAACGCGTAGCCCCGGTCCCGCAGGCTGCCGAAGACCGTGAAGGCCACGGGCCAGGCCAGTATCTGCAATCCCAGCAGCGCCAGCCACCAGACGATCACCGAAGCCAGACTGCTCTCCCGCAGTGGGTTCCAGGCCACCCGCCCCACGTCGGGCAGCGTGTCCACGGGTTGATCCAGGAGCAAATTTTTCTCTTCTTTCGGCTCCCCAGGCTGCTTTTTGCCCCCCAGCAGGCCCAAGGTCAGCTTGCTCAACAGCCCGCCCGACTTCTCATCCCCCGTGTAGTAGGGAATGGCCTTTTCCCACAGCCCGCCCAGAAGCTGATCCCATTCCTCATCGCTCAGGTCCCGCACCTTCTTGAAGATGAGCGTGCGGGGATGGTCGTAGACCCAGAAGCTTTCGTCCGCACTCTGGTCGGGAATTTCGATGCCGAGCAACTTGGGGTAGGTGTGGAAATCGCCCACCAGCTCATAGCCCAGCTTGCCCTCGAACAGCAGCTTGTAGAACTCGATGCTCATGGGATAGCGTTGGGGCAGGTGGGGTAGGGCGCCGTAGAGCCGTTTCGTGGCCAGCACGTAATAATCCCCTTCCCGCATGTTTTGCTTGATGATCTCGAACTTCTGCGGCGTGTCCTCCTCATACATGGGCATGGTCACGCTCTTCCAGTCGTGCGCGGCCGGATACCCGCCCGGAATGGGCAGGTTCAGGGGCATGCCCTCCTCCCAGTGCTCAGTGATAATCGTGCTGCCGTCGGGGATGTTTGCATACATCCACTTGGACGCGGTGATGAATGGGTGTTCGGTGCGATAGACGCCATTGACGAAGGCCAGGGCCCAGAGGATGGTGGGGATGAGCACGATCAGCCCCATGGCCCAGAAGAGACGCTTGGCCCGACGTTCGGGCGCGGTGTACACGGATTCGGGGATGGGTTCAGCGATGGGGGGATTGGGATCAGGATCAGGATCAGGATCAGGATTAGGATTAGGATATTGGGTATTGGGTATTGAGTGTGCGTCGTTCTGTCCTTCTTCCTCTGAAGACGGATCACTGATTACTGATAACTGATTACTCTTCCTTCCTGCCACCCACACCGCCAGCGACCACAGCATCCCCGCCCCCAACAGACTCAACAATGGATCCACCGGCGCCATGTAGCGATTGAATTTGGCCAGAAAACCGCCCGTAACCAAGAAGTAGGGAACCAGCCAGGCCAGGATGATCCACACGCCAGCCTGGGCCCTGCCCAGGATGGCTCGCACCATGGCCCAGCCAAATCCCAACCATCCCACCAGCCCCAGCAGGATGCCCATGCCCCACAACACCTGCTGTTCGATGAAGTAGAGATAGGGCGTCGTGCCCCGATACTGGCGAGTGTAGGGGAGATCGGCCTCGCCCCGGACCATGGCACCCTGTTCTTTGATCACGAACTGGTGGAAGGATTTCCAATCGAGGATGGCGAAGGGCGAGGTGACGAAAAATGCGATAAACGCGACGACCAACGCGGCCGCGGCCAGCAACCAGCCGGGCGTCTTCGTCCTATCATCCGACTTCGCCTGCCGCCAGGTGAGCAGCCCGCCCGCGATGACGGGCGCGGCCAGCACGGGCATGGCGCTGAACTTGGACGCCACGGCCAGCCCCGCCATGACGCCCGTGAGCAAAGTATATCCCCAGCCGCCCGTGTCCAGCATCTTGATGGCGAAGTAGATGGTGATGACCACGAACGCAGCGGAGATGGGATCCACCGCGAAGAAGTGGGACAGTTGAATCTGCTGGACGGTGAACGCGGCAAAGGCCGCGGCCAGCAGGCCCGCGTGCACGCCCCACAGACGTTTGCCGATGAGGAACAGGAAGAGGATGGTCAGCGTGTCGAAGATGGCCACCAACACCCGGCCCACCCAGGCGTAACCGGGCACGCCATCCGCCTGCTGCATCATCGTCACGATCTTTTCGGGCGCGCCCAGCTTTTCGGCCAGCGGGGCCAGTTTCGGGGTCTGGCGGGCCGTGATCACCAGCAGGTAGAGGGGGAAGTGCCCGTAGGTGTAGGAGCGCTTGCGGCCGCTGCCCGGGTCATTGAAGGGATTGAGCGGGGAGTGGTCCACGTCGAGGATGAGGGAGGCGTCCTCGGGCCAGTGGATGGTAGGCGCGAAGAAAGCGACGGTGGAGCGCTCGTCGGGATGGGGAAGCTGCCCGTCGGCCCAATCCACGTTGAACGTGCGCAACGCAAACCCCACCAGCAAGATGAGGGCGAGGAGGAGGTAAGGGAAGAGGCGGCGAATCGTGGTCATGGTATTTGATGGATTTAATCGTAACTGCTAACGTACTTGACTTTAGACCACCAAAAGCCACGAAGGCTCGAAGTTTTTCGAAGACACGAAGGAAAAATAATGAAAAATACGTCGTGCCTTCGCTTTTCTTCGTGTCTTCGTGGCAAAAAGTGGTCGCGATACCTTAGTAGTTACATTTAATCAGTCTTTTTCCTTCGATTGCCAAAATTCACGAACTTTCTCGAAATAAGATATGCGTTCCTGGATTTTGGCGATCTCGCGCGGATAAAAGGCCAGAACAGCATCACAAAGTTCGAGCATCCATCGCTTACGAGAGTAACCGGCGTTTATCGTGATGTGCTTGGCGTTGGCGATCTGGATTTGCCCCCATCCCAAAGCGCCAATCGTCAAGCAATCCCACCCCAGGAATTCAATGGGGACAAAGATGACATTGGTGACAACCGGACGCGTTTCAATATGATATTCGATCAGGAGAATGACAAAATAGTTGGAATCATCTTCATAAAATCGAGCCAAACGCTGTACCGAGGTCAAATTGGGCATGTTGAAACGGGTATCGGTGCAATGGGTCTTGACATCGACAATGTAATACAGCCCCTCGTGATCAGTAAAGGCGATATCGGCCATTGCTCGCCGGGCGAATTGCGCCGAGTATTCCTGACTGAGATCGCCCAAGATTTGATCGAACTCATCCCGAATAATGGACTCGATGGCGTCCCCCACCGCTCGCGGGCTGTCCATGGACCGAGATGACAGAAATGCTGGATGCCTATTGATGAAATCCTTGACCCGGTTCTCAATCTGATGATAGGCGTCGCTATAAAAAATGGCGCTCTTCATTCCACCTTCTCCAGATCAGTAAACAACAATGGCTGTTTTGCAGTATGCCCTTTCGACCTCCTGGATTTTTGCTGTTGGGGCAGTGAATTTCTTTCCCAGAAGACACCATTGGCATATCCCTGAATCGAAGGGTCTTTTTCCGCCATGTCCAAACGTTTTTCCGCCAGACAACAATAAGTTTCGTCTATTTCGATACCGATATAGTGTCGTCCCAACTTTTTGGCGACCACAGAGGTCGTTCCTGAGCCCAAAAAGGGGTCTAGCACAATATCGCCTGGATTGCTGCTGGCCAAGATGATTTTTGCCAGGAGTTTTTCCGGCTTTTGGGTGGGATGTTCGGTGTTTTCGGGCATAGACCAGAACGGAACCGTAATATCGGTCCACAAATTGGATGGATATGTCAATCGAAATCGTCCATCGATGTTCTCCTGCCAGTCCTTGGGTTGTCCATTGGCATCCCGATAAGGCGCGATGACGCGGCGCATCAGTTTGACATCATCCACGTGGAATGTGTAATCACGGGACATGGTGGCAAACCAGATATCCTCGGAGCTGTTTTTCCAATTCTTTCTCGCTCCTCTTCCCTTTTCACGTTCCCAGGTGATGCGATTGCGGACGATAAAATAACGCTCTAGAACGCGGTGAATGGCGGTCGAGGAACGCCAATCGCCACAGATATAGAAGGCGCCCGTGGGTTTGAGAATGCGTTTGATTTCGGGAATCCAGGAAAGCAGCCAGGTTTCGTAGGCTTCCAGAGACATCTCTCGGAAGGAGACGGCATTGAATTTCTTGGTCTGGTTATAAGGGGGGTCTGCGAAAACCAGGTCCACTGAATCATCAGGCAGCCACTTCAAGGCGACCAAGGCGTCCTGACAAATCGTCTGATCACGCACAGCGTCAATGGAGGTCGGCCCATTTAGGCGCAATAAGCGGGCGCGGAAACGTTCCCTTTCCTCGGGCGAAAGGGTAATCGTGCGATTGCGAGGTGCACGATGTTTAGACATAGTATCAGGGTTTCCTCATCCTTTGGCAAGGAGTTTCAAAAAATAGGCCCGTTGGAACATGTCGATGACAGGGAGGAAATCGAAATAGCGCTTCCGAGTCATGGTCTCGAACTCGAATCACTCATTTGTCATCATCCAACTGCAATACGGCCATAAATGCCTCTTGCGGCACCTGCACGGAGCCGATCATCTTCATGCGCTTCTTGCCTTTTTTCTGCTTTTCCAGCAGCTTGCGCTTGCGGGTGACGTCGCCGCCGTAGCATTTGGCCAGCACGTTTTTGCGCAGGGCCTTGACATTGGCCCGGCTGATGATGCGGTTGCCGATGGCAGCCTGGATGGCTACGTCGAATTGCTGACGGGGAATGACTTTCTTCATCTTGGAGACCAGTTTCTGGCCCTTCTGATAGGCCTGGTCTTCGTGCACGATGATGGAGAGCGCGTCCACGGGTTGGCCCGCCACCAGCAGGTCGAGTTTGACCATCTTGGCCGGACGGTATTCGTGGAAGTGATAGTCCAGCGAGGCGTAGCCGCGGGTGCGGGCCTTGAGCTCGTTGTAGAAATCCACCAGGATTTCGGTGAGGGGAATGGTGTAGCTGAGCTGGACGCGGCGGGCGTCCAGGTATTCCTGGTTTTTGAACTCGCCCCGACGGTTGATGACCAGGTCCATGACCGTGCCGATGTAATCGGTGGGGGTGATGATGTCGATCTGGACCCAGGGCTCGCGGATTTCCTCGATATGGTTGGGCTCGGGCAGTTCGGCCGGGCTGTCGATGACGATTTCGCTGCCGTCGGTGAGGGTGACCTGATATTCGACCGAAGGCGCAGTGAAGACCAGGTCCAGGCCGTATTCTCGCTCCAGACGCTCCTGGATGATCTCCATGTGGAAGAGGCCCAAAAAGCCGCAGCGGAAGCCAAACCCCAGGGCCTGGGAGGTCTCGGGCTGGAAGACCAGGGAGGCATCGTTGAGCTGGAGCTTTTCCAGTGCATCTCGCAGCAGGTTGTAGTCGTCGGCCTCGGCGGGATAGACGCCCGCGAAGACCATGGGCTTCATGGGCTCGAAGCCAGGCAGGGGTTCGGGCGCGGGATTCGCGGCCAGGGTGATGGTGTCGCCCACGCGGCATTCCTGCACGCTTTTCAGGCCCGTGGCCACATAACCCACATCCCCGGCGGCCAGCTCCTCCACGGGCGTCATCCTGGGGGAGAAAATCCCGATTTCAATGGGTTGCACTTCCGCGCCCGTGGACATGAGCTGGAGCAGGTCACGCTTGCGGATGCGGCCATGGAACACCCGCACATAGGCGATGACGCCTTTGTAGGGGTCGTAGTGACTGTCGAAGATAAGGGCCTGGAGGGGCGCGTCGGGATCGCCCTGGGGAGGCGGGATTTGTTCGACGATGGCCTCCAGCACCTGCTCGACGTTGGTGCCCTCTTTGGCCGAAACCCGTGGGATATCCAGCGCGTCCACGCCCAGCAGGTCTTCGATCTCCTGAGCGACTTCGTCAGGCCGGGCCGCGAGCAGATCGATTTTGTTGATGACGGGGATGATCTCCAGGTCAAGTTCCAGGGCCTTGTAGAGATTGGCCAGGGTTTGAGCCTCGATGCCCTGGGTGGCGTCCACCACCAGGAGCGCGCCCTCGCACGCCTTCAACGCCCGCGACACCTCATAGCTGAAATCCACATGTCCGGGCGTGTCGATGAGGTTGAGTTCGTAGGTCTCGCCGTCGGACGCGGTGTAGAGCATCCGCACCGCGGACGCTTTGATGGTGACGCCCTTTTCCCGCTCCAGATCCATGCTGTCCAGCATCTGGTCCTGGAGCTCGCGCTCGGAGACAGCGCCGGTAATCTGGAGCAAGCGGTCGGCCAGGGTGGATTTGCCGTGGTCGATATGGGCGATGATGGAGAAATTGCGGATGCGGTCGGGGTTCATGGGTTTGAATCAATTGAACAAGCCTGGCGGGAATACGGGCGAAAACGCCTCAACAAACAATTATACTTTGTTTTCGCGAAAATGCGATAACCGCCGTGATATCCCCAATTCCGATGCTCCAACCCCGAACATTCATCAGATTTTCATAAGAAATGGCCGATTTTGTTCAAATTCGCTTGACATGATGCAGCGATCCTCGTATATTCTAAAGTGAAAGCAAATTGAAACCAAGGCTTTTGGTTTGCATTGGATCATCCATGAAAGGCGATTCTCTGGCCGCGCCGCCGCCCGCAGGTGAACCTGCGGGCTAAGAACGACGCCCCATAAATGGGGCTATGGCGCATGTCGCGCGCCGCAGGAAGCCGGGTTCACCCGGCGTCGTTTCGTAGCCCGGAGCTTCAGCTCCGGGTGGCCGAGGCCGAAAACACCTGATTTCAAAATACGTTTAGTTTAAAGTGGTAACTGCTAAGGTCGCACCGCCGCTTTTTGCCACGAAGACACGAAGAAAACGAAGGCACGACGTATTTTTCTTTATTTTCCCCTTCGCGTCTTCGAAAAACTTCGAGCCTTCGTGGCTTCTTGTGGCCTGAAATCGAGTACGTTAGCAGTTACTTAAAGTGACATGGCGAGAACTCGCCCTGACTTTTTTCTCAATTCATCATTCTCGGGAGGTTCTTATGCAAGCAAATGAAGGCATGTGGGATCGCATTATCCGCGTGATCCTCGGAATCGTCCTGCTCTATGTCGGCTGGGCTGTCGTCGAGCCCCGATTCGGCCTCTGGAGCATCGTGGCTCTGGTCGTGGGTGCGATCCTGCTCATCACCGGAGCCATCGGCTATTGCGCCCTGTACTCCGTGTTGAAAATCAACACCAAAGGCGAAGCATAACACTTGCTCAACGTTCCATCCCAAGCGGCGCGGCCTCCGGCCCGCCGCTTTTTTCATCCCGCTCACTTTATGCTACCATCATGCCATGCTCAAATTGCCGCCTGACCATCCCACGCCTGGCCTGGATCGGGCGGGCCTGATCGATTTTCTGGCCGCCCAGCCTGACGTCATCGCAGCGTATCTCTTTGGTTCGTTGGCCCAGGGCCGCGCGCGGCCCGATTCCGATATCGATCTGGCGATTCTGTTGGCCGCGTCCCCCCGGCGGGAGGAGGAAGAACCCGACCTCGATCAGGTCATGGCTGAATTCGAGCGGGAAATAAGTCTGATAGAGGCGTTGGAAACCTTTGTGGAGGGGCGACGGTTGGACGTGACATTTTTACACCGGGCGCCTCTTCTTTTGCGATTCCAGGTGCTGACCGCGGGGCGGCTGCTGTACGAGCATCCCGCCCACCAGGCCGAACGCGTGGAATTCGAGGTGCGAACCTTCAAGTTCTATTTCGATCAGCAGCCCTTGCGGGAATTTGCCGAGCGCATCCTGCATCAAGACATTCGGGAGGGACGATTCGGTGAGCGTCAACGGCATCATTACAAACCGACTGAAACGCCTGGCTGAAGAAGTCGCCTATCTCAAACAAGAACGAGATGCAACGCCCAATCTACATGCTTATCAACGCAATCAACGTTTGAAAAAAGCGGTCGAGCGCTCCCTGCAAGTCGCGATCGAGGTCTGTTTCGATGTCAGCCAACGGATCATCAGCATCGAGGGGCTGCCCCCCGCCTCGACCTATCGGGAGACCTTTGAGATTTTGCATCAGGCGGGCATTCTTTCTTCAGAACTGACGCTTCGGCTGAAACAAATGGTAGGATTTCGAAATCTCATCGTCCATGATTACACGCGCATCGATGACGAACGGGTTTATGGCATTCTGAAACGGCGTCTGGGGGATTTCGAAGCTTTCGCCGAGGAAATTGAGCGCTATTTGTCTGGCGAGTAGACTTTGCAACGTCCCATGGATTCGCAACGCCCGCCCACCCTGCTGCTCCAACTCAAAGAACTGGGGCTGAAACCCCGCAAGGGCCTGGGCCAACACTTCCTCACCGACCCCAACATCCTCGATAGCATCGTGGACGCGGCGGACCTGCCGCCCGATGCCGTGGTCATCGAGGTGGGGCCCGGGCCGGGCGCGCTGACCGCGGCGTTGGCCCCGCGCGTGGGGCGGCTCATCGCGGTGGAGCTGGATGCGCGGTTGGCGGAGATGCTGGGGGCGCTGTACGCAGATTGGGAGCAGGTGCATGTCATCCACGGCGACGCGCTCAAGCTGAGCCCGCGCGAGTTGCTGGAGCGCACGGGCGGGCTGGCTCCCTACTTCGTGCTGGGCAACATCCCCTACTACATCACCTCGCCCCTGCTGCGCCACTATCTCGAAGCCGAACCCCGGCCCGAGCGCCTGGTCTTCACCCTGCAACTGGACGTGGCCCGCCGCATTGTCGCCCGGCCTCCGCAGATGAGCCTGCTCGCGGTCTCCGTCCAGGTCTACGCCGAACCCACCATCGTGCGCAAGCTGCCGCCCGGCGCGTTCACGCCCCCGCCCAAGGTGCACTCCGCGGTGCTGCGGCTGGACGTGCGGGCGCAGCCCCTGGTGCCCGATGCGCTGCGGGAGGCGTTCTTCCGGGTCGTGCGGGCCGGATTCGGGCAGAAGCGCAAGACCCTGCGCAACAGCCTGGCCGCGGGCCTGGGTCTGTCCCCGGCGCAGATGGCGGAGGCGCTGCAGGCGGCCGGGCTGAGCCCCAAGGCCCGGGCGCAGGAGCTGGATATCCCCGCGTGGGTGCGATTGACCCGCTTTATCAGTGATCAGTCATCAGTCACCAGTCATCAGTAATCCTGTCATCCCGGCGGGCCGACGGTGGGAGGCAGGTAGGGCGGGGGGATGGTGGGCGTGGCCTCGATGACGGGCGTGGGGATGCGCTCTCGTTCGAGGACGAAAGGCGGGGTCTCGCTCATGCGCGCCCGCCAGAGAAACATGAACAGCAGAAACAGAGCGATGAAGATCAGCCACCGGACCGCGGCGGCGAACCAGGGCTGCCGCCAGGGCAGGGTTTTGAGGGGCGGGGTGGGCGTGGCGGGCCGGACGCGGATGGGTTGGGCTCCCCGCACGTAGCGGGGGATGGGGCGTCCCCACTGGCGTTGATAGCGGGAACAGCTTGCGAAGCGCCCGCTGAGACAATACTCGCGCTGGTGGGAGAGGGGCAGATGGATGGAGGAAGCCAGCAGACAGAGATTGTCTGCGCCGGGCTGGGGGCTGGGATCAAGCCCCTGGCGGCCTCGCAAATAAGGGCACATGCGCTCGAAGGAAGCGCCCTCAGGCATAGTAGCCTCTCCGTTCGGGCGGCAGCATGGCCGCGATGCGGCGCATGATCATCTCGGTGTAGACTTTCATCTCCCGGCTGCGGGCCTTGCGGGCTTCGGGCGGCAGCTTGTAGGGCTCGCCCACATGAAAATGCACTTCCGGGCGCCGCAGGCGCAGCCAATGTCCCCGAATGACGTTCTCATGCCCCCACATGGCGATGGGGATGATGGTGGCGTCGGTGCGGCTGGCAAGCCAGGCCGCGCCATCATGCCCCTTGCGCAGGATGCCGTCGTGGGAGCGGGTGCCCTCAGGAGCCAGGCCCAACACGCCCCCTTGTTTCAGCACCTCCATGGCCGCTTTCAACGCCCGCTTGTCGGGCGCGCCGCGGTTGACGAAGATGGCCTGGCCGAAGTGACGAAACAGGTGATTCACCAGGGGCGCGCGTCCCCATTTCTCGGCAGCGAAGGTGACCGGCGGAACCTTGCTGAACGCGGGCATGAGCACCACGTCCAGCCAGCCAATGTGGTTGGGCGTGATGATGGCCGGGCCGTGATCGGGCATGTGCTCCAGCCCCTGCACGTCCAGCTTCACCAACAGACGCAGCAGCACACGCAGGACGTGTTGCGCGAATGTCCAGCCGAAAGGGGTCTTGATAGCCGGTGACGATGGGTTACTCATCGGGCGTCAACTTGCGATGGCCTTCCGCCAGCAGGCGGTAATCGGCCACAGGCATGTGGATGGGAAGCAGTTCAGCGGAGAAAAAGGCGCTTTCACCTGGTTGAATATCAGGAGGAACGGTGGGGACTTCGCGCAACCCGACTACCTGGCCCTGATCATCCAGCAGGGTGATGATCACCCTCACCTCGTATGCGGGATCCGTCCCTGTGTTTGCCACCTCGCCGGAGAGGGTGTAGACCGTCTCGCCCGCGTCCTGGATCAACACGTTGCGCACAGCCAGATCGCGGTGGTAGTAAGCCGCGTGGGCGGGTTTGGCGCTGATGACCCGGCTCTGGTAGCTGTCGAAGGCGGGGGGCCGGGGTAGAAAACGCACGACGAATCCCGCCTCCTCGCCGGGCGCGAGCATCCCTTGCAGGAGGGGCGCTTGCGCGCTGGCCACCGCGGCGCCCTCCTCATCCATGAGATCGACCTGGACAATCACCCCCTCCAGCGGCGTTTCCCCGGCCAGGGTCATCTGCCCGAACGCCCACAGACCATCCACCTGCTCGCTGAATGCGAGGGGGCTGATGCGGATGGGGGGCGGGGT
>JALXCB010000198.1:2456-32230 GCA_026991225.1 Anaerolineae bacterium | reverse complement strand
TGCCACGAAGACACGAAGAAAAGCCAAGGCACGACGTATTTTCCTTGATTTTTCCTTCGTGTCTTCGAAAAACTTCGAGCCTTCGTGGCTTTTGGCGGCCTAAAGTCAAGTACGTTAGCAGTTACTTAGATGTTGGATAGTCGTCCGGGTTCCAGCTTGGGGTGCGTTTCAATTTGGGGACAAAAAATCATCGTCGATTCGTCACCAAGCACTGGCCGAGTAAACTCGGGCTTTTTGGGCGCTTCGCGCCAGTGGTCGACCTTCGTCGACCTGTTGCATACGGTGAAAATGGACGGCGGAGGTCGTCCACTGGCCGCAGGCCTGAAGCGCCCGACTTGAGTCGGCTAGTGCGCCCCATTTTTGAAACGCACCCTCCAGCTTGTTGTGAGTACCCAATATCCGATATCCATTGTATAATGCGCTTATGGACGCGCGACTGGCTCAGATCGAATGGATTTGCTTCGACCTGGACAATACCCTGTACCCATTGAGCAATGGGTTGTGGCAGGTGATCGACAGGCGGATTCAGGAATATGTGGCCCGGACGCTGCATCTTCCCATGGATGAGGCGAAGCGAATCCAGAAACGCTATTGGCGTCAGTATGGCACGACGCTGGCGGGGTTGATGGCGGAGCATGGCGTGGAACCAGGCCCCTATCTCGCCTATGTGCACAATTTCGATGTCTCTCCCTACATGGGGCGCAATCCCAGGCTGCGGGCGCTGCTGACGGCGCTGCCCCAGCACAAACTCATCTTCACCAATGCGTCGTCCGAGCACGCGCACAATGTGTTGCGGGTGCTGGGCGTGGAAGATTGTTTCGAGTATGTCATCGGCGTGGAGGAGGTGGATTACATCCCCAAGCCCGATCCGCGCGCCTATGAATTGTGCCGGGCCAAGACGGGCGTAGACCCGAGTAAGAGCATGTTCATCGATGATCTGCCCGATAATCTCAAGCCTGCAAAGGCGTTGGGCATGGTCACAGCGTTGGTGACTCAGGGGAAACGGCGGTTTGACTTTGTCGATTATTATCTCACGCGAATCGAGGACCTGGCGGTCCTGTTCGATATCGATCTGGCGCGTGTGGCGGGTGAGGGGTAGCAGGTGGTGGATGTCAGGATGAGGTAACGTCGGGCGGCAATGAAAAACCTGGAGCTTAGCATCATCATTGTGAGCTGGCGCGTGTGGCCGCATTTGCAGCGATGCCTGTACGCGTTGCCTGCGGCTGCGGAAGGCGTCGATTACGAGGTCATCGTCGTGGATAACGCCTCGGGAGATGGGACAGTGGAACGGGTGCAGGCGCATTTCCCAGGTGTGCGGGTGGTGGCGAATAAAGAAAACGCGTTGTACACCGCGGCCGCGAACCAGGGCCTGGCTTTGGCTCGCGGGCGAATGCAGATGCTGCTCAATCCGGACGTGATTCCGCATCCGAACAGCATCGCCCGGCTGGTCAGGTACGCTGAAGCGCACCCGGAAGCCGGGCTGTTGGGCCCCCGCATCTTCGACGCCTCGGGCCGGGACGACTGGCGCACGGGTCGGGATTTCCCGACGCCCTGGTCGGAATTCGTGGATTGGTCGGGTCTGGGGCGGTGGTTGCCCCTCCCCATGTTTGTCAAAAATCGCCGTCCGCAGTATGATAGAAGTCACACTTCGGCCGTTCCTCTGCTTTCCGGGGCGTGTTTGCTCTTTTCTTCCCGATTGTCTCCTTCCCTGCGACAATTCAATCCCGATTATCCCATGTATGGTGAGGATATCGATCTCTGTTGGCGCGTCTGGCAGGCGGGCCTGTCGTGTGTGTTGGTGGCCGAGGCCGAAATGACGCATGTTGGCGGAGCCAGCAGCGGGCAGCGCCCGGTTTTCGCTGCACTGATGGCTGTTTCGGCCATGAATCGGTATTTTCGCGCATGGGATGGCGAGGGCGCCGCCCGTCTGCATCGCTTTCTCATCGGCTGGGTGGCGCTATTCAAGACCCTCATCTTCTGCCCGCCCGGCATCTTCCTTCGCCGGATGCGACGCGCTTGCGCCATCTATCGGACGTTATTGCACTGGGTGTTTTTCGGAGAGGCTGTGCAGCAGCGTTTCGGTTAGTCCAAATCCATCCTCATGCTGTAAAATACACACTTGCCGCTTCCTCCTCGATCCACTCACTTTCTCATGATTTCATCGAATCCCCTGCCATTGGACCTGCGCGTTTCCGTCATCGTACCGGCATACAATGCCGAGAAAGTGCTTCCGAGATGTCTGCTGGCGCTTGAGCATCAGACCATGCCTCAGGATCACTATGAGGTCATCGTGGTGGATGATGGGAGTGAGGATGGCACAGCGGACGTGGCGAAGGCGCATGGCGCCCGCGTGCTCAGGCTGGAGCACATGGGCCCGGCCGCGGCCCGTAATGCGGGCGCTGAACTGGCCCGGGCCGACATCATCGTCTTCACCGACGCGGATTGCGAGCCAGCTCCCGACTTTCTCGAACGTCTGATCGAACCTTTCGATGCGCCGCTGGTCAGCGGCGCCCGGGGCGTCTATCGCACTCAGCAGAAGTCCCTGGTGGCTCGCTTCGTGCAATTGGAGTATGAGGAGCGCTATCAGCGCATCGCCAAAGTCGAGCAGGAGGAAGGCGGCGTTGATGCGCTGGACACCTCCTACGCGGCCTATCGCCGGGAGGTCTTTTTGGAAGCGGGCGGCTTCGACACCCGTTATCGTCATGCCGCGGGCGAAGATCACGAACTTTCCTTCCGATTGGCCCGGTCGGGTCACATCTTTCGGTTCGTCCCCGACGCGGCAGTGTATCACTGGCATGTGGAGAGCGTGAACAAGTACGCCCGGCGTAAATTCCGCATCGGCTATTGGAAAGCCTTTCTTTCCAAACAGCATCCTGAGTACGCCCTGCACGATTCGCACACCCCACCCACCCTGAAAATTCAGATCGGTCTGGCGGCCTTGTTGCCTTTCGCCCTGCTGGGATGGGTTTTCCTCCCCTTCTTTGGCTGGATGGCGCTGGCCCTGACAACACTTTTCCTCCTTTCAACCTTCTCATTGCTCAAGCTGATCTATCATCGTGATAAACCTGTCCTGCTGATTGCGCTCCCCATGCTGCTGATTCGGGCCTACGCTTCGGGCTTGGGTTTCTTTTGGGGATTGGTGCACGGACCAGCAGGAGCTTTGCAGAAAGCGCCTGTTTTGCGCACAGGGCCGCAATAACTCCAGCATCGAACCCGCGCCGAGACGGACGAAAATGGCGGGCTACGTAGCCCTGTAAACCGGTAAACCAGGAAACCAGGGAAACCGGGCCGATGAAAATGAGAACGCTGATAACGCGGATGCTTCGCATCGCAGATTTACGCAGATGATTTTCACAGATTTTTTCTTTATCATCTGCGTTCATCCATTATCAATCTGCGTTATCTGCGTTCCCTAATCCTATTTTCGGAACAGGAGACGCCTTTTCCATGGAATTACGACAATACTGGGATCTATTCAAAAAATGGTTGTGGCTGATCGCATTGACCACCATCATTGCTGGCGCGGCCGCCTTTTTCTTCAGCTCGCGACAGACGCCCATTTATCGCGCGTCCGTGCGTCTTCTGGTGAGCCAAAGCGTCAGCAACAGCGCCTCCATGCAATACGCCGACATCCTGGCGGCGGAGCGCCTTTCCAGCACCTACGCCCAAATGCTGACCGCTCGCCCCATGCTTGAGGCCGCCATTGCCAAAGCGGGCCTGGAAGGCGTCGTCACGCCGGAAGAGCTGGCGGGCTCCATCTCGGTGCAGCCCGTGCGCGACACCCAGCTTATCGATCTCCACGTCGAGCATCCCGATCCGGTTGTGGCCGCCAAACTGGCGAACACCCTACCCGAGGTCTTCGTCGAGTTTACCAACCAGCAGCAAACGGCCCGCTATCAGGAGTTGAAGCAGTCGTTGCAGACGCAATTGGAGCAGTTGAGCGAGGAGATTCAGGCGACTGATTCTCGCCTCCAGCAGCTTGGCGACGCCACCGACGCGGAGACAACCTCTCGCCGAACCATCCTCGAGGATCGCCTGGCCCAATATCGCAGCACCTATGGCAACGTGTTGGCTCAGTTGGAGAACATTCGTCTGGCCGAGGCCAACGCGCTGGATACCATCACTGTGGTGGAGCCAGCCACCCCGCCCGAACACCCCGTGCGCCCGCGTGTGCTCATGAACACCTTCCTGGCCGTGATCGTGGGCGGGATGATCGGGCTGGGGGCCGCGTTCCTCATCGAATATCTCGACGATACGGTGAAGACGCCTGATGACATCTCTCGCATCTCGAATGTAAGCACATTGGGCATCATCGCCAAATCGAAACGTGGGGACGATGGCATCGTGGCGTTGGAGGACCCGCGCTCTCCTATCGCCGAAGCCTATCGCACCGTGCGAACGGGCATTCAGTTCGCCAGCATCGACAAGCCGCTGCGCACCCTGGTCGTGACCAGCGCCGGGCCTGGGGAGGGCAAGAGCACCACCGCGGCAAACCTGGCCGTGGTCATCGCCCAGGCGGGCAAGAAAGTCGTGCTCATCGACGCCGACTTGCGCAAGCCCACCCAACACAAACGCTGGAAATTACCTAACACCGTTGGTCTCACGGGCGCTTTGTTGATGGACGAGTTGTCCGACAACCTCGATTATCTACTCACCCCCACGCAGGTCGAGAATCTCTGGCTGCTCACCAGCGGCCAATTGCCCCACAACCCCTCCGAGCTGTTGGGCTCCCACAAGCTGCTGGAGCTGACAGAATATCTGCTTCGCAGCTATGACATTCTGATCTTCGATTCGCCCCCAGCGTTGGCGGTTACCGACCCGGTGGTTCTGGGGCGAAACATGGATGGCGTCATCGTCGTGGTGGATTCGGGCTCCACGCGTGAGCCGGCGCTGGTCCATGTGCTTTCTGAGATGGAGAAAGTCAGCGCCAATGTCATCGGCATCGTCCTGAACCGCTATCGCCGCGGGCGCAGCGCTGGCTATTATTACTACTATTACGACCGTTATTACAGCGACGACGACAAGTCTTCCTCCCAAGAGAAAGGGGATCGAGGCCATGGTGATGGTCATCGCAAATCCCGCCGCAGGAAATCTCGCGGCGCGGAGAAAGGCTGGCTCAGCCGACAATTCTCCCGTTTCAGTCGCTAATCCTTTCATGACGATGTCTTTCGGATGTCGTCCCAGCATCTTCGGAGCTCAGCCTCTTTTTGTGCTGTCGCTTTCATCAGCATGAAAAGACTGAGCTTTTTCATGGCAATGACGATTTTATGATCCAACGCGTGCTGATCACGGGTGGCGCTGGTTTCATTGGCAGCCATCTTGCCGAAAAACTGCTGGATTCGGGCATGCAGGTGGCCGTTCTGGATGATCTTTCCACCGGGCGGTTCGAGAATATCGCCCACCTGGTGGGACGACCCGGCTTCTCTTTTGCCATCGATAGCATCACCAACGCCATCGTCCTCGACCGTCTCGCCAGCGAAAGCGACGCCATCATCCATCTCGCCGCGGCCGTGGGCGTGAAGCTGGTGGTGGAAAGGCCCGTGCACACCATCGAGACGAACATCATGGGCGCTGAGGCGGTGCTGAAAGCCGCGGCCCGCTATCGGGCGAAGGTGCTTATCGCCTCCACGTCGGAGGTGTATGGCAAAGGCGTGCGGGCTCCTTTCCGCGAAGATGATGATGTCGTGCTGGGGCCCACCAGTCGCAATCGTTGGGCTTACGCCGCCTCGAAGATGGTGGATGAATTCCTGGCGCTGGCCTATTATCAGAAATACGATCTGCCCGTCGTGGTCGTTCGGCTGTTCAACACGGTGGGGCCCAGGCAGACCGGGCGCTATGGCATGGTGATTCCCCGTTTCGTTCAACAGGCTCTGGCGGGGAAACCTATCACCGTGTATGGCGATGGCTCTCAAAGTCGCTGTTTCTGCGATGTCAGCGACACAGTGCGGGCGTTGGAAGCATTGCTTCTCACTGAGCGGGCCGTAGGTCAGGTGTTCAACGTCGGTTCCACCGAAGAGGTCACCATCCTGGAGCTGGCGCAGCGGGTGAAAAAGCTCACCGGCAGCGCATCCCCCATCACGTTCATTCCCTACGACAAGGCGTATGCACCCGGTTTCGAGGATATGCAGCGCCGCGTGCCCGACACCACCCGCATCCAAACCACGGTGGGTTGGCAACCTCGTCACGATCTCAACAGCATTTTGCGACGGGTCATCGCCTGGCTGCAGGCGTGACCGCAGGCCCGAACAAACAACCCTGCTCGAGCCAATGCGTTTCCCAACTCCCTTTGTCTAGTAACCATACAGCTCCTTCTGCAAGACGTTTTTACCACGAAGACACAAAGTCACAAAGACACGAAGAAAATTCTTGTCTTTCCCTTTGCGCCTTGGTGTCCTTAGTGTCCTTAGTGGTTTTTGCCTTGCTATGAGAGGATACGTGTATAGTTACTTTGTCGATTCAATTCTTCCACATGCCGGCAGTGTGTTGAAGCTATAGAGCTCCCGCTGTCGTTCATCATGCGCTCCGTTCTCCGCACATGTCGCGGCGCTGGCGGAGCGCGCCCGAAGCAAATGGGGAGTTGTTCCCATGAAAACCACATTTGATCCCGACACCCCCTGGTATGTGCTCTACACAAAACCGCTCAAAGAACTTTACGTTTACAGCTTGCTGACGGATCGAGAAAAGCTGACGGCCTACCTGCCGGAAGTGCTTCAGAAGTTTCGCGGCCGGCTGCAGAAAAGACCGTTGTTTCCCCGTTACCTGTTTGTGCAGTTGGATCTGGACGAGGTGGCGGCCTCGGTGGTGAATCATATCCCCGGAGCGATCAAGCTGGTCTCCTTCGAGGGCAAGCCCTTGCCGTTGCGACCCGGCGTGGTGGAAGCCATTCGAGAGGAGGTGGAGCGTTTGAACGCCGCCGGGGGGCTGCCCACCCAGGAATTCAACGAGGGCGATCTGGTGCGATTACGCTCAGGGCCGCTGGCGGGCATGGAGGCCGTGTTTGTCAGGCATCTGGCCCCCCGCGACCGGGCGATCGTGCTTTTGCGCTTTCTCGGTCAGGAGAATCAAGTGGAGGTCGATTTATCCGAAATCGAACGCAAACCCAAGCGACGCCGCGGCACCCGTGGCCGGGGTCGTAAGATACGCTATGAGGACTGAGGTAACATGAATCAAAAAGCGAGCCTTTTGCAAAAAATCCAAAGTCATGAGGCCCGGATTGCCATCATCGGCCTGGGCTATGTGGGGCTGCCTCTGGCGCTGGCTTTTGCCAGGAACGGCTTTCAGGTCATTGGCATCGATGTGGATGAAAGCAAGGTGGAGGCCGTAAATCGGGGAGAATCCTATGTGGGAGATATCCCCTCGGATGAACTGGCCCGATGGACGGTAAACGCCCGGGCAGATGGGGGCATTCTGGCCACGACCGATTACGCCGCACTCGACGACGCGGACGCGGCCATCATCTGCGTGCCCACGCCCCTCAACAAAACCCGCGACCCCGACGTGCGCTATCTCATCGCTGCGGGCGAATCCATCGCCCGTCATTTGCATCCCGGCATGCTCGTTGTGCTGGAATCCACGACCTATCCCGGCACGACGACCGAACTGCTGTTGCCCATATTGGAGCGAGGCGGATCGGGCGAGCGTTCATGCAGGGTGGGCGAGGACTTCTTCCTGGCCTTTTCGCCCGAACGCATCGATCCGGGCCGCACCGATTGGACTGTGGAGAATACGCCCAAGGTGGTGGGGGGCGTCACCCCCGCTTGCCTGGAAGTGGCGTCCGAACTTTATCAGCAAGCCATCGACCGCATCGTGCCCGTTTCTTCGCCGGCCGCGGCGGAGATGACCAAGCTGCTGGAGAACACCTTCCGGGCGGTGAACATCGCCCTGGTGAACGAAGTCGCGCTCATGTGCGACAAGCTGGGGCTGGACGTGTGGGAGATCATCGACGCCGCGGCCACGAAGCCGTATGGGTTCATGAAATTCACGCCCGGCCCGGGCGTGGGCGGACATTGCATCCCCCTCGATCCTCACTATCTTTCCTGGAAGCTGAAGACGTTGAATTACAACGCCCGATTCATCCAGCTTGCCGGCGAAATCAACAGCGATATGCCTCGCTATTGGGTGGAAAAGGTGCAAGACGCCCTCAACGACGTGGAAAAGCCCGTGAAAAACAGTCGCATTCTGGTGCTGGGCGTGGCATACAAGAAGGATATCGACGATGTGCGCGAATCCCCCGCGCTGGACATCATCGCGCTGTTAAAGGAGAAAGGCGCAGATATCCGCTATCACGATCCTTACGTTCCCCATTTTTCTTACAACGACTTTTCGCTATCCAGTGAATCGGACCTGAATGCGGCTCTGGATGCGGCGGACTGCGTGGTTATCGTCACAGATCACACCACCTATGATTGGGGAGAGATTCGAAAACGAGCTGCGCTTTTGGTGGATACGCGTCATGTCTTGTAGAATAGCCGTTTGGACTTAAACGATTCTTTCTTGTAACCATACAGGTATCCAAAAAAACGTCTTGCCACGAAGGCTCGGCCCCCCTCCGGCTCCCCCCGAGCTACGCTCAGGGGAAGGGGACGAAGACAATGCAGGTTTGCAAGTCGCAAGTGGCAAGTCCTTTTGGCTGCGAGGCTCTTCACCTGCTACTTGCTACCTGCCACCTGCCACTTTTCCCTTCGTGCCTTCGTGTCGTCGTGTCTTCGTGGTTTTTGCCTCGCTATGAGGGGATACGTGTATAGTTACTCTTTCTTTTCATTACAAAGGAGTAACCACAACACATGTCAGCAGTGATGACCATGGAGAAAACAAAACTCATTGAACCTTACGGCGGGAAACTGGTGGACTTGATGGTGCCTGCCGAGGAACTGGCTCATCTGAAACGCTACGCCGGAAAGCTGCCCTCCATTCAGCTCTCCGAGCGCTCGCTTTGTGACCTCGAACTTCTGGCGACGGGAGCTTTCTCGCCGCTGGATCGCTTCATGGGGCAGCAGGACTATCAGAGCGTGCTGGATACCATGCGCCTGAGCAACGGCGCGGTCTTCCCCATTCCCATTACCCTGCCCGTGGAGCCCGGTCCCGACATCCGTCTGGGGCAAGAGATCGCCCTGCGGGATCAGAAAAACAATATTCTGGCATTGATGACCATCGAGGAGATCTATGAATGGGACATCAATGAGACAGCGGAGAAGGTCTTTGGCACGACCGACCTGCGCCATCCGCTGGTGGCGGAGATGCACCGCTGGGGCAAGTTGAATATCTCCGGGCGGCTGCGCGTGCTCCAGCTTCCTCTGCGTTACGATTTCAAAGAGCTGCGCTTGACGCCCGCCCAGACCCGCGCCCGGCTGGAAGATTTCTCGCCCACTGGCAACGTCGTTGCGTTCCAGACCCGCAATCCCCTCCATCGCGTGCATGAGGAGCTGACAAAACGCGCCGCGGCCTCCATCGACGGCACCCTGCTTCTCCATCCCGTGGTCGGCATGACCCGCCCGGGCGACGTGGACCATTACACCCGGGTGCGCACCTACAAGGTGCTGACCGAGAAGTACTACGAGCCCGGCAGCGTGGTTTTGAGCCTGCTGCCCCTGGCCATGCGCATGGCCGGGCCGCGCGAGGCCGTCTGGCACATGCTCATTCGTCGCAATTATGGCGCCAATCATTTCATCGTGGGCCGCGACCACGCGGGCCCGGGCAAAGACTCCAAGGGCGAGCCCTTCTATGGGCCTTACGACGCGCAGGAGCTGGCCGAATCCTTCAGTGGGGAGCTGGGCGTCAAGGTCATTCCCTTCAAGATGCTGGTCTATCTGCCCGACGAGGACCGCTATGAGGAGATCGACAAACTCCCTCCCAACGCCCGCACGGCTTCCATCTCCGGCACCCAGGTTCGGGATGAGTATCTGAATAATGGCCGGGAGCTGCCCGAATGGTTCACCCGACCCGAGGTGGCCGAGATCCTGGCCGATAGCTATCCTCCCAAACACAAGCAGGGGTTCACCGTCTGGTTCACCGGCCTCAGCGGCTCGGGCAAATCCACCACCGCCGAGATTCTAACCACGCTGCTGCTGGAGCATGGCCGTCAGGTCACCCAACTCGATGGCGACGTGGTGCGCACGCATCTTTCCAAGGGCCTGGGATTCAGCAAAGAGGATCGGGATATCAATATCCGGCGCATCGGTTTCGTGGCTTCGGAGATCGTGCGGCATCGAGGCGTGGCGGTCTGCGCTGCGGTCAGCCCCTATCGGGCCACGCGTAACGACGTGCGCAACATGGTGGGCTCCGATAATTTCATCGAGGTTTTCGTGAACACGCCGTTGGAAGTGTGCGAGGAGCGCGATGTCAAGGGGCTGTACGCCAAGGCCCGCCGCGGCGAGATCAAAGGCTTCACCGGCATCGACGACCCTTATGAGCCTCCCAACAATCCCGAAATCGTCCTGGATACGGTCAACCACACCGCCGAGGAGAACGCGCATCAGATCGTTGAATATCTGCTGGAACGCGGTTTCCTGAAGAATAGCTAAACCAAACGCATTTTGAAATCAGGCGTTTTCGGCCTCGGCCACCCGGAGCTGAAGCTCGTAACTGCTAATGTACCCCGGTTAACAAACCACAAAGGGCACAAAGGCACTAAGAATACGAAGAGAAAATGTATAAATTTCCCTTTGTGCCTTAGTGTCTTCGTGTTCTTAGTGGTTTTCGGGTGACGACCTTAGTAGTTACCTGTATAGTCACTTTCGCCTATTGGATTCAAAAAGAGCCATGAAACTATTTTCCTCCCTGTTCGAAAAGAAGAAAACCGCCGAAGCGCCCGCCAAACCCGTGGTCATCGTCTCCGGTCTGCCCCGCTCTGGCACGTCGATGATGATGAAGATGCTGGAGGCGGGCGGCATGGAGCTGATCATCGACGGCATCCGCACTGCGGATGAGGATAATCCCAAAGGCTATTACGAATTCGAGCGGGTGAAGCAGCTGGATAAAGGCGACACGGCCTGGGTGGCCCAGGCCCAGGGCAAGGCGGTCAAGGTCATCTCCGCCCTGCTGGAGCACCTGCCGCCCGAGTATGAATACAAAGTCCTGTTCATGAATCGCAAAATGCCCGAGGTGCTGGCCTCTCAGCGCAAGATGCTGGAACGTCGCGGGGAAAAATCGGAGATCAGCGATGAGAAGCTGGCGGAACTGCTGCGCAAGCATGTGCAGCAGGTGAAGCTGTGGCTGGCCCGTCAGCCCAACTTCGCCATGCTGGACCTGGATTACAACGCCATGCTGGCGGATCCCGAGCCCTGGGCCGAGAAGGTGAACGCGTTTTTGGGGGGCGGTCTGGACGTGCGGGCCATGGTCGAAGTGGTGGACCCCAACCTCTACCGCAACCGGGCGGAGGCGTAAGGACGTGACCGACAGCGCGTCACGGCTATCGGCTGGGAAGGCGTTGGGGGCGCTGATTGCCGTCGCAGTCTTCTTCGCCTTGCTCACCCTGGGCCCGAGCGTGTGGGCGCGCGGGCAGGTCAATCTGTTCATACGTGATCTGACCCGGGTGTGGACGTCCGATACGCTGATCCCCGCGCCGGACGCCTGTCCCCCTGCCGACCCTGCTCTGACCCAGCCCATGGCGGCGCGTCTGGCCCGGGCCCAGAACGACGATCCCAACCTCCTGCTGCACCAGGGCGAACTGGCGTGCGTGCAGGGCGATCGGGCCCGGGCCCGGCGGGCGTGGGCGGCGGAGGCCGGGCGCATCCCCTCGCCCCAGGTGGCTTCCCTTTTCGCCGCCATCGCCGCCTTTTCCGACCATGCGATCATCGACACGTCCTATCAGAAGGAGATCGGGAATTATGGAAGCAAGCGAGGAGCGGAGTTAGAAAAACAGGGCAATCTACTCGATGCCGTGCATTGGTATGAACTTTCCCTCGCTTACGCCCCCTCAGAGAAGACCGCGGGCAAGCTGGCAGCGCTGTATCGAAAATTGGGTAAAGACGCCTCGGTGGAGGATGTCTGGCGACGGCTACAATCCGCCTTTTCATCGGATGCCCCCGATTATTGGTGGGCCGTGGGACAGGCCGCGGAGCAGCGAAAGGATTGGGAAGCCGCGGCGCAGGCTTATGAGAAGGGGGCGGCTTTGGCGTCTGCATCAGACGCCTACAGATATCTGCTGAGGGGAGGTTTGATGTGGCTGCGGGCTCATGAATTCGAAAAATCGGAGGCGGCCTACAAGAAAGCCATCGCCCTGGAACCCAAAAAGGTGGACGGGTATCTGGGGGTTGGCCATGTCTATCGTTATCAGAAACAGTATGATCAGGCTGCTCCCTGGTATGAAAAGGCCATCCAGGTCGCTCCCAATCGCTTCGCAGCTTATTATTATCTGGGAACGATGGCGCGAGAGCAGGGAGATTATCAGGACGCCTTGAATTGGTTTGCCCGGTCCCTGGCGCGAAATCCATCCCATTCGCCTACCTATTATCAAAAGGCGTTGACCCTGGATGCAATGGGGGATCGACGTGGCGCGATAGCCGCATTGGAGGAGGCCGTCGATCGCAGCAAATCGCCTCCATCCTCCTGGCGGGAATTGCTGGAAAGCTGGCGTCGATATCCGGATATCGACACAGACCCGCGAAAGTTCGCCCGTTTGGGGCGGGAAGCGGAGCAGAAGCAGGTGTGGGAGCAAGCGCTGACGTTATATGAAAAAGCGGCGTCGTTGGCCCAGGGCGCGGACGCCTATCCCTATTTGCTGCGCATCGGCAGCCTGCGCATTCGCCAGAGGGATTACGAAGGTGCGGAGAAGGCGTATCGACAGGCGTTGGCTTTGAACGATCAGGCTATTGCGCCGTATATCGGCATCGGAGAGAGCTACCGGTATCGTGGGGACGCCCAACAGGCCGAGTCGTGGTATCGAAAAGCGTTGGTCCTGGCCCCGGAGGATTGGCGTCCCCTTTATTTCCTTGGTTTGGCCACGTATAAACAGGGCCGCTATGAGGAAGCCCTGGCATTTTTGAACAAGTCTTTGCGCAAGCATCCTGAGAATGCCTGGGGTGAGTATTTCCGGGCGTTGAGTTTGAAGCAGCTAGGAAGGGAAGAAGCGGCCATCGCCAGCCTGAAGAAGGCCATCGAGCTCCATGCGAATCCGCCCGAAAGCTGGCGGAAATTGCTGGAACAGTGGCAGCGGGCGGCTCAGTAGGCCAGGAGGCCAGAGGGCCAGAAGGCCAGAGGGCCAGAGGGCCAGGGGGCCAGGGGGCCAGGAAACTGGGCCGCGTCGCTCCCCCACCCGGCCTCCCGGTTTCCCAACTCTATTTTCAAAGCAGGCGCCACGCGCGGCGGCGCGCCGATACCTATGAAACCGCCTCGCGGCCAGGTCGGCGCGGGAAGCCAACACGTGAAACGTGATGCGTGATGCGTAAGGTTCTCACGTTTCACGTTTTCACGCATCACGTTCGTTGCAAGCTCGCTCAACGTCGGCCTGACGATCCTCAATCCTAATCCTGATCCGAATCCTATTTACATAGCAGCCTATGAAAATATCCTATTTTGTGCATCCCACCGCCGTGGTGGATGAAGGCGCCCAGATCGGCGCGGGCACGCGCATCTGGCACTTCAGCCATATCATGCCCACGGCCCGCATCGGCCAGGGCTGCAACCTGGGCCAGAACGTGTTCGTGGACAACAACGCGATCATCGGCAATGGCGTCAAAATTCAGAACAACGTCTCGGTGTACAATGGCGTCATTCTGGAAGATTACGTCTTCTGCGGGCCTTCCATGGTCTTCACCAACGTCATCAATCCTCGCAGCGAGATCGAGCGCAAGAGCGAGTTCAAGACCACGTTGGTGCGCCGGGGCGCGACCATCGGCGCCAACGCCACGATTGTTTGCGGGGTGACCATTGGCCGCTACGCGCTCATCGGCGCGGGCGCGGTGGTGACGAGTGATGTGCCCGATTATGCGCTCATGGTGGGCGTGCCCGCCCGGCAGGTGGGCTGGATCAGCCGCCACGGGCATCGACTCGTGGATCGGGATGAAGAAGGCGCCTGGGTGTGCCCGCAGAGCGGCTGGCGATATCGCGAGGTGGCTCCGGGCGTGTTGCGTTGTCTGGATTGGGATGAAGATCGTCCTCTTCCATAGCGAACGAATTATGGCTTTCCTGAAAAAACGTAACTGCTAAGGTGGCCTGGTTCGGCATCGAAAATGCCTTATATTGCGTGAGATGATGTAGCATGTCCAATCCGCATGTGTTGATACTGCCTTCCTGGTATCCGACAGGTTATTTCCCGATGCGGGGGACTTTTTTTCGAGAACAGGCGCAGGCGCTGAAAGAAGCGGGGTGTCAGGTTGGAGTCATCTATCCTGATTTTCGCAGTTTGCGTTCGATAAACCGTGGGAAGCTTCTGACAACGCGCTTTCAGAGGACCTACCGGATAGAAGATGGTATTCCAACCTATCGTGTGTGTGGATGGAATGTGATTAGCGCCAGGTTGCGGGGCTGGCTTTGGGTCAACTTGGTGAAATCCATGTGGCGAGCTTATGTGGCTCAGTGGGGACGCCCCGACATCCTTCATGCACATAGCGTGTTGTGGGGCGGCGTTGCCGCCAGACAACTTTCGATGCAAACAGGACTTCCCTATGTGATTACCGAACATTCCTCGGGATTCGCCAGGAGCATGATTCGTGTGTGGCAAGAGCCCTTTATCGAGGACGCATTTACACATGCTTCGGCGACCATCGCAGTCAGTGGAGCTCTGGCCCGGGCGCTGTCGTCTTATTTGCCGAAAGGCGGCAGCGATATAGAAATCATTCCCAATATGGTCGACGTCTCTTATTTTTCGCTGAGTCCTGTCAGAGCTTCGGATGGACCTTTTCGTTTTTTGACAGTAGCTTTCTTGAAGAAGAATAAAGGCATTGATACGCTTCTCAGAGCTTTCACTCAGGCATTTCGGGAAAGGGATGATGTTGGATTGGAAATCGGGGGGGATGGTCCAGAACGTCGGGCATTGGAGCGTCTGGTCCAAGAATTGGGCATCCACGATCGCGTCAAGTTTCTTGGTTATCTGCATCGCGAGGAAGTCAAGACCGCCATGTGGCGCGCCCATGCGTTTGTGTTGCCCAGTTATGTTGAAACATTTGGTGTTGTCCTGATTGAAGCGATGGCGACTGGTTTGCCCGTGATTGCCACGTATAGCGGCGGCCCTGAAGAGATCGTGACGCCACAAACCGGTATCTTGGTGAAACCGGGAAATGTATCTGCGCTTGCTCGGGCTCTGTGGCATGTAAAGGAGAATCGAGAGGCGTTCCCGGCGGAGACGATTCGGACGAACGTCGTGCAAAAGTATAGTAAAACTGCCGTCGTTACCAGATTGTTGGCTCTTTACCAAAACATTTTGACTCACCAGGATCAGTGAATGACATGCCGGGCGGACTCCGAATCCGCCTCATGAGTCATCAGCATCCAGCCAGAAAGCTTATGACCAATTTCAAAAGGTTGTTCAGCGAGATGCTGATTGTAGCGCTCGTTGTCACAGCGGCGTTGGGTCCATATTTTCTTCCCCTATCTGTAGCTGGTTTCAACCTGTTTGGCTTCAGACAGCTGTTGCCGATTTCTCTGGTGTTGCTGCCCTTTTTGTCTCCTGATTTTAGTTGGCGTTCCTCCTGGCTGACGCGCATCTATTTTCTATTGGGCGTAGTTTGGTTGGCGTGGGGCGGGATCGGATTGTTTTGGACGCCCTCGTTCTTAGAAGGGGTCAAAGAGCTGGTTTCGATCGGCATGGGATTTCTGCTTGCGTTTTTGTTTCTTTCTTTGAAGGCGTATTCATCTCAGGGGATCAAGGCCCTTGCCTGGGGCTGGACCGCTGCCTTCTTTGCAACATTCCTGGTTGCTGGCTGGGAACTGATGACCAGAGAGCATCTTCCCAGCTATTTTTTCCTCACAACGCCTTCCGCTGCAAAATCTCTGATTACCAGCACGTTTGGAAATCCTAACGGGTATGGGGGATTTTTGGTTTTATCGTACGCCTTTCTCTGGATGACTTTTTGGTCCAGTAGACGTTTTTGGGTTCGTTTAATTCCCGCAAGTTTTCTTTTAATCACTCCGTTTTTATTGTTGCAAACATCGAGCCGCCTCGCGATTCTGGGGAATTTGGCGCAAATGACATTATATGGGCTCCTTTGTTTACGACGCCTACGTGAAAATTGGATTCCATTGCTTTTCGTTTCCCTCTCTATAATAATTTTCTTTATGGGATTTAGCAATCCGAAGTTGAAGATTCATCGGGAGATGTCTTATCTGACAAAAGAGATAAAAATACGCCCTACTGACGCGACTTCACGAACCGATCCACAGCCTGGTGAGAGTCGGTCCAAACAAGTTGCTCCAAGTGCGCGTTCTGAAGCGGCCAAACCAAATGTTCGAAGAGTCACATCATCCCAAATCAGAATGAATCTTATAGTGAATGGATTGTGGCTGGTCAAGCGGAGTTGGGGGCTCGGGGTGGGGCCGGGCGCTTTTGAGTATTATCATGAGCAAGGATTGGTCCCACGATCAACGGTGCGAGCAAAAAATGAATCTCCTATCATCAACCCTCATAACCTTGGTATCGAAATCATTAGCCAATACGGGCTTGTGGTGTTCATATTGTTTGCAGTGTGGTATGCATCTCTTTTCTACATCGCCTTTGAAAAGCGAGGTGATCAAACAGCCATTTTTCTGCTTTTAGCCTTGGTGGGTTATGCGCCCGTAACCGCGGCTTCTAGTTCTTATATCGATCAGCAGATCAATTGGACATTTTTCGCAAGTATTTTGATGCTGGGAGTTCATCTTTTGTCGAAAGATGGTCACAGAAGGGATATGCCAGGCCATGAATGAGGTGAAAAAGGGGAAAGTCGTTCACTTGACGTCGGTTCATTTTCCCCTCGACACACGCATCTTCTATAAGGAATGCGTAACATTGCAGCGCGCTGGCTACGAAGTTGTTCTGGTAGCTCCTCATGTCCATTCAGAAACGGTTGATAATATCAGTATTCACGCCGTTCCCAAACCGAAAAATCGACGAGACCGCATTCTGAAGACGATTTGGCAAATTTATTGGGCGGGGCTCGAGGAGCAGGCTGACGTGTATCATTTCCATGATCCTGAATTGTTGCCAATTGGGCTTTTGCTGAAAATGCGCGGGAAGAAGGTGATTTATGATATTCACGAAAATTTGCCAGCGCAGATTTTAGGGAAGGAGTATTTGGCATTCGTGAAGTTACGAAAATTCATTGCCCGATTGGCCCATTGGAGCGAACGGGTTGCTCTGGCCCTATTCGATGGGGTGGTTGTTGCCAATCCTTTGGTCGCAGCCAGATTTCCATCTCCAAAGGCTATCTCCCTGGCAAATTATCCTATATTGAACTTGATTGATCGGATAGAGCCCGCAGAGGTGGAAACGACAAAGAGTCCCGTGTTGATTTACGTGGGAGGTTTGACTCCGATTCGTGGCGTGAAGGAGATGGTGCGGGCAGTGGGGCTGGTGAAGCGGGATGTTGAATTATGGCTGGCCGGGCCATGGGCGTCAGAAGATTTTCGGAGGCAATGTTCACAATTGGCTGGCTGGGATCGAGTTCGCTATCTGGGATTTCTCACGCCCAAAGAGGTGTATGCGTATTTGAAGCACGCGGATGTAGGTATGGCGGTTCTCCATCCCCAAGCGAATTATTTGACAAATTTGCCCGTGAAAGGTTTTGAGTATATGGCGTGTTCGCTTCCAATGATTATGTCGGATTTTCCTTACTGGCGACAGGTGTTCGATGGCGCCGCCCGGTTCGTCAATCCCCTCGATCCCGCAGAAATTGCTGAGGCTATCGAGTCGTTATTGAATTACTCCGAGGAAGCTCAGACTATGGGAATGACCGGTCGGCGGATGGTGGAAGAAAGGTTTTCCTGGGAAGCGGAATCTCGGAAACTGTTGTCACTTTATGCCAGGGTCTTGGCCCGGTGAGTGTCCCATCTGACTCATGCGCATTCTCTATCTCACTCAGTATTTTCCTCCCGAATTCGGGGCAGCTGCGGCCCGGGCCCATGGCATGATCCGTTGGCTGGCCCGGTTCGGGCATGAGGTGACCGTAGTGACGGCAGTTCCCAATTATCTGCTGGACGCCGTCCCAGAGCCCTATCGGGGAAGCCGATGGATGCACGAAGCGATGGAGGGCGTGCATGTTTACCGCGTCTGGCTTTATACTTCTTCCAGGCGAGACGCCTGGCGGCGCATGGCCAATTACCTCAGTTTCATGCTGTCATCCTGGTGGTATGGCCGCAAGCTGTCCGGGCCGTTTGATGTGGTGATCGCATCATCGCCCCCGCTTTTTCTCGGCCTTACGGGCGTGGCTCTGGCCAGGCGCTTCCGAATTCCCCTGGCGCTCGACGTGCGGGACATGTGGCCCGAGGTGGGCGTGCGGTTGGGCGCATTTCGTCCGGGCTCGCTCATGTTGCGTGGGTGGGATGCCATGGCGGGTTTCATTTACTTCCATGCGGCGGCCATCATCCCGGTCACCCAGGGCATGTACGAGGATATGCGCCATCGCGGTCTTCCTGCGGAAAAACTGCATTTGATCCCCAACGGTGTCGATCTGGAACAGGTTGTGGAGGGTGCTCCCGATCTGCGGCAGCAGCTTGGTCTGGAGGGCAAGTTTGTGGCGTTGTTTGCCGGGCTGATGGGGGTGATGCAAGGGGTGGAGGTGATCGTCGAAGCTGCTTCCCTGCTGCAACAACGCTCTGATATTCATTTCTTGCTGGTGGGGGATGGCGTGCGAAGAGACGCTGTGGCGGCGCAGATTGCACGATTGAAATTGCAGAATGTGACGTTGTTTCCCCGGCAAACGAAGGAGGCGCTCGCTCGTTTTCTTACTACAGCGGATGTTTGCATCGCGTCCCTGGCCTCGGCGCAGGTGAAGGGCGTTATTCCTTATAAGATGCTGGAAGCCTGGGCCTATCGCCGCCCGGTGATCGTCACCGATGAGGACGAAGCGGCTGCACTGGCCCGATCGTGCAACGCCGGCCTGGCGACGCCGCCGGGCGACGCCCGGGCGCTGGCCGACGCCATCCTGAGGCTTGAATCGGAGCGGGCGTTGGCAAAGCGGATGGGTGAAAACGGCCGACGCTGCATTGAAAACCAATTGAATCGAGAAACGCTGGCTCGAAAGATGGAACAGACGCTGGAAGAGACGCTGAAAGCATAGTGGGGGTGCGGATGAACTGAAATGGTTTGAGAAATGGGCTGTGATCGCGATACGATATCCATGGATGAAAACGTCTTATTCTATGAGCGCGTCGCAACTGCTAACGCACTTGACTTTAGGCCGCCAAAAGCCACGAAGGCTCGAAGTTTTTCGAAGACACGAAGGGAAAAATAAAGAAAAATACGTCGCGCCTTCGTTTTCTTCGTGTCTTCGTGGCAAAAAGCGGCGGCGCGACCTGAGCAGTTACGCGTGCGTCGCATGAAAAGGCATTATACTATTGTGAGAAAGACGGTTGCTGCACGATACTGATTTTCTTGTGTTGAATGGCATACATCCGACGTCTCGCTTTATGAACATACTCCACCTATGGAAGTCATCTATCAAAACGCCGCTTCTCTAGAAAAAAAACGCCGGGGTAGACTATCGCTTCAATTTTCCGAAAGGAAATTGCTGCTGGTCATTATTGATTTGATGGTTTTGAATGGCGCCCTGTTGTTGATGCTGTCATTGTGGCCGGAATCCGTGTTCATTCGGATGCTTGAACGCTTTCCCTGGTATGTGCTCTTGCTTTCGGGCCTGTGGTTGGTGATTGGATCCCTTTTCAATGTGTACGATCTGGCGAAAGCAGCCAGCGCGGTGCATTCGATATGGGCGGCGGGAATATCGGTGCTCATCACCTTGGCGATTTACCTTTTGATTCCGTATTTGACGCCCGTGCTGCCCAATCGTCGCACCCAAATTGTGATTTTCTTCCTGGCTGCGCTTTTGGGAATCACATTTTGGCGGTTTATTTACGCAACGGTCTTTACACAGCCTTCTTTTCGTCATCGAGCATTGGTCATCGGCGCCGGATGGTCTGGGAGAACGCTGGTGGAAGCGATTCAGGAGACTGCTTCGGAGACAGGGAATCCTTATTTGGGCACAGGTTATGAATTGCTGGGTTTTGTGGATGATGATCCTGCAAAACAAGGAGGTGATGTGGAAGGCGTGCCCGTTTTGGGCGCGGGGAAGGACTTGCTCCGACTGGTTCAGGAGATGAATCCCGATGAGATCATCATTGCCATCACCCATTCTCAGCGCATCAATCCAGATTTATTTCACGCCATCCTGGCCTGTTATGAAATGGGGATTCCCATCACGACCATGGCGGCTCTCTATGAGCGCATGACGGGCCGAGTGCCCATCCAGCATGCAGGGCAGGACCTGACGGTCCTGTTGCCTATCTCCCGTCCCTCTGGATTTCGTTTCTATCTGGCTCTGCGCCGGATGGCGGACATCCTCGTCGCTGTTCCAGGCTTGTTGCTCGTTTTGCTGATTACGCCTTTTGTCTGGTTTGGCAACCTGATCACCGATCCAGGCGCGATATTTTATCGCCAAACCAGAGTGGGGAAAAACGGAGAGAAATTCCAGATCATCAAGTTTCGTTCTATGGTGATGGATGCAGAAGCAAAGACTGGCGCTGTGTGGGCGAAGGAAAATGATCCGCGCATTACGACCGTGGGGAAGCACCTTCGCCGCACCCGACTGGATGAAACCCCTCAGTTTTGGAATGTATTGAAGGGAGAGATGACCCTGATTGGACCCAGGCCGGAACGACCGGAGATGATCGAACAGCTTTCCGAAGAGATTCCTTTTTATGGTTTACGCCATACAGTCAAGCCTGGCATTACTGGCTGGGCACAGGTGCGTTATCGCTACGGTTCATCGAGAGAAGATGCTTTCGTTAAACTGCAATACGATCTCTACTATATCAAACACCTGGGACCTTTTATTGATCTTTCGGTGTTGATCAAGACAATTCAAGTAATTTTGGGAATGAAAGGAAGATAAGGTTATAATTTCAAGCGCGAACTCTTGACGGCCAATGTCGTTGGGCCCTTCGTGGCGGGATGATTTATCCACGCGTCTTGTGATCCGGGTCTCATTCTCTTCCGCTCCCACATAAATTCTGACTGTCGTAGCTTCAAGCTCCGGTCGGAATTGTGTACGTCCTATGTGATTCCGAGGATCATTGTTGACTTCGGAAAGGCGGAGCCTGGATGGGTTCAGACAGCCAGCGACGACAAAAAGCTTCCTATCAATTGTAACTACTAAGATCATCACCCGAAAACCACTAAGAACACGAAGACACAAAGGCACAAAGGGAAATTTATACATTTTTCTTCGTGTTCTTAGTGCCTTTGTGTCCTTTGTGGTTTGTTAACCGGGGTACGTTAGCAGTTACTATCAATTTCCATTTCTGATCGCAACTTATTTATGCCCATGATCCAAACGCCAATAAACGTTGCGGTTGTCGGCCTGGGCCATTGGGGCCCGAACCTGGCCCGCAATTTCAACGCCCTTCCCGACGTCCATCTCCACGCCCTGTGCGATATGGACCCCGCGCGGCTGCAACGCGTGGGCGCCAACTATCCCGCCGCCCGCCAGACCGGGGATTTCGAAAGCGTGCTGGCCGACCCGAACGTAGACGCCGTGGCGCTGGCCACGCCCGTGCACACCCATTTCAAACTGGCCAGCGCTGCGTTGCAGGCGGGCAAGCATACGTTCGTGGAAAAGCCCCTGGCCCGCTCCAGCGATGAAGCCCGGAAGCTGGTGAAGCTCGCCGACGCTGAGGGTCTGATTTTGATGGTGGGGCATGTGTTTCTCTACAACGCGGCCGTGCGCCAGGTGAAGGCGTATATCGATTCGGGCGAGCTGGGCGATATCTACTACATTTACGCCCAACGCCTGAATCTGGGCATCGTGCGCCAGGATGTGAACGCGCTGTGGAACTTCGCTCCCCATGATATCTCCATCATCAATTACTGGCTGGGTGGCGCGCCTGTGAAGGTGGACGCCCACGGTTACGCCTATCTGCAGCCGGGCATCGAGGATGTCGTGTTCATGAATCTGGAATATGGCGGCGGGCAGGCGGCCGCGGTGCATGTGAGCTGGCTGGACCCGAACAAGGTGCGGCGCATGACCGTGGTGGGGAGCAAGAAGATGGTCGTCTACGATGACGTCAGTCCGGACGCCAAGATCCGGCTTTACGACAAGGGGGTGGACCGCAAGCCGGGCAACGGTCTGGGCAGCTACGCCACCTTTGGCGAATTTCAGCTTCTGCTGCGCGCGGGCGATCTGCTCATTCCCAAAATCCGCTTCACCGAGCCGCTGCGGGCCGAATGCCAGGCCTTTGTGGACGCCATCCGTACGGGGGAGCCGCCCCTGGCCGACGGGCGCAATGGTCTGGCCGTGGTGGAAGTGTTGGAAGCGGCGGATCGGGCGATGAAGCGAACCACGGATTTCACAGATGACGCGGATTGAAAACCAGCCACCTCTGACCGAGCATTGAAGGGGCAAAAGCATTGTGCTATAATCTCCTTCAGGAGGCAGAAGATGTTGACCGAATATCTCGATAAAGCAATGGAACATGCTCATTACGAACTCATCGAGGACGATGAGCCCTATTATGGAGAGATTCCTGAGTTGCCAGGCGTGTGGGCGACGGGAGAGTCACTTGAGGCCTGTCGTCGTAATCTTGCCAGCGCGCTCGAAGATTGGCTTCTGTTTAGCCTGGCAAAAGGATTGCCAATTCCTCCTCCGAATGGACTTGAAATCCGTCCTCCAGAATTGCTTGCCGCCTGATGACGAAGCGCTTGGCGCCTGTTTCCCGTCGGGACTTTATCAAACACCTGAGAGTGTTGGGTTTTGATGGGCCATATGCCTGTCGCAATCATCTAATCGGAGTTCACTCATGAAAACATTAACGCTGGACATACCGCCGGAAGTTGTTGAAGCAGCAAAACTACCTCGTGACGAACAAGAAAAAGAGTTTCGCAAAGAATTGGCAGTGGCGTTGTATCAGCGTGGTGTACTTTCTTTGGGGAAAGCTCGTATTTTGGCTCAAATGACGCGCTGGGAGTTCGAAGAATTGTTAGGCCAGCGAAAGGTTGTTCGCCATTTTACTGAGTCGGATTTGAAAGACGATATCCGATATGTTAAAGGTCATCAGTGATTCTTCCACGTTGATTCACTTGGCGCGCATCGGTCGATTGTCGTTACTACGGGAGATGTCTGGCGCCATTATCATTCCTCCTGCAGTATGGCAAGAAGTCGTGATCGAGGGGAAAGGTCGCACTGGGGCTGAGGAAGTGCGAATTGGCCAAAACACAGGCTGGATTCAAGTCGTTGACGTTGCGAATGAGCCTCTCATGAAAATGCTGAAGAGTGAGTTGGACAATGGGGAAGCGGAAGCAATAGCACTGGCAGTAGAAGTAGAAGCCGATTTGTTGTTGATTGATGAGACCGATGGCAGGCGAATCGCCACGCTATATGATCTGCCGAAGACGGGCGTCGTGGGTATCTTGATGCGGGCCAGGTTGGATGGGCGCATTGAATCCTTGCGACAGGAGTTAGACGCCCTTCGAGAAGATGGGGGATTTTGGATAGCGGAAGCCTTGTATCGAAAATCGCTTGAAGTCGTGGACGAGTAAGAGCTGAGAGGCGCAACGGTCTGACCGTGGTGGAGGCGCTGGAGGCCGCGGATCGGACAATGAAAGGAACCACGGATTACACGGATGACGCGGATTGAAAACCCATAAAAAAACTCCGTGCAAATCCGCGTCATCCGTGGCTTTATGGCCGGAGATCGAATGAAGCCCATTTTTATCGGCGGCACGGGCCGCAGCGGCACGAGCATTCTGAAGAAACTGCTCCTCCATCATCCTCAAATCGTGGGAATTGTTGAAGGGGAGCTTCGGGTGCTGGTGGACCCCGGAGGCGCATTGGATCTCATCGATGCGCTCACTCGGGACTGGACGCCGCAAAAAGGGGATGACGCCATTCAGGCATTCCTAAACCTGATGGCGGACGCCGGGGCAAAAAACACTGCCCTCGGAGTCGCTTTTCGGAAGTTTTTGCTGCGATTGGGGGCGTCGCCGCGGCGGTATGGGGGGTTGGACCTGGCAAGCCAGTTCGGAAGGTCGTTTTATGAGGCCCGATTGCATCAGCTCATTGGCGAGTTGACCTATCATGTCGCTCCCGGGCGATGGGTAGGCAGCCCCTCCTATCGCTTGCGTTCGAAAATTTACGAAACCGATCCGCTGCCTTTTCCCTCTGCCGCGGGGTTGATCCGGACTTTCTTCGATGATCTGTATGGGCATCTGGCCCGACGGCAGGGCAAGGACGCGACCCACTGGCTGGATGACACGCCCTACAATCTCCTGCGGGCGGACAGGCTGTTGGCCGTCTTTCCCGACATGACATTGATTCACATTCACCGAGACCCGCGCGACGTACTGGCTTCTTACGTCCGCCAGGATTGGGGCGGAGATGATCTGATCGCCGCCGCCCGCCGGTTGGGCAATATCTTTTCCACCTGGGCCCGAATCCGCGAGGAGTTGCCCCCATCTTCCTATCTGGAAGTGGCTTTCGAGGACCTGGCCCGCTCGCCCCAGGAGCAGTTGGCCCGGATGATCGCCTTCATCAACCTGCCCGACTACTGCTTCCGCGAGGACGAGCTGGCGCTGATCGATCCCAACCGGGCGCATATCGGGCGCTGGAAGGAAGACATTCCGCCCGAAGCGCTGGCGCGGGCGATGGTGTACTTGTCGCCGTGGATTGAGATGTATGATAATCAGTGAACTTGGAATTCCGCGAATCGAAAATCAGAACGCTATCGCCTTGCCGTGGTAAAGGTGCTGGAGGCCGCGGACCGGGCAAAGTAATATCTTTTCTCCTAACGATAAGTGTATGCAAACATATTTTCTCAAACTAAAGAATTCACCAGGGTTTAACCGGTACTTCAAAAACACTTCTTGGATGTTTGGTGAACGGGGCCTACGAATCCTTGCTCAAGTGTTTATCGGATTGTGGGTGGCACGTTACTTGGGACCGGAGCAGTTTGGACTGTATAGTTACGTGCTTGTTTTTTGGGCTGTTTTGGGAAGAATTGTAAAACTGGGATTAGATGGCATTGTTGTTCGGGATATGGTTTTATACCCCAATAGGGTACAACAGTATCTTGGCACCGCATTTTGGCTCAAGGCAGCGGTGGCTTTCTTGATGGTGGGGGTTATTGCGACTGTTACAGTATTCATTGCCAAGGATAAAATAACAAGTCTATATGTCCTAATAGTATCTATTGGCTTGGTATTTCAAAGCTTTGAGGTGATTGATTTTTATTTTCAATCACAAGTTGCTGTTAGGTTTATTTCTTTTAGCAAAATGTTTCAGTTATTTGTTTCTTCTATCCTGAAAGTGTATCTGATTACCTCACATAAGACGATTTTTTGGTTTGTCTTAGTGATTCTATTTGATCAAATTGCATTGGCCTTCTTAATGTTCATATCATATTTTTATAAAAGAAAGCCCATATTCTTTGGATTATTTGATAAATCGCTTGCTAAGGGTCTCTTGCGAGATTCTTGGCCATTAATGCTTATTAGTTTGTTTATTGTGATCTATATGAGAATAGATCAGGTTATGATTAGAGGGATTTTGGGAGATAGTGAATTGGGGGTTTATTCTTCTGCAGTACGGTTAAGTGAAGCATCCTATTTTATTCCCATGATTATCACAACTTCACTTTTTCCAGCAATACTTAATGCGAAAAAAGTCAGCCAATCCCTCTATTATGAAAGATTACAGAATTTGTATTCATTGATGATCTGGACGGCTGTCGCTATTGCAATACTGGTAACTTTTCTGAGTGACAATATTGTTGCATTAGCATATGGTGAACAGTTTCAGCGTGCAAGTAATGTTCTCAGAATTCATGTATGGGCCAGTATATTTGTTTTTTTGGGGATGGCGAATAGTAAATGGTTCATTAGTGAAAACTTACAGCGATATCAGGCGGTTAATATGATTATTGGCGCTATAATTAATGTCTTTCTCAATTTAGTGCTTATAAGGCGTTATGGAATAATTGGTGCGGCAATAGCAACGTTGGTTTCACAGTGTTTTGCCGGATATTTGATCACTTATATTTTCCCGAAGACAAGGATAAATTTTGTTTTGTCGACAAAAGCATTTAATATTTTTGCATTGATTTCAGGCCTCGGATTAAATCATGGAGGTGATCGAGTGTGAATAGGCCATTGAAAATTCCTGTGCTATTGTTAATATTCAATAGAATTAACACCACAAAGCAAGTGTTTAACTCTATTCGTAGGGTTAAGCCACAAAAATTATATGTCGCTGCGGATGGACCTCGAGATGGCGTCGCAGGTGAAAAGGAAATGGTGAATGCCGTTCGTAGCTATGTTATGCAAAATATCGATTGGGATTGTGAGATTGTCACTTTGTTTAGACATAAAAACCTGGGTGGAAAGTACGCTCCGATAGATGCAATTACGTGGTTCTTTGAGCATGAAAGGATGGGGATCATTCTTGAAGATGATTGTGTGGCAACTACAGAGTTTTTTAGATTTTGTGAGTGGGGGCTTGAGAAATATGACCATGAAAAAAGGATTGGAATGATTACTGGATCAAATTTAGTTGATTATGCATATAATGCAAGGTATAGAAATGGGTTTTCTATCTATTTCAATCCTTGGGGTTGGGCTTCATGGTCTGATAGGTGGCAAAACTATGACGCATGCCTATCTTTTGGAGATATCACTGAACTTGACATTAAACTAAAAGAAGAAGGTCTCTTAACCGTATGGGAACGGCTATTTTGGAAAAATGTCTTCAAACATACTATTGGTTTTTCTACGACATGGGATTTTTACCTTCAATTTTTGTTTTTTCGAAGAAGCCTTTTTAGTGTCTATCCAACGAAAAATTTGATTATGAATATCGGATTTGGTTCGAACGCGACCCGCACAAAATCACCTCCTCCAGCTTACTGGAGAAAAAGTCTTCCCTCAAATGATGTTGATGTCATGAGTCTACCTGTTTGCGAAAGAATAGAAGCAAATGTTGACCGGGATAGGTTATATGCGAAGACAATTTGGAATTGTACCCCACTGACGGCGATTAAACTGACATTTACAAATCTTTTTCGTTATATGAGAGTGTGACAAATTGAAAAATATCCTAATGATATTTTCCAAATATATGGCTACATCTGATAATCCTTACTTGACTAATGATCTTGTGGATGAATTGCGGTTACAAGGCCATAAGGTAACAGTTGTTGCCTACGGGGATCTATCAGTAGTCAAAAAAACAGAACATCTGGAAGAACATATTATAAAGGTGTCTTCCTCTATAAAAATATTGAAATATGTGCTACTCTGGCCCAAATTGCTTTATCATTTAATAATTGCCTTTCGAAACAATGGGCCTTTTGATCAAATTGTTGTGCAAGCGCCGTTAGCCGTCAAACTGCCTGCTGCTTTTTTTGTTAAATTTGCTTCATCAAGGAAAAAAACATTAATGATATTTGATATTTTTCCTTTGCATCATACAAAGATAAGATCCCTTCCCCCATGGTCAGAAAAAATTCTAAAACCGTTGGAGATGTTTTTGATGAAGGGCTTCACAGAGATTACTGCGATGGGAAAAGGTAACCGTCAGTTTATACAGGACTATTATTTTGGTGGAAACGTAACTGTCCCGATCAAGATCATGTATCTTTGGGGAAAGTCTAATGCAAATATACGACCAGCGAACTATGTGGATGGTCCTATAAGAATAGTTTTCGGGGGGCAGATTGTTAAAGGACGAAATTCTGTCGCATTGATTGAGTTTTTGAATATTCTTCGGAAACGTAATCTCGATCTAACGTTGACCTTTTATTCTTGGGGAGAAGAATATGAAGGTATGAAACGCAAATATGCTGACTATGAGTGGATATCCTTTCAACGTCAGGTTAGTCGAAAAGATTATCAGTTATTGCTTTTGAATTTTCATGTTGGAGCCATTGTGACTGATAAAAGTGCAGATATGCCGACTTTTCCATCGAAAATAATAGATTACATAAACTTCGGATTATACTGTTTCTGTTTAGTAGAAAATGAGTCTGAATTATATAACGTGGTTGGTGATTTTCGACGTATCTATATTAATTCTTTTGATTTTTCTGAGATCGGGATTCAATCAGCTATTAGTTTTTTTGACTCGATTAAGAATATCGATACTGACCATGAAGTTTATGAATTGATTAATATTTTTTCCGTCAAGAATGCCGTTAGGAAGCTGCTGGAATGAAGTACATTGCGCAAATGATTATTAGATGGTATTTAGCGCTTACGCTATTGGCTATCTTTGCCCCAATTACTTTGTCTGTATGGGATGTGTTTGCGGGTTTATTAGTTATGTGGATTTTGGGAGGTATTTTCCTGTTGGGATTATCTTCGGAATCTCCCCAAAAACATTCTAAGCCTAAAAGGTTAACCCAAGAATCAGAAAAATCATATTTTCCATTATTGATTGCAATCTTTTCGATACCTATCAGTTTATTTTTAGTCCGTTTTTACACTGGCAATACATTTGGAACGATAGTGGCATCTTTATCCCGTGGCCAGTCGTTATACCGTCATTATCAAGTCTTTTTTCAGGAGCAGGAACTTTGGAGATTGGCACTGTATAAAGTTCCTGCCATTCTCTCTGGACTGCTTCTGAAGTTATCTTTGATATACATTTACATAAGGGTATTGGTTCTCGACAAACGTGTGACAAAAAGTAGTTTGGCACCGTTGATGGTTGTTACACTCGCCTATCTCTTATTTTCAACTGCGCGTGGTACAACATTTGAAATTTTTGAAATTCTCTTACTTTTTTGGTTTTCATTATCACTTAGGTCAGCGCTAGGTCAGCAAACCAATAATACCTCAAGAAAAGCGAGTATCGTCCTAGTGTTGGTGAGTGTATTGTCATTGATGATATATAACTACAATATCTTAGCTCGATATGATTTTCGTTTCAGTCGCTATTGTGTTACAGCGCAACTGTGCAAAGATCCGGATGCGTGGATATATTCAATATCGAATATGCTTGGAGACCTTATTTTTCAGTTATCAGGATACTTCACCTTTGGTATCTTTTTTGCAGCGTCTTTTATTTCAGTATGGACTTCTTCACTTTACAACTTCCTTATGGGGCTCATACCGTTTGGTATTATTATGAATGGCGGAGATGTCCGATACCAATTATGTGGTCCAGTGATCGACTGTGGGACGGCATGGATTCCTGATTCAATAATTTTTTTACAATACTTGGGGGCATTTGGTTTGTTTTTATTGGTATTATTGTTAGGGAAATTTACTAAAGTGCTATTTTTTTGGGTTTTGAATAAAAGAGAGTTTCACACTGTCGCTCTTTTATATTTTATTATTCTTGTTATGTTTTCATTACCTGTGGGTAATTTCCTTTTTGTTTCAAGCTCAAATATCTTGGCGTTTTTTACAATATTGTTGAGTTATTTATATACTAGACTTGACTTTCACCGGGTGTTTAGAAAATACTCAACTCCAAGGACTAAATTTTAACCATGTTCAAAGACAAAACCCTCCTCATCACCGGCGGCACGGGCAGCTTTGGCAATGCGGTGCTGCGTCGCTTTTTGCAAACCGACATCCGCGAAATCCGCATCTTCAGCCGGGATGAGAAAAAGCAAAGCGATATGCGTCTCGCTTATCGCAACAAAAAGCTGAA
>JALXCB010000198.1:0-2446 GCA_026991225.1 Anaerolineae bacterium | reverse complement strand
CGACGTGCGCCGGCCCGAGAGCCTGCTGGACGCCATGGTGGGCGTGGATTACGTCTTCCACGCGGCCGCGCTCAAGCAGGTGCCCTCCTGCGAGTTCTATCCCATGGAGGCGCTGATGACCAACGCGGTGGGCGCGGAGCATGTGATGAATGCAGCCATGGCCGCGGGCGTGGAGCGGCTGGTGGTGCTCAGCACCGACAAAGCCGCCTATCCCATCAACGCCATGGGCATGACCAAGGCCATCATGGAGAAGCTCGCTGTGGCCAAGTCGCGCGTGGCCGCGGAGCGAGGCTCTACGGTCATCACCATCACCCGTTACGGCAACGTCATGGCCTCCCGCGGCTCGGTCATCCCCCTGTTCGTGGAGCAGATCAAGGCCGGGCGTCCCCTCACCGTCACCGATCCTTCCATGACCCGCTTCATGATGAGTATCGACGAAGCTGTGGACCTGGTGCTGTACGCGTTCGAACATGGCGAACCGGGCGATCTCTTCGTGCAGAAGGCCCCCGCCGCCACCATCGAGACCCTGGCCCGGGCCCTGAAGAAGATCTTCGACAGCGACGTCCCCATCGAGATCATAGGCGTCCGCCATGGCGAAAAGCAGTACGAAACCCTGCTCACCCGCGAGGAGATGATGCGGGCGCAAGACCTGGGCGGCTATTATCGCGTGCCCGCAGACAACCGGGACCTCAACTACGATCTCTACTATTTCCAGGGCGCGCCGCCCGACATCGTGCCCGAGGATTACAATTCCAACAACACCCGCCGGCTCACTCTGGATGAGATGGTGGACATGCTGCTGAAACTGGATTATATCCAGCGGGCGTTGACCAATGGCTCGGAGGAGAATGGATTGATATGAGAGTGCTCGTCACCGGCTCCCAAGGCTTCATCGGGCGCAATCTGATCGCGCATCTCCAACGCAGCGACGATATCGAGATCTTTGGCTATGACCTCGCCAACACGCCCGAGCAACTGGACGCCTGGCTGGCCCAGGCCGATTTCGTTTATCATTTGGCGGGCGTGAATCGCCCCCAGCGTGAGGAGGAGTTCTTCCAGGGCAACACGGACTTCACCCGGGCCATCTGTCAGCGTCTGGCCCGGCGCATTGATCCCCCGCCCATCCTGCTCTCCTCTTCCATCCAGGCGGAGCTGGACAATCCCTACGGGCGCAGCAAACGTCTGGCCGAAGAAGCGGTCATGGACTACGCCCGGGAGACGGGCGCGCGGGCCATCATCTACCGTCTCACCAACGTGTTCGGCAAATGGAGCCGTCCCAATTACAACACCGTGGTGGCCACCTTCTGCTACAACATCACCCACGATCTGCCTATCACCATCTCCGACCCCAATCGGGTGGTGCGGTTGATTCACATCGATGACGTGGTGCGGGCGTTTATTTCAGAGCTGCAGAGGTCAGAGGTCAGAGGTCAGGGGGCGGGGGAACAGGTTTTGTGGCGGACGGTGGAGCCGGAGTATCCGGTGACGTTGGGGCGGCTGGCGGAGCTGATTCGCTCCTTCCGGGCCATGCGCCAAACCCTGCTCACGCCCGATTTCAACGATCCCTTCGTCAAAAAGCTTTACGGCATGTATCTCACCTATCTGGATGAAGATGATTTCGCTTACGATCTGACCCAACGCTGCGATGAGCGGGGCTGTCTGGCCGAATTCATGAAATCCCCCCATTTCGGGCAGATTTTCGTTTCCCGCACGAAGCCGGGCGTCACCCGCGGCAATCACTTCCACCACACCAAGGCGGAGAAGTTCCTCGTGCTGGAGGGCGAGGCGGTGATTCGGTTCAGGAAGATACAGAATGCCAGAGGGCCAGAGGGCCAGAGGGGCAGCGAGCCCGAGGTGATCGAGTATCGGGTGTCGGGCAAGGATTTTCGGGTGTTGGATATCCCGCCCGGATACACGCACAACATCGAGAACGTGGGCGACACCGACGTGATCACGCTTTTCTGGGCCAGCGAGATTTTCGATCCGGAAGCGCCGGATACGTATTACGAAGAGGTCTGAGGCCAGAACCACAGAGGGCCAGAGGGCCAGAGGGCCAGAGGGCCAGAGGGCCAGAGAGCCAGAGGGCCAGAAAGGCAGATGGCCAGAGGGCCAGAAGCCCAGAGGGCCAGAATACCAGAAGGCCGGAATGCTAGAATACTAGAAGGCCAGAAGCCCAGGGAGGAAGGCGAGAAATGCATCTTCGATCCGCAAAGGATTTGATTGTATACCAGAAGGCTTATGAATTGGCCATGCGAATATTTGAGGTCAGTAAGTCATTCCCACCCGAAGAGCGATACGCCTTGACAAGCCAAATCCGACGATCATCACGCTCGGTCTGCCTCAATTTACGAGAAGCATGGGCGAAACGAATGTATGAGGCTCATTTTCTCAGCAAGTTAACTGATTGTGATGGGGAGAATAATGAGACCGATTCTTCTTTGGATTT
>JALXCB010000197.1 GCA_026991225.1 Anaerolineae bacterium | reverse complement strand
CCTCCCGCCCTGGCCGCCCGCCTCCGCCACAAAGGCAAGTAGCAGGTGTGCAGATGGCGAGCGATAAAATTTGCCCCATGCCAATCACCCCACTGATGACTGCTCACTGTTAACTGATTACTTCCTCGTGGATTGTCCCAACTGCGGCACCTGGAATCCTGACGACAAAAAAGTCTGCTGGCGATGCCAGGCGCCCCTGCCCACCCCCAAACCCGAAAAACCCAAACGCCAAATGCCCGTGATCATGGGCATGCCCATCTGGCTGTTCATCCTCATCCTGATCATGCTGGTCTCGCCGCTGCTTCTGGGGCGATGCGGCGCGCTGCCCACGCCGTGACGCGCTTGACCGACGAAGCTATCCCCGCCTTTCGCCGCGCCCTGCTGCGCTGGTTCGCGCAACACGCCCGAACCATGCCCTGGCGCGAGCGGCCCACGCCCTACCGGGTTTGGGTCAGCGAGGTGATGCTGCAACAGACCCAGGTGGCCACGGTCATCCCCTATTTCGACCGGTTCATGGCCCGCTTTCCCACAGTGGAGGCTCTGGCCGCAGCGCCCCTGGAGGAGGTGTTGAAGTTGTGGGAGGGATTGGGCTACTATCGACGGGCGCGGCATCTTCACCAGGCTGCACAGATCATCGTGGAACAACACGGTGGGGGGATTCCACAAGATGAAAAGGCGCTGCTGGCCCTGCCCGGCGTCGGACGTTACACCGCCGGAGCCATCCGCTCTATCGCCTTCAGCCTGCCCGCGCCCATCCTCGACGGCAATGTAAAGCGGGTACTGGCGCGGCTGGACGATATCGAAGCGCCCATCGACCGAACCGACACCGAACGGCGGCTATGGGCCCGGGCCGCCCAGCTGGTGGACCCCGACCAGCCGGGCCTCTTCAACCAGGCCTTCATGGAACTGGGCTCCCTGGTCTGCCGTCCCCACCAGCCCGATTGCGACCATTGCCCGGTGCGAGCGTTCTGCCTGGCCTACGCGCGGGGAACCCAGGCTCAACGCCCGGTGCGCGTCCCCCGTAAACGCATCCCGCACTACCATGTGGCCGCGGGCGTCATCTGGCATCAGGCCGACCCCGAGCGCTTTCTCATCGCTCAGCGCCCGGCCGCGGGCATGTTGGGCGGGTTGTGGGAATTTCCCGGAGGCAAGCAGGAGCCGGGCGAGACCCTTCCCCAGACCCTGGCGAGAGAATTGATGGAGGAGCTGGCGATTCAGGTGGAAGTGGGAGAGAAGCTCACGGTGGTGAAGCACGCCTTCAGCCACTTCCGCATCACCCTGCACGCATTCCACGCCCGCCATCTCGCGGGCGAACCTCAGACGCTGGGGGTGGATGACTGGCGCTGGGTGACTATGGATGAGGCCGCCGCGTTCCCCATGGCCAAGACGGATCGGGCGATTCTGGCGACATTGCGAGAGCGCGAATTGCGAAAGGGTGAACACAGGAACGCTGATAACGCAGATGAAAATGGCGGGGCGCGTAGCCCTGTAAACCAGTAGACCAGGAAGCCAGGGAAACCGGGCCGATTCGCTCACCCTCCCGGTCTACTGGTCTACCGGTCTACCGGTTTCCTGGTCTACCACCGTGAACCCTGAATGCCAACGCCGCCGACGTTGGATATTGGACACCGGACTTCACGTTCAAAGGCACACCATGCGCATTTTTCTTGTTTCTCCTTACCACACCGGCTCGCACAAAGCCTGGGCCGAGGGCTACGCCGCGCACAGCCGCCACGAAATCCATCTCGTCACCATGGCCGGGCGCTTCTGGAAATGGCGGATGCAGGGCGGCGCGCTGGAGCTGGCGGATCGCATCGCCGCGCTGGCCCGCGAGGTCGGCCCGCCCGACGCCATTCTCGCCACCGACATGGTCAACCTGCCCGCGCTCATCGCCCTGGCCCGCCCCTGGCTCGACCGCGTCCCCATTCACCTTTACATGCACGAAAACCAGCTCACCTATCCCCCGCCGCCCGGAGAGAAGCGCGACCTCACCTACGCCATGATCAACGCCCTGAGCATGGCCGCGGCCCACCGCATCCACTTCAACAGCGCCTACCATCGAGATGAATGCTTCGACGAGCTGCCTCGCCTGCTCAAACACTTCCCCGACTACAACCACCTGGAAGTCATCCCCCGGCTGCGGGACAAGAGCGACGTGCTGCCCGTGGGCCTGGACCTGACCTTCTTCGACGCGTATCGCCCCCTGGCTCGCGAAGCGGGCCCCCTGCGCATCCTCTGGAACCAGCGCTGGGAATACGACAAAAATCCAGGCGAGTTCTTCCGCGCCCTCTACGCGCTGGCCGACGAAGGATTGCCCTTTCAACTCATCATTGCCGGCGAAAACTTCCGCCAGCAGCCCGGGGAATTCACCCAAGCCCGCCAGCGTCTGGCCGACCGCATCATCCACTTCGGCTACGCGGCCAGCCGCGAGGCCTACGCCCGCCTGTTGTGGCGGGCCGACCTCGTCCTCAGCACGGCCATCCACGAATTCTTCGGCGTCAGCGTGCTGGAAGCCATCCACTGCGGAGCGTATCCTCTACTCCCCAACCGCCTCAGCTATCCCGAACTGATCCCGCCTGAGCTGCACTCGGCCCACCTTTATGCCCATTTCGATGACCTGCTGACGAAACTGCGTTGGGCTGTGGCGAATCCCGAGGCCGTGCGGTCGCAAAATCGGGCCTGGATCGCCGACCGCTTTCGCTGGGAGAAGCTGGCGGTGTGGTATGATGACACACTCCATACACACGCTACCCATCACTGATTACTGACTGATTCCCTCATGAAACGCGCCTTTTTCCTGGCAGCCACGGCGCTTGCCATGGCTCTGGCGGCATGTGGAGAACGCGCGGAGCCTACGCCCGTTCCGCCCCCGCCCACCCGCACCGCCGTCGCGGTCGCTTCCTCCACCC
>JALXCB010000196.1:10353-32519 GCA_026991225.1 Anaerolineae bacterium | reverse complement strand
TGGCGACAACGTGAACCTGGAAGTGGAGCTGATTGCGCCGGTGGCGCTGGAGGTTGGCTCCCGGTTTGCGATTCGCGAGGGCGGCCGCACCGTGGGCGCTGGCGTCATCACCGAGATCCTCGAGTAAGACCATTCTCATAACCTCCGGGAGGCGGTCAAACGACTGTCTCCCGGAGTGATTCTCTCCCGGAAGGTTAGCGCATGGCTAAGCAACGGATACGCATCAAATTGAAGGCTTACGATCATCGGGTTCTCGACAGCTCGGTGCGCGAGATCGTGGAGGCCGCGGAGCGCACCGGCGCCCAGGTCATCGGGCCTGTGCCTCTGCCCACCAAACGCGAGCGCTTTACTGTGATGCGTTCGACGTTCATCGACAAGGATTCACGCGAGCAGTTCGAGATCCGCACCCACAAGCGTCTGCTGGACGTGATTCCTTCGGGCAGCAAGACCATCGACAACCTCATGCGGCTGTCCCTGCCCGCGGGCGTGGATATCGAAATCGAGCTGTAATGTAAACATGATTAAAGATGGATGATTAAAGATTGGGGGACGACGTGTCGTCCGGACAACCTTTAATCATTGGTCATTAGTCATCAATCATCTTCCATCCTGAATGAAGGAGGTTGGGAAGCGGAATGATGAGGCGTCTTTTGCCGCTGGCATTTCCCTTCCCGCAAAAAGACTTATGAAAGGTCTTATTGGACGCAAACTGGGCATGACCCAGATATTCACAGAAGAGGGCGTCATGGTTCCGGTCACTGTGCTGGAAGTCGGCCCTTGCTATGTGACGCAAATCAAAACGCCCGAGAGCGACGGTTATGCGGCCGTGCAGCTCGGGTTTGGCGAAGTGAAAGAGAAGCGCCTCACCGGCGGCGTGCGCGGGCATCTGAAGCGGGCGAATGCGCCCGCGTTGCGCACCCTGCGTGAGTTCCGCGTGCAGCCCGACGAGCTGGCCGAGTTCAAGCTGGGCCAAAAGGTCCTGGTGGACCTCTTCAACGAGGGCGATTTCGTGGACGTGACCGGCACTTCCAAGGGCAAGGGCTTCCAGGGCGGCGTGAAGCGACACAACTTCAACCGCCAGCCCAAGACCCATGGTCAGTCGGACCGCGAGCGCGCTCCTGGCGCTGCGGGCGCAGGCTCCACGCCCGGCCGCGTGTACAAAGGCAAGCGCATGCCCGGCCACATGGGCCACGAGCGTGTGACCGTGCAGAACCTGAAGGTGATGCGCGTGGACCCCGAACGCAATCTCCTGGCTGTGCGCGGCGCTGTGCCCGGTCCTAAGAACGGTTTGGTGACCATTTCGCTCGCACGCAAGAACAAAGTCAAGAAAGCGAGGTAGTGAACGATGCAGGCGCCATTGATGAACATGCAAGGTCAGGAGATCGGCGCGGTCGAGCTTCCTGACGACGTTTTCAATATCGAAGTAAATGAAGCTGTGATGCACCAGGCTCTGGTGCGGCAACTGGCCAACAAGCGGCTGGGCACGCACAAGACCCGAACCCGCGGTCAGGTCAGCGGCGGCGGTCGCAAGCCCTGGCGTCAGAAGGGCACCGGTCGCGCCCGACAGGGCTCCATCCGCGCGCCCCACTGGCGCGGCGGCGGCACCGTGTTCGGGCCTCAGCCCCGATCCTACGCCAAGCGCATGCCTCGCAAGATGCGGCGGCTGGCGCTGCGTTCGGCCCTGACGGTGAAGGCCCAGGCTCAAGAGATCATCGTGCTGGATGAGCTGAGCATGGATGCGCCCCGCACCAAGGCCATGGACGCCATGATGGATGCGTTGGGCGTGGAGCGCAATGCGCTGCTTCTGCTGCCCGAGGCCAACGACAATGTGGAACTTTCCGCCCGCAACCTGCCCTACGTGAAGATCCTGCGTGCGAACTACCTGAACGTGCGCGACCTGCTGGGCTACAAGGTCATCATCATGCCCAAACAGGCCATCGAGGTCATCGCCTCCTTCCTGGGCGAGGAGTCCGAACCTGAAGCCGTGGCGGAGGAGGAATAAACCATGCATCTGTACGAAGTCCTGAAACGCCCCGTCCTCACGGAAAAGTCCCTGCAACTGGCGGACGAGCAGAACCAGTACGTGTTCGAGGTGGATCGCCGGGCCAACAAGGTCCAGGTCAAGCAGGCGGTCGAAGCCCGCTTCGGCGTCACCGTCACCAACGTGCGCATCATCAACATGAAGCCCAAAACCCGCCGTCGCAGCCTGCGCCAGACGGCTGTGCGCAAGACCGCCTGGAAGAAAGCCATCGTCACCCTGGCCCCCGGCGAGTCTATCCAGCTCTACGAAGGCGTGTAAAGTCAAGTGTTCAGTTTTCAGCTTTTTTCGTAACTACTAAGGTCGTCACCCGAAAACCACTAAGAACACGAAGACACAAAGGCACAAAGGGAAATTGATACATTTTTTTCTTCGTGTTCTTAGTGCCTTAGTGCCCTTTGTGGTTTGTTAACCGGGATGCGTTAGCAGTTACCTTTTTTCGTTCTTGCATCCCAACTGAACACTGAATACTGCACACTGCACACTGTTTACTCCCCCCGTGGGCGGCTAAAGAAGCGAGTATCGCCCACATCGTCCCCGACTCGGACGACAGCTTACCACAAGGAGTCATCCAACTATGGGTATCAAAGTCTACAAGCCGACCACGCCCGGTCGGCGGGGGATGAGCGGATACACCTTCGAGGAAATCACCCGCTCGGAACCCCACAAACCTCTGCTGCGCCCCATGAAGAAGAAAGCCGGGCGCAACAATCAGGGCCGCCTCACCGTGCGGCATCGGGGCGGCGGCCACAAACGCCGCTATCGCCTCATCGATTTCAAGCGCGACAAGCACGGCATCCCCGCTCGGGTCGATTCCATCGAATACGATCCCAACCGCAGCGCCCGCATCGCCCTGCTGGTCTACGCCGACGGCGAGAAGCGCTACATCCTGGCACCCTTGGGCCTGCAAGTGGGCGACACCGTCATGTCCGGCCCCGACGCCGAAATTCGCCCGGGCAACGCCCTGCCTCTGGTCAATATGCCCTTGGGCACCCTGGTGCACAACATCGAGCTGCAACCAGGCAAGGGCGGTCAGCTCGTGCGGGCCGCTGGCGCCTACGCCCAGCTCATGGCCAAAGAAGGGCGCTACGCCACCCTGCGCCTGCCCAGCGGCGAGGTGCGCAAGGTGCTGCTGAACTGCATGGCCACGGTTGGGCAGGTCAGCAACCCCGAGCACAAGAACATCAACCTGGGCAAGGCGGGCCGCAAGCGCTGGATGGGCCGTCGGCCCGAGGTGCGCGGCTCGGCCATGGACCCGGCTTCTCACCCCCATGGCGGCGGCGAAGGTCGCTCCCCCATTGGTCTGCCTGGTCCCAAGACGCCCTGGGGCAAGCCCGCCCTGGGCAAACGCACCCGTCGCAACAAACGCACCGATCAGTACATTGTCCGGCGTCGTGGCAAGAAGCGCCGCTAGGAGGAATTAGAATATGTCCCGGTCCCTGAAGAAAGGCCCATATATCAGTCCGAAGCTTCTTCGCAAGATCGAAGAGATGAACCGCAAGGGCGAGAAGCGCGTGATCCGCACCTGGTCCCGCGCCTCGACTATCTTCCCGCAGATGGTGGGACACACCATCGCCGTGCACAACGGACGTCGCCACGTGCCCATCTATATCACCGAGAACATGGTGGGCCACAAACTGGGCGAGTTCGCTCCCACGCGCTTTTATCGCGGTCACATCGTCAAGGAAAAGAAGAGCAAAGCTCGCCGCAAATAGAAAGTTATCAGTAAACAGTCATCAGTTATCAGTTTATCTCCTTTTGCTGGCTGCTGATCACTGATCACTGATTACTGATCGCTGATTACTGAAGAGGTAAACATGTCCTATCTGGTTCAATCCAAACGCAAATACGTTGGCATCTCCGCCCAGAAAGTGCGCCTGGTCATTGATGTGATTCGCGGCATGCCCGCCCTGGAGGCGATGGATGTGCTGGCGCACATGCCCCAGGCTGCGGCCAAGGAAGTGCGCAAGGCACTGGAGTCGGCCATCGCCAACGCGGAGGAAAATGAGAGTATGGCCCCTGAGGACTTGTGGATCGCGGAGATCTACGCGGATGAGGGGCCCTCTACGAAACGTTATCGTCCCGGCGCGCGCGGTCGTGTGAAACCGATCATCCGCCGCTCCTCTCATATCACTGTCAAGCTTGAAGAGCGATAAGTCCAAGGAGGCGAATTTTGGGTCGCAAAGTCCATCCCACCGGGTTTCGACTCGGCATCACCAAGAAACACCTGTCGCGCTGGTACGCTGAAGGCCAAGATTACACCCGCCTGATCGCGGAAGACCGCGCGATTCGCGAAGAAATCTACAACCGCCTGTCTCATGCGGGCGTTTCCAAAATCGAGATCGAACGGGCTCCCAAACTGGTCCATCTCACCATCCATGCCGCCAAGCCCGGCGTCGTCATCGGGCGCAAGGGCGTCACGGTCAGCCAGCTGCGCAAGGACCTGGGCGAACTCACCGGCAAGCGCATCAAGATCGACGTCGAGGAGATCAAGAAGCCCGAGCTGGACGCCAAGCTGGTGGCGGAGAACATCGCCGAGCAGCTCAGCCGCCGCGTGGCTCACAAACGGGCCATGCGCCGCGCGGCCGAGCGCACCATGAAGGCCGGCGCCAAGGGCATCATGATCCGCTTGAGCGGGCGTTTGGGCGGCGCGGAGATGGCCCGGGTGGATGACATCCGCATGGGCCGCATCCCCCGCCACACCCTGCGCGCGGATATCGACTACACCGATATGATCGCCCGCACCACTTACGGCGTCATCGGCATCAAGGTGTGGATCTACAAGGGTGAGATTCTGCCCGGCGAGCCCATGACGGTTTAGAAGCGAGGTAAAGCATCATGTTAATGCCCAAACGTATGAAATATCGAAAAGTGCATCGCGGCCGCATGCGCGGCAAGGCCTGGCGCGGCAGCACCATCGCCTTCGGCGAATACGCCCTGCAGGCCACCGAGCCCGCCTGGATCACCAGTCGTCAGATCGAGGCCGCCCGCCGCGCCATCGTGCGTCACATTCGCCGCGGCGGCAAGCTGTGGATTCGCATCTTCCCCGATAAGCCGGTGACCAAGCGCGCGGCCGAGACCCGCATGGGCTCGGGCAAGGGCGCGGTGGATCATTATGTGGCCGTGGTCAAGCCGGGCCGCATCATCTTCGAACTGGCGGGCGTGCCCGAGGAAGCGGCTCGCGAAGCCTTCCGTCTGGCCTCGCACAAGCTGCCCATCGCCACCCAGTTCGTCAGTCGCGGCGAGGAGGGACACTAAAAATGAAAGCATCCGAACTGCGCGATCTCACCGATGGCGAACTCCAGGCGAAACTGGATGAAGCTTACGAAGAACTCATGAACCTGCGTTTCAACCTCTCCATTGGCCAGCAGAAGAACACGAACCGGCTCAAGGACGTGAAGCGCGACATTGCTCGCATCAAGACCATCCTGCGCGAGCGCCAGTTAGCTGTGGAGATGGAGTAACATGGCTCGAGAACGAAAGAAAGTGCTGACCGGCGTTGTCGTCAGCAACAAAATGGACAAGACCGTGGTCGTGCGCGTGGCCCGCACCTTCCGTCATCCCCTTTACGGCAAGGTGGTCAAGGTGCACAAGAAATATCACGCCCACGATGAGAACAATAGCTGCCAGGAAGGGGACGAGGTGCGTATTCTCGAAACCCGTCCTCTGAGCAAGACCAAGCGCTGGGTTGTCATCGAAAACATGACCCAGAAGCAGCGCGAGGCCGAGACCGCCTGAGTCCAATCTATGTCGAGATGACATTTTTCGGGTTTTGGCTGGCGCATAAAGCCTGATCCGTCAAACGTCAAGCGTCATCCGTCGGGCTGTTGACGTTTTACGTTTCACGTTTGACGTCATGGCGGATTCGCCAAATCGTCCTTGGCGGTTCATGCCAGCGACATGCCCGAAAGAGGAGAGAAGATCATGATCCAGCAAGAATCCCGCCTGAAAGTGGCCGATAACACTGGCGCCAAAGAGATCCTTTGTATCCGCGTGCTGGGCGGCTCCAAGCGCAAATACGCTTCTGTGGGCGATATCATTGTCGCCACGGTGAAGCAGGCCGCGCCCGGCGGTTCGGTGAAGAAGGGCGATGTCGTGCGAGCGGTGGTCGTGCGGACGGCCAAGGAAGTGGGCCGCAAGGACGGCAGCTACATCCGCTTCGACGACAACGCCGCCGTGATCATCGACGCCAACAAAAACCCCAAAGGCACCCGCATCTTCGGGCCGGTCGCTCGTGAACTGCGCGAAAAACGCTTCATGAAGATCGTCAGTCTGGCGCCCGAAGTCCTGTAAAGTAGGTGAGGCAAGATGACCAAAAAGCAATCCGTACAGAAAAAACAGCCCAAACTGAAAATCAAAAAGGGCGACCTGGTCGAAGTCATTGCTGGCAACAGCAAAGGCGAGCGCGGCGAGGTGAAGTCCGTCATTCGCAAGAAGGACAAATTCGGCAATTATGACCCCAATCGGGTGTACGTCATCGTCAGCGGCGTGAACATGATCAAGAAGCATCAGCGCCGCACGGGCGACGTGCGCACCCAGGTTGGCATCATCGAGCGCGAAGGCCCCATCCACATCTCCAACGTGATGCTGGTGGCCCCCAACGCCGGTCGCCCCACCCGCGTGCAGATCCGCGATGAAGGCGGCGAAAAAGTGCGTTACAGCGCCAAATTCGATGAGTTTATCGACTAACGGAGAAAGGATATGGTTCCCCGGTTGAAAGAACGCTATCAAAAAGAAGTCGTTCCCGCCATGATGGAGCGCTTCGGCTATAAAAATGTGATGCAGGTGCCCCGCATCGTGCGCGTGTCCGTGAATATCGGTCTGGGCGAGGCGTTGCAGAACCCCAAGGCCATCGAGTACGCCACCAACGACCTGACCGTGATTACCGGTCAGAAGCCCGTGGTGCGCCGGGCCCGCAAGTCCATCGCCACCTTCAAACTGCGCGAAGGCAACCCCATCGGCGTCAGCGTCTCCCTGCGCGGCCGCCGCATGTGGGATTTCCTGGACCGGCTGATGAACATCGCCCTGCCCCGTCAGCGCGACTTCCAGGGCGTCAGCCCCGACGCCTTCGATGGGCATGGCAATTACAGTCTGGGCCTGCAAGAACAGCTCGTGTTCCCCGAGATCGACTACGATAGCATCGATAAGATCCGCGGCATGGGCGTCACCATCGTCACCACGGCCAAGACCGATGAAGAAGGTCGGGAGCTGCTGCGTCTGCTCGGTATGCCGTTCAAAAAGCGGTAGGATGGAGGATTAAGGATCAGGATTGGGGATTGAACCGCCCCAACTCCTCTCCTAATCCTAATCCTAATCCTAATCCATCTCCCCAAGGAGTTCAGAAATTCCATGGCTAAGAAATGTATGATTTATCGTGAACAGCGCCGCAAGTACAAGGTGCGCGTGCGCAATCGCTGCAAGATCTGCGGTCGCCCTCGCGGCTACATGCGCCGGTTCGATATGTGCCGCATCTGCTTCCGTCACGAAGCCCTGCGTGGCAACCTTCCCGGCGTTGTGAAGTCGAGCTGGTAAACGCGCAGCGACTGCACGCCGGTCTGCAGAGACAGCTTGCGTGCCAGGCTGGCGCGAGAAGCCGATTTCGTAATGCGTAATGCGTGATGCGTAACGACCTCACGGATTACGCATTACGCATTACGTCCGTTGTAATCTCACTTAACGTCGGCTTTACGAGCTTTAGCAAACGACGACAACGTCATTATCGAAACAGGAGTACATCCCCTATGATGACCGATCCCATTGCGGACATGCTCACCCGCATCCGCAACGCGGGCATGGCTGGACACAAATCCGTCTCCATGCCCAGCTCGAAAATGAAACAGGAGATCGCCCGGATTTTGAAAGAAGAGGGCTTCATTCGCGGGTACGACCTGCGCGATACGAATAAGCCCCAGCCCACCCTGCGCATCCATCTCAAATATGACGAGAACGGCAAGCCCGTGATCGCCGGTCTGGAGCGCGTCAGCAAGCCTGGGCGCCGCATCTACGCGGGCCGGAAGGACATTCCCTGGGTCCGCAGCGGCCTGGGCATCGCCATCGTTTCCACCTCCAAGGGCATGATGACCGGTCGTCAGGCCCGGCGCGAGGGCGTGGGCGGCGAGGTGATCTGCTACGTCTGGTAAAACCCAGCAGATGACAGGGATGCGGTGGTTCCCGCCGAGATGCACTGTCACTGCGATATCGTTTGGAGGAAATCCATGTCCCGTATCGGCAAAAAACCGATTGACATCCCCGAAAAAGTCAGTATCGAAATCGGTAAGAACAACAAAGTGACGGTCAAGGGGCCCAAGGGCGAGTTGACTCGCACCTTCCACCCCGATATGACCATCGAGATCAAGGATGGCCAGATCGTGGTCTCCCGCCCCACCGACCAACGCCATCACCGGGCGCTGCACGGGCTCACCCGGTCGCTGCTGGCCAATATGGTCATCGGCGTCAGCCAGGGCTTCCAGAAGGATTTGGAGATGGTGGGCACAGGTTATCGCGCCATCCTCCGTGGAAATGCGCTGGACCTGAGTCTGGGCTTCTCTCACCCCGTCCTCATCGAACCGCCCGAGGGCATCACCTTCGAGGTGGCCAAGAGCGGTCGCGCTTTCAGCGTGAAAGGCATCGACAAGGAACTGGTGGGCGAAGTCGCCGCCAAGATCCGGGCGCTGCGTCCTCCCGAACCCTACAAGGGCAAGGGCATTCGTTACCGCGGCGAATACGTACGCATGAAAGCCGGTAAGGCTGGCAAGAAGTAAAAGGAGACCTGAACATGAAAACCCATCCTCGTCGCATCGCCCGCATTCGTCGCCATCAGCGCGTGCGCCGTCGCATTTCCGGCACGGCGGAACGGCCCCGCATGGCCGTGTATCGCAGCCTCAAGCACATCTACGTGCAATTCATCGATGACGAGGCCGAGCCCAGCGGACGCACGCTGGCCGCAGCCTCCTCCCTGGAACCGGATCTGGCCGACGAATTGCAGGGCAAAACCAAAACCGAGATCGCCAAAATCGTTGGCAAGCGTGCTGGCGAGCGCGCCAAAGCCGCTGGCATCGAAACCGTTGTCTTTGACCGGGGCGGCTTCCCCTATCATGGCCGTGTCAAGGCCCTGGCCGAAGGCGCCCGCGAAGCTGGACTGAAGTTCTAAAAGGAAGGAAATCAATATGGCGCCTAGAAACGATCGTAGTCGCAGACAAGAAGTTCAGGACGAATTCGAAGAACGCGTGGTGGACCTGGCCCGCACCGCCAAGGTGGTCAAGGGCGGTCGCCGCTTCGGATTCCGCGCCGTCGTCGTCGTGGGCGATGGCAAAGGCCGCGTGGGCGTGGGCGTAGGCAAGGCCCGCGAGGTGCCCGAGGCCATCCGCAAGGGCTCGGAGCAGGCCCGCAAGAACCTGATCACCGTTCCCATGGTGGGCACCACCATTCCCCACGAGATCACGTCCAAGTTCAACGCGGCCCGGGTGATGCTGCGCCCCGCCTCTCCCGGTACGGGCGTTATCGCCGGCAGCGGCGTGCGCGCAGTGCTGGAAGCTGCGGGCATCAGCGACATCCTCACCAAATCCCTGGGCAGCGACAACGTCCTGAACGTGGTCAAGGCCACCTACCAGGCCCTGGCCGAACTGCAATCCCCTGAGATGGTGGCCAAGCGTCGCGGCATTCCTGTGGCCAAGGTGCAGCCCCATTGGATTCAGGATCATCTGGAGCGATAACAGATGAGCGAACACAAGAAACTGATCATTACGTACAAGAAGAGCGTGATCGGCTACAGCAAGAAACACCGCGGCACGATTCGGGCTTTGGGCCTGCGCCGTTTGGGCGATGTGGTCGAGCACGATGACACCCCGGTGATCCGAGGCATGTTGTACAAAGTGCAGCATCTCGTCACGGTCGAGGAGAAAGAAGCATGAATCTGCACGATCTGAAACCTGCACGCGGCTCCCGCAAGAAGCGCACCCGCGTGGGACGCGGCATCGCCGCGGGCAAAGGCAAGACCGCAGGACGCGGCACCAAGGGCCAGAACGCCCGCTCCGGCGGCGGCAAGGGCCCCTACTTCGAAGGCGGTCAGCTTCCCCTGTTCCGTCGGTTGCCCCACATCCGCGGCTTCCGCAACATCAACCGCATCGAATATCAACCGGTCAACGTGGCTGCGCTGGCGCAGGACTTCGAGGCTGGCGAAGAGGTGACCCCCGAGGCGCTCATCGCCCGCGGCGTCATCCGCAAGAACGGCGGGCCCGTGGTCATCCTGGGCGACGGCGAGATCGATATCGCCCTGACCGTCAAGGCGCATCGTTTCTCCAAGACCGCCCAGGCCAAGATCGAGGCCGCGGGCGGCTCCGTCGAAATCCTCCCCCTGACCTGATCTCTCGCAGGACGCCCGGGGTAATCATCCCCGGCGTCTTTTGCGTGAGCCATCTTCGGAGGCAAGCTTTATGCTCACAGCATTACGCAGCGCATTCGTTCTTCCCGAGCTCAGGAAGAAGATCCTCTTCACCCTGGGCATCCTGCTGCTCTACCGCGTCCTGGCGCAGATTCCCGTGCCCGGCGTGGACCGCGAGGCCATGGGGCAGATTCTGCAAAACGACCTGGCCAGCCTGTTCGACATGCTCAGCGGCGGCGCCCTCTCCCGCTTCTCCATCATGGCCATGGGCGTCTACCCCTACATCACGGCCTCCATTATCATGCAGCTTCTGGTCCCCATCATCCCCAAGCTGGAGGAGATCGCGAAGGACGGCGACGCGGGCCGGCAGAAGATCAACCAGTACACCACCTACCTGACCATCCCCCTGGCTTTGCTCCAGGGGTTTGGCACCGCGGCGTTGATGTCCGGCGGCACGTTTGGCACGGCTTTGCTGCCCAACTTCGGATTCAGCAAGGACCCCCTGCTGACCGTCGGCGTGCTGGTGGCGCTACTCACAGGCTCCTTCATCGCCCTGTGGCTGGGTAATCTCATCACTCAGGACGGCATCGGCAACGGCGTCTCCTTGATCATCTTTGGCGGCATCGTCAGCCGGATGTGGCCCCGAATCAACGCCTTGCTGGCCAGCACCAACGGCGTCTTCCTGACCATTGTCTTTGCCATCATTACCATTGGCACGGTCTTCCTCATCGTCTACGTGCAAGAGGGCCAGCGCCGCATTCCCGTGCGCTATGGCAAGCGGGTGCGCACCATGAAGGGCAATCGCCTGATGATGGTTGGGGGGCAGAGCAGCTATGTGCCCATTCGCGTCAACAGCGCCGGCATGATCCCGCTGATCTTCGCCAGCACGCTGCTCATCTTCCCCAGCACCATCGCCAGCGCCTTCGTCAACTCGCCCGTCCCCTGGTTGCAGAGCATCGCTCAATTTCTGGCGGTGAATTTCTCCATCGGCAGCACGGCTTACTGGATCGCTTACTTCATCCTGGTGGTGGCCTTCACCTTTTTCTACACGGCGGTCATCTTCCAGCAGCAGAACATTCCCGAGAGTCTGCAACGGCAGGGCGGTTACATTCCCGGCATCCGTCCGGGCAAACGCACCGAAGAGTACCTGAACAAGGTCGTCAACCGCATCACCCTGGTGGGCGCGCTCTTCCTGGGCTTCGTGGCCATCCTGCCCTGGCTGGTGAGCCTGCTGTTGCGGCAACCTTCGCTGAGCAACTCCGCTTTGCTCATTACCAGCGCCGGTCTGCTCATCGTCGTCGGCGTCGTGCTCGACACCATGAAGCAGTTGGAAGCCCAGCTTCTCATGCGGCATTACGAGGGCTTCATCAAGTAATGAGCATTGTCTTTGCCTGAGAGAGCCTTATAAGGCCAACGTTTGGCAAGGATGCAATGCTCGTAAAACGTGAAACGTAAAACGTCATGAGCTCACACGCCACGTTGCGCGTGTCTTACCCCAGGCTTTCCGCACCGATTCGGTTGTCAGAATTTCCATCTGCATCAAGGCGGGCCTGGCTGTTGTTGAACAACTTCGTTGCACTGCATTTTTGCATAACAGGCCCGTTTGTAGTATGATTCAACATTTGTCCGGGCAGGGCAAAAAGACTGCCGGGATCGTTTTGCGCGACGCCAGGGAGCTGGCGTTGATGCGTGAGGCGGGCCGAATTGTGGCCAAAGTGCATGAGGCCATGCGCCAGGCGGTGCGACCGGGCGTTTCCACGGCGGAGCTGGACGCTATCGCCGAGGACGTCATCCGCAGCCATGACGCCGTCCCCACCTTTCTGGGTTATCGCGGCTTTCCGGCCACGATCTGCACCTCGATAAACGATGAGATCGTCCATGGCATTCCCAGCCCCCGGCGTTTTCTGAAGGAAGGCGACATCATCAGCATCGATGTTGGCGCCACTTACCACGGTTGGGTGGGCGATTCCGCCTGGACCTATCCGGTGGGTGAGATCAGTCAGGATGCGCAGGCGTTGCTGGAGGCCACAGAGGGCGCGCTCTGGGCTGGCATCGAGCAGGCGCGATCGGGCAACCGATTGGGCGACATCTCCGCCGCGATCCAGGCTTACGTCGAAAGTCGCGGCTTCGCCATCATCCGCGAATATGGCGGGCATGGCGTGGGGCGGCAGATGCACGAGCCGCCCAGGATTCTGAACTACGGTCGGTCTGGCACGGGCATGCGTCTGCGCCCGGGCATGACCTTCGCCCTGGAGCCCATGGTGGCGGCCGGGCATTGGCTCACGAACGTGGACGCCGACGGCTGGACCGTGCGCACCCAGGATGGCTCCCTTAGCGCCCATTTCGAACACACCCTCGCCGTCACCGATGGCGACCCCATGATCATGACCATCCTCTAGGTGCGACGCGCCTGGAGGCGTCCCTCAAAGGCGTTTTTGCCTGCTAAACTGAAAGCAAATTGAAACCAAGGCTTTTGGTTTGCATTGGATCATCCATGAAAGGCGATTCTCTGGCCGCGCTGCCGCCCGCAGGTGAACCTGCGGGCTAAAAACGACGCCCCATGAATGGGGCTACGGTGCATGTCGCGCGCCGCAGGAAGCCGGGTTCACCCGGTGTCGTTTCGTAGCCCGGAGCTTCAGCTCCGGGTGGCCGAGGCCGAAAACACCTGATTTCACAATGCGTTTAGTTTAGAAACACGTTGACTGCATGCCGTAGGCATGTGCCTCGCACCTCATCCGAGGAGATACGAACATGAAAGTCCGACCTTCTGTCAAGAAAATGTGTGATAACTGCAAGATCATCCGCCGCCGTGGCGTCGTGCGCGTGATTTGTTCCAATCCCAAACACAAGCAGCGCCAGGGCTGATTGGTCAAGTAATCAGTGGTCAGTCATCAGTAATCAGTGCATCGAAACTGATCCAACCATCTGACCACTGACGCCAACCTTTTGCTGATTACTGTTTACTGATTACTGCTTACTGAATTCCCGGAGGAAGTATGGCTCGTATTGCTGGCGTCGATATTCCCCGCGACAAGCGGCTGGAGATCGCCCTGACTTACATTTATGGCATTGGCCGTTCCACTGCCAGGGAAATCCTGGAGAAGACCGGCATCGAAAACAAACGCGTGCGAGATCTGTCGGCTGAAGAGATTGCAAAGCTGCGCGATGTCATCGACCGCAATTACATCGTCGAGGGCGACCTGCGCCGCGAGGTGCAGATGAACATCAAGCGCCTCATCGAGATCGGCAGCTACCGCGGGCGACGGCATCGCATGAACCTGCCTGTGCATGGTCAGCGCACGCGCACCAACGCCCGCACCAAGCGCGGTCCTCGCAAGACCGTTCCCGGCCGCAAGCGCGCTCGCAAGTAAGCGCGTAGCAGGTTGCAAGCGGCAGGTGTCAGGTTGCTTGTCCGCAGCTTCTTTGCGAACTGATTACTGATCACAGAATACTGATTACTGAACACTGGACAACCGGAGTATCACCTTATGGCTAGAAATCCTCGTCGCCGCAGCGCCAAGAAGAAGGTCCGCCGCCAGGTGCCCCTGGCGCAGGCGCACATCCAGGCCACGTACAATAACACCATCATTACCATCACCGACACCGATGGCAATGTGCTTTGCTGGGCCAGCGCAGGCAGTTCGGGCTTCAAGGGCTCGCGCAAGAGTACGCCCTACGCCGCGCAGATGGCGGGGCGCAATGTGGCCCGCCAGGCCCGCGAATATGGCGTGCGGGAGTTGCAGGTGTTCGTGAAAGGCCCGGGCCCGGGCCGCGAAGCCGCCATCCGCACCCTCATGGGCGAGGGATTCACGGTCGTCGAGATCACCGACGTCACCCCGCTGCCCCACAACGGCTGCCGCCCCCCCAAGAAACGCCGCGTCTAAATCGGAACTCCGGCCGGTCTCCCGCGGTCGCGGATTGACGCCCCGACCCGGCCCGGCTTACCGGATATCAACCGTCAACGCCAACACTTGTTCAAGTTGGAGGAAATCGTAGTTAATGGCTCGTTATACGGATGCAGTTTGCAAACTGTGTCGCCGCGAGGGCATGAAGCTGTATCTCAAAGGAGAACGCTGCTTCACGCCCAAGTGTGCGCTGGAAAAAAGGAATTATCCGCCCGGTCAGCATGGCCTCACCCGGCGTTCTCGTCGCAAGGTCTCTGACTATGGTCGGCAGTTGCGAGAAAAACAAAAGGTGCGCCGCATTTATGGCGTCTACGAACGTCAGTTCCGGCGCTATTTCCGCCAGGCCGTCAAGGCCAAAGGCATGACCGGTACGGCGCTGCTGCAATTGCTGGAACGCCGTCTGGACAATGTGGTTTATCGCATGGGCCTTGCCAGCTCCCGGGCGCAGGCCCGCCAGTTGGTCACCCACGGCCACATCACCGTCAATGGGCACAAGGTGGACATTGCGTCCTACTCGGTGCGACCGGGCGATGTGATCGGCATCAAGGAAACCAGCCGCAAGAAGCGCTACTTCAAAGATCTGGCGGAAGAGTTCGGCCAGCGGCAGACGCCCCCCAAATGGCTCCATGTCGATGCTGCGAACATGACCGCCACGGTGGTTGCCTTGCCCGAGCGTGAGGATATCCAAGACGTCACCATCAACGAGCAGCTCATCGTCGAGTTCTACAGCCGCTAATATCGCCGCTGTAGCCTCGTCGTCTCAGGTTGTTGATGCCACTCCGGCATGCTCGTATCCCGGCGTCCCATAGGATTGGGGCGCCCCCTCACGGAGGCTCCACGTGATTACTCAGGAACTACAAACCGTTTTGCCCAAAATTGAAAAAACCGTTAGCACGGAGAAATACGCCCGATTCGAGATTGGTCCGCTGGAGAGTGGCTTCGGAATCACCCTGGGCAATGCCCTGCGCCGCGTGTTGCTCTCGGCCCTGCCGGGCGCAGCCGTGACATCCATGCGCATTGCCGGCGTGTATCATGAATTTTCGGTCATCGAAGGCGCGCGGGAGGATACCACGCAGCTCATTCTGCGCCTCAAACAATTGCGTCTGCGCATGCATCGCAATGAACCCGTGCGCATCTTCGTCAACAAAAAAGGCCCCGGCACCATCACCGCAGCCGACCTGAACGCCCCTCCCGAAGTCGAGATCATCAACCCCGACCTGGAGTTGCTGACTCTGGACTCCCCGGATGCGGAGGTCGATATCGAGCTCGTGGTGGAGATGGGCAAGGGCTATCTGCCCGCCGAAGATGAAAGTCGGTCCAAACTTCCCATCGGCGAAATCCCCATCGACGCCATCTTCAGCCCGGTGCGCCGCGTGAATTACGTGGTCGAACCCACCCGCGTGGGCGGGCATACCGACTTCGACCGTCTGGTGTTGGAGATTTGGACGGATGGGGCCATGCATCCCGAGGATGCGCTGGTCGAATCCGTTCGCATTTTGGTCAACCTTTTCTCCCTCATCGGCGGTCTGGATCTCTCCTACGAGATGCAGGAAGAAGCGGCGTCGCCCATTCCCGAGCATATCGCCGACATCCCCATCGACGAGCTCGGTCTGAGCGTGCGCGCGTTCAACAGCCTCAAGCGCTCCGGCCTCACCACCGTGGGTGATGTGTTGCTGCGTCTGCAGGAGGGCGAGGACGCCATGCTCAACATCCGCAATTTCGGCCAAAAATCCCTGAATGAGCTCATCGAGCGTCTGGCCGAACAGGGCTATCTCGAGTATATCGACTTCGAGCCCGGCGAGTAACAACGCTTCCTCGCTGTTCCCAAAGACCTTTCCAAAGCAGTCCGACGGCGGGCCAGCCCGCGCCGATACCGATGAAAACGCCTCGCGGCCAGGGCGGCGCGGGAAGCCAAGCACGTAATGCGTAATGCGTGATGCGTAAGATCGTCACGGATTGTAACTGCTAAGGTAGTTGGCCCCAATCGCCCCTTTTTTGCCACGAAGACACGAAGGAAACGAAGGCGCGAAGTCATTCAAAAAAGATTTTATCCGTGTTTCCTCGTATCCGTGTCGAATGAACAGGGCTACGTTAGCAGTTACCACGGATTACGGATTACGCATCACGTCTGTGGCAGGCTCGCCCAACGTGGGCTTCGAGTTATTTTTGCAAACGAACGCAACGCTATTTTTCAAACCAGAGAGTCCTATGCGCCATAAAAAGAAAACCATCCATCTCGGTCGCGATGTCGATCATCGCAAGGCCCTGTTCAAAAATCTGGTCACCGAACTGGTGCGCCATGGCCAAATCGAAACCACCGAAGCCAAGGCCAAGGCGGTGCGCCCTCGGGCCGAACGCCTGATCACCATCGCCAAGCGCGGTCGCAGCGGCCGCATCTCCGAGGTGCACGCCAAGCGCCTCCTGCGCGCCCGGCTCAACGATCCCGACCTGGTGAGCGTGGTCTACGACGAATTGGCCCCCCGCTACGAGGAGCGTCATGGCGGCTACACCCGCATTCTGAAGACGGGGTTCCGCCAGGGCGATGCGGCTCGGATGGCCATCATCGAATTCGTTGAATGAGTCAGGAGGTTTTGACGCCCGAGCGCCTCTTTCGCGCCGTCGTCGAGTATGACGGCACGGCATTGCTCGGGTTTCAAATCCAGAGTCAGGGACGCACGGTTCAGGGCGAGATCGAAAACGTCCTCAGGAAATTGATGCAGCGCCCGGTGCGAGTGACTGGCGCTGGACGCACCGATGCAGGCGTACACGCCAGCGGCCAGGTGGTGGCTTTTCGAGCCCCGTGGAAGCACGCCGCCGAGGACTTGTTCCGGGCCGTCAACGCCCTTCTCCCCGACGACATCGCCTTTCGCAGTCTCGATCTCGCTCCCGACGGCTTTCATCCCCGATTCAGCGCCGTCAAACGCTGCTATCGCTATCAGATCGGCCTCTGGCCCGGCCATTCGCCTCTGCGCTCACGCTACGCGTGGGAGCTGGGGCCCGACCTCGATATCGACGCCATGCGCCGGGCCGCCGTCCATTTCGTGGGCGTGCACGACTTCGCCACCTTCGGCCAGCCGCCCCAGGGCGAAGTCACCATCCGAGAAGTCTTTTCGGTCGAACTCACACACGAACCGCCCTGGCTCTATCTCGACATCTGCGCCAACGCGTTTCTGCGCCGCATGGTGCGCACCATCGTCGCCGCTCTGGCGCAGGTGGGGCAGGGATATCGCTCTCCCGATGCGATCCCGGTCCTCATTCAGGCCCGTGACCGATCCCTGTCACCCCCTCCCGCCCCGGCCAAAGGCCTTATCCTCACCCAAGTCTTTTATCCACCGGATGAAGCTATAAGGAGACCATCCCCGTGAGAAAAACATACAGCGCCAAGCCCGAAGAAATCGAACGCACCTGGTACGTCGTAGACGCCGAGGGCAAGACCCTGGGCCGTCTGGCGGCGGAGATCGCCAAGATCCTGCGCGGCAAGCACAAGCCCATCTACACCCCCCACGTGGACACTGGCGACTACGTCATCGTGGTCAACGCCGACAAGGTCCGCGTGACGGGCAAGCGTCTGGATCAGAAGATTTATTATCGTCACAGCGGTTACATCGGCGGCCTCAAGGCCGTGCCCCTGCGCCGCATGTTGGAAACCCATCCCGAACGCGTCATCGAGCACGCGGTGAAGGGCATGTTGCCCAAAAATCGTCTGGGCCGCAAGATGTACAAAAAGCTGAAAGTGTACGCCTCGCCCGATCATCCCCATCAGGCTCAGAAGCCCCAGCCCCTAGATCTGTAAAGAGAGGTTTTTTGAATGACTGAGATGCATTATTACGAAGCGGTTGGCCGTCGCAAGAGCGCCACGGCCCGCGTGCGCCTGTATCCCGCCGGCGAGACCGCAGAAATCATCGTCAATGGCAAACCCATGACCGAATACTTCCCTCGCATGCAGGACCAGCTCCGGCTGACCGAGCCGCTGAAGCTGGTGGAGATGGAGGGTAAGTTCAACGTTTCCGTCCTGGCCAAGGGCGGCGGCATCAGTGGTCAGGCCGACGCGGTGCGACTGGGCATCGCTCGCGCGCTCATCGTGGCCGACCCCACCCTGCGCCCGACCCTGAAGAAGGCGGGTATGCTCACCCGAGACGCCCGGGAGAAGGAACGCAAAAAGCCCGGCCTCAAGCGGGCCCGCAAAGCGCCTCAGTACACCAAGCGCTAAAAAGGATGCAGGTCGCATGTCGCTAGTGGCAGGCATCCCTTGCCGCATGCTACCTGCCACTTGCCACCTGTTTGCTCTTTCTCAAGACGTTGGGTATGATTTGCCCAGCGTCTTTTTTCGCGTCCGCTATGAACATAGATTGGAGAACGCAGATGACGCAGATTGAAACGGATGAACGCAGATAGAAATCAAAAAATGATCTGCGTTCATCTGCGTTGCGAAGCATCCGCATGATCAGCGTTCCCATTTTCATCCCGCATCTAAACGAACCCTAATCCCATTCCATGATTGCCATTCTCACTGTCTCCGATAGCGCAGCCGCGGGCGAGGCGGAGGACCGCAGCGGCCCGGTGTTGCGCCAGCTTGTCCAATCCCTCTGGCCTGAAGTGGAGCCCATCATGGGCATCGTGGCCGATGATCGGGCGTTGATCGCCGCGCGGCTGCGGGCGTGGGCCGATGAAGATGATGTGGCCCTGATCCTGACCACGGGCGGCACGGGCTTCACCCCGCGCGACGTCACGCCCGAGGCCACCCGCGACGTCATCGAGAAGGAGGCGCCCGGGCTGGCCGAGGCCATGCGCGCCGCGGGTCTGCGGGTGACGCCTCACGCCATGCTCAGCCGGGCGGTGGCGGGCATTCGCGGGCGCACGCTCATCGTCAACCTGTCGGGCAGCCCCAAGGCCGTGCGGGAGCAGTTCGACGTGTTGGCGCCGGTGCTGCCCCATGCGTTGGAGCAGTTGCGAGCGGGCAAGGATGGCGTGCGCTACGCCCGCCGGGGCGAGCACCGACGCGAGGCATAAGCAGTCATGTGTAAAGGTTGCACCGAATTCACGGTTCTAAGCAGTCCGATGGCGGGCAAGCCCGCGCCGATACCCATGAAAATGAGGACACGGATTCACACGGCCTTCGGTCACAGATTTTCGAATTATCCGTGTTTTTCTGTGTTCATCCGCGTTCTATTTTCGGAACAGCAAATCGAATCCCTCTCGCACCCACAACACCCGGCCCGTGCGTAGGGCTTCCTGGGCCAGCTTTTGCCCCGCTTGAATCTCTTGCCATGTGTAGGGAAAAACGTCGATATCGACTGGAAACCGACGCGGTTTATAAACCACCGTGCGTTCGAGAAATGGCAGGTCGCTTTCCGAAAGTACAATGAGCACATCCACATCGCTTCCTGCACGCATGTGATTCGAAGCCATCGAGCCGAACAAAATGACTGCCAACACCTCAGGGCGTTTGCGCAAGGCGTCAACCCATTGGGTGAGGGCCTGCCAGACTTTGGCCTTATCGATGGAGTAAATGGTCACAGAATCGTAAGATCGCTTCTGAATAACGGATGGCATCATCCGCTTCCTTTCGGGTGTAGAACTCGGTGGGAGCGCCTTCCGCCAACCCATTTGGATAGCGGGTTGGGATGTAGTGCTTGTCGAGCATGCGGGCCATGTCCAGGAGATCGGTCGGGACGTTTTCTTCCTCGGCCAGCGCCTGCAACAAATGGGTAAGCGTATGTCCCCATGCCTGTTGGTCGCGGCTTTCGAAAACGGCTTTGATGGCTTTTTCTGCCGCCTGGTGGGCGGCGAAGCAGGCCCATTCATAAGCGCCGTCTTCTCTGGCATGGCGAGCGTGACGTAAATCGGCCTGGGCCTGAACCCACCAGTCTCGCGATCGGTTCATGAGGCATCCTCCTGTGTGGATGTCTTGATTATATCACATTCTAAGCTCCCTCACTGGCGCAGCGCTTATGACGACCTCATCCTACTGGCGCAAACTCCTCTACGCCTTCGGTATGTTCGGCGTGACGCTGTCCTATCAGGCGTTCACGGGGTGGATCCAGTTCTATTATCTGGATATTTTGCGGCTGGCGCCCGCGGCCATGAGTGTGGCCTGGGTGATTTTCACTTTGTGGAACATGGTGAACGATCCCATTGCCGGGCAGCTCAGCGACAACACCCGCACCCGCTGGGGCCGACGCATTCCCTGGATCGCGGGGCTGAGCATTCCACTTGGGATCAGTTTCTATTTGTTGTGGGCTGTGCCGTCGGGCCTGGTGGGGGAGAATGCCGCGTTGTTCAGCGGACTGTGGTGGTATTTCCTGGCTGTACTGCTCTTGTTCGATACGTTGTGGTCGGCGGTGGTGTTGAATTATGTGGCCCTCTTCCCGGAGATGTTTCCCCGACAGAGCGAGCGAGCGTCGGTCTCGGCCTGGCGGCAGGCCTTTACCATCATCGCGCTGATTCTGGCCATCGTATTGACCAAGGACATCGCGGAACGCCTGGGATGGGCGCGCATGGGTATGCTGTTCGGGAGCATTACGGCGCTGGCGTTTCTGATTTCGTTGCTGGGGAGCCATGAAGACCCCGCGAGTCGCGGGGATGAACCCACTGTTCCCTTCATGCAGGCCCTCACTTACACGTTCACCAATCGATCGTTTCTCTGGTTCGTGTTGATGAATTTGATGGTGGAATTCACGTTGTTGGTGTTGCCCGCGGTGGTTCCTCTTTACGCCAAATATGTGCTGGGCGTCACGGAGGGGTTGCAGCAGGGCTTGCTCAGCGGCGCGGCCTTCCTCACGGCCATTCCCGCCTTCGCCTTGTGGGCGTGGGCGGCCAAACGCTGGGAGACCCGCACCATGGTGATGGCGGCCATGATCGCTTTCGGCGCGTTGTTGCTGCCACTGCTGTTCGTTCGGTCGTACACGCAGGCGATTATGACCACGGCGACGCTAGGGCTGGGCCTGGCGGGGCTGCTCATGCTGCGGGATATCATGCTGGCCGATGTCATCGACGAGGATTCGCTGGTGGCGGGCGTGCGTCGGGAGGGCATGTATTTCGGGATGAATGGATTTATCATTCGCCTGGCCTTTGCGTTTCAGGGCGCGATGCTGGGCGGCATGTTGGCGATGACCGGATACAATCCGACGCTGGAAGTCCAGCCGCCCCATGTGGCCCTGGGCCTGCGCATCCTCATCACCCTGGTTCCCATGTCGGCCATGGTTTTGGGCATTTTCGCGGCATGGAAGTATCCCCTACACGGACGGCAGTTACAAAAGGTTAAAGCCCAACTCGGCAGCCTGGAGTAAGAAGGGTTATCCGCTTTGCTTTTCAGGTAGCGACGGCTTCGGGCGACAAAGCTTTGCTGTGTTCGTAAAGATACTCGGGATCGATATCCAGCCCGTTTGGCCAGGCAATTGTGTCGAACGATACTCGAACGCTATTGAAAACACCAGGTGAACTTAAACTGAACGCATTTTGAAATCAGGCATTTTTCGGCCTCGGTCACCCGGAGCTGAAGCTCCGGGCTACGAAACGACGCCGGGTGAACCCGGCTTCCCCCGACGCGCGACATGCGCCGGAGCCCCATTCATGGGGCGTCGTTTTTAGCCCGCAGGTTCACCTGCGGGACGCCAGGCGCAACGCGCCCATAATTGGGGACGCACCCGAGAAAGGAGGTCCCGTCCTAAAATTTTGGCAAATCGCGTTGTCATCAGGAATTCGGTCATGTGGGCTTCACCCGGAGCTGAAGCTCCGGGCTACGAAACGACGCCGGGTGAACCCGGCTTCCCCCGACGCGCGACATGCGCCGGAGCCCCATTCATGGGGCGTCGTTTTTAGCCCGCAGGTTCACCTGCGGGAC
>JALXCB010000196.1:0-10253 GCA_026991225.1 Anaerolineae bacterium | reverse complement strand
GCCAGGCGCAACGCGCCCATAATTGGGGACGCACCCGAGAAAGGAGGTCCCGTCCTAAAATTTTGGCAAATCGCGTTGTCATCAGGAATTCGGTCATGTGGGCTTCACCCGGCGCTTCAGCGCCGGGCTACGAAACGACGCCGGGTGAACCCGGCTTCCCCCGACGCGCGACATGCGCCGGAGCCCCATTCATGGGGCGTCGTTTTTAGCTCGCAGGTTCACCTGCGGGCGGCGGCGCGGCCAGAAAATCGTTTTTCAGACATAAGTCACTACAAACCAAAAGCCTTGGTTTCAATTTGCTTTCGGTTTAGCTCGCGAAATCTGCCGAAAGAGAGCAATGGCCGTACGTCGAAGATGCGCCGTTCGTCACTGTCGAATGTAAGAAGCAACTGATAGTTTTCTAGCGGTTTGACTTGCTTGACTGCCAGATACATGATTTTCCTCGCGTGGATTTTTATCGAAGTTCGTAACTACTAAGGTAGTTGGCCCCAATCGCCCCTCTTTTGCCACGAAGGCACGAAGGAAACGAAGGCGCGAAGTCATTCAAAAAAGATTTTATCCGTGTCTCCTCGTATCCGTGTCGAGTGAACAGGACTACGTTAGCAGTTACCGAAGTTCTCTCAAACCGCTGATAGTTGAGACAAAGGAATTGTTTATGGCAATTATAGCACGGCGCCATCGGAAACGGAAGTGATTCGATGACAAGGCATCTTTTGACTTTCTTGGAAGGCCCGCTTATCATGGTTCCAACATCCGCCCACTGGTCACTGAACACTGAATACTGAACACTTTCTTTCCCCATGCCCCCCCTCGATCCCAACGACTTCTTATCCCAACCCGATCCTTTCACCGACGTGCCGCCCGACCATCGTTCGGGCTTCGTGGCCGTGGTGGGGCGGCCCAATGTGGGCAAGTCCACGCTGATGAACGCGATGCTGGGCCAGAAGGTGGCCATCGTCTCGCCCCGGCCGCAGACGACCCGCAATCGCATCGCTGGCATTCTCACCCGCGAGGATTGCCAGATCGTGTTCATCGACACGCCCGGCATCCACAAGCCCAAGCACAAGCTGGGCGAGTTCATGGTGGACGAGGCCCGCAAGGCCCTGCCCGACGCGGACCTGGCCCTGTGGGTGGTGGACGTGAGCAAGGCCCCGCGGCGGGACGATGAGCGGGTGGCCGCGGTGTTGCGCGATCAACCTCTGCCCGTGATCCTGGCCATGAACAAGATCGATATCACCCCGCCCGACCGGCTGTTGGAACATGCCGAGGCGTATCGGGCGCTGGTTCCGGGCGTGGTCGAGGATATCGCGGTGAGTGCGCTCAAGCGTCAGGGCGTGGACGCACTGGTGGATGTGATTCGCGAGCATCTGCCTCCGGGCCCGCGCTACTATCCCCCCGATCAGGTGAGCGATATCCAGGAGCGATTTCTGGCGGCGGAGCTCATCCGCGAGAAGGCGTTGCTCTATCTGCAAGAGGAGGTGCCCCACGCGGTGGCGGTGGATTTGCAGGAGTTCGAGGCGCGGGAGAGCGGCGTCATCTACATTTTCGCCCGCATTTTCGTGGAGCGAGAATCACAAAAGGGTATTCTCATCGGCAAGGGCGGACAGATGATCAAGAGGATCGGGGCGGAGGCGCGCAAGGAGATCGAAGCCGCGTTGGGGCGCAAGGTCTATCTCGACCTGCGGGTCAAGGTGAAGCCCAAGTGGCGGCGGAATCCGGCGGAACTGCGGCGGCTGGGGTATGCGTGAGGCCGGAGGCCGGAGGTCAGAGGTCAGAAGGTCAGAAGGCCAGAAGGCCAGAGGTCAGTGGATATGTTCGATGTGTTGATGTATGAAATGAGGCTTTGGTCTGAAGGGAAGGTCGTGGCCGGGCTGGATGAAGCTGGTCGAGGCGCGTGGGCCGGGCCCGTGGTCGCGGCCGCGGTCATCCTGCCGCCCGATCCCGACCTGCTGGCTGAGGCCCTGGCCGGGGTGGATGATTCCAAGCGTCTGTCGTCCGCGGCCCGAGACCGCCTCTACGATCGCATTCGGGCGGTGGCCGCCACCGCGGTGGGCGTGGTTTCGCCTGAGGTCATCGACGAAATTGGCATCCTCAACGCCACCTATCGGGCCATGCAGGCGGCTCTGGCCGCTCTGCCCCAACAACCTGACGCGCTCCTCATCGATTACATTCCCCGGCCGCTGGGCGACTGGCCCCAACAGCGGCTGGTGCGGGGCGAGCAGGCCTCGCTGAGCATTGCGGCCGCGTCCATCATCGCCAAGGTGCATCGAGACCGGCTGATGGCGGCGCTGGATGCGCAGTATCCGGGCTATGGGTTCGCCCGGCATAAGGGGTATGGCACGCGGCAGCATCGGCGGGCGCTGGACGCGTTGGGCCCGTGCGCCATCCATCGCCAGTCGTGGGCTCCTATCCGCCAGTTGCGCCTGCCGTTGCCCCCGACCTGACAGGTCTTATTTCTCTCATTTTTCTTTCAACAATCTATCAATGACTTGACTGGGGATGCGTGAATCCGCTATATTGAAGTATGATGTTTTTTCTCGGACTCTGAAACAGTTTGCGGGCGCTCATTATCCTTATCATTATTCGTGGAGGCTGGCGCCCGCCGTTTTGGGGTTGCTCGTTCTGTGCTGGAGGTTGTGTGCGTGTTCTCTCGTTTCTCCCCCCCCCCCGTGGCTGCTGAAGGTGGTCTATGGCCTGATGGTGGTGAGTCTGGTTCTGAGTAGCATGGCGCCGGTGAGTGCGGCGCGGTCTGAAAATTCTGCTCCCCGTTCAACGACGACGCTTTCGCGGCGGTCAAGCGAGTCTGAGACGGTGAAAATTCCGCACCTGCGAGCGGAGATGGAAGCGACGCCTGACACGTTGGCGGTGGGCGAGTCTGCGACGGTGTTCATCCGCATCCATAATCGCAGCGACTTTGCCATCAATGGGTTGATATTGGCCGTGACGCTGCCGCCTGAGCTGAGTCTATCAACCATTCCCCCTTCTTTTCAGTACGACGCCGCCACTCGATTGTTGACGCATCAATTGGCGTTAGCGGGGCGTGGAACTTTCTCGGCTCAAATCCCGGTTCGGGTCGATGATTTTGGCGGCAAGGGACACGTTCGAATCAAGACGGATGTGATGGCTCCCATCGATTGGGGCGAGGTGGTCGAGCCTGTCAGTGATTTGCAAGCGCCAGAAGGCAGCGTCGCCCACGCGGAAGTCGCCCTCTGGGACGCCAATTATGCGCCTTCCTCGACATTGACGACGGACGACGGCAATGAGTTCGTGCCCGAGGTGATGCCCAGCATTCGCGGCATCCAATCGGATCTGTTCACGGGTTCGGCAAGTATTCGTTATGAGATCGCTGCGCCGCCTGGCGCGGGCGGACTGACGCCCTCTGTGGCGCTTACTTTCAATAGCAAAAGCGGCTTCGAGGATCCAGGCAATAGTTCAGTGGTTGGAGCGGGCTGGAAGCTGAGTGTGGACAGTTTTCGCTATTACACGCCATATGATCCGAATAGTGATAACCCAATAACCTGGCGAATTGATGGCATTGCCGGCACCGAGAAGGTCGTCACTGAGAATTCGCCCTTCTTAATAGAATTGCCAACGTGGCGTATTCATTTTGATCCTGATGAAAAACCAGAGATCTTTAGTCCTGAAGGGGTGAAGTATCATTTCGAACCTGCGTTATTTGATTGGTGGTGTGAAGAAAGCAGTAAGAACTTTCATCAGCGGACAGACAAGTGGGTGTTGGAATCCGTGGAAGACAGAAAAGGGAATCAAATCGAGTATGTCTACGACACGGCGTTACCGGTGGTTGCGGGGGATGTAAACGCCAATCCCGGGGCGTACAGTGGACGAACGCGTGATATTTATCTGGTTACGCCTTGCTCGAATGATGGCGCCGGTGGCGGCGAAACTGTGCACTATCTTTCGCAGATCAACCTTGTGCAGATTCGATACAATGAGGGGCAGACGGTCATCGACTTCGAGTATGATGATCGTCAGGACGGGCCGATATTGCGAGGAAAGGACTATGATGATGACTCCACCTGGTATTTCTTCACGACCAAGTTGCTGAAGGGGATCAAAGTGCGACATGGGGGGGAGCTGACGGCCGCGTATAAGTTGAGCTATGATTATTTCGACGCGACCGAGTATCGGGACAGGCGGTATGCGTTGCGCAGCATCGAGCGGTGCAGCGATGAGGAAATGACGCAATGTCTCCCCGCGACCGTATACGAAAATACGTATCATCCTTACAGTGACAATAATGACGGCACAAAGGATCCCGCCTACGTGACGTTGCGTCAGGCGGACAATGGCTATGGCGGGCAGGTGGGTTTTGCATATGCCAATTTGGGCAACAATAATCGCCCGGTGCAAAGTCGCACCATCACGGACACGGTGACAGGGCGGGTGGATGTATGGCATTATGAGTACGATAATGAATATAGCGACTGGGGCAGCAGTAGTATCGCCGGTTTTGGTCAGGTGACAGAGACGCTGCCCATCAGTTTGGGCGGGGGAGCCACCATTTACCATGAATATGAGGATGGCACGGGATTGGATAGCGGCCGGCGGGGCAAAGAAACGCTGACAGAGGTGCGGGATGGCGGCGTTTTGCAACAGCAAACGCTTTCGCAATGGACGACGTTTACTACCGATGTCTATGGAGGCGCGCATTTCGTTGGTTTAACGCAACGCACCAGGAAGGTTTACGACAATTATGGGTCGAGTCCGGTCTCGCAACGGACGGTGTATGCTTATGATCGCCCCCAGCAAGGGGATGCTCAATACGGCAATGTCACCGACGTCGAAACGTATGGAACGGACGACGCGCTCTATCGGCGTCTCTATCGGGAGTATTATCCGCAAGATGATACGGCGAACGGGCGTTACGTCGTGAACAAGATGGCGGAGGAGAAGTTGTATGATGGCGCGGGAACGTGTCAGGATCAGCGACGCATGGTGTATGACCAGGCCAGCGGCTACGCCGCGTATGACACGCCGCCCTCTGCAGGGTATGTGCATGAAGTCTGGCGGGCTGGGGAGGGGCTGCCCGCGGGCGGGGGCTGCAACAATGGGTGGGTGCGGCAAAAGCTGCTGGGGTATGACAGCTATGGCAATCTCACCAGCCAGACCGCGTCCAACGGGGCGGTGACGAGCACGGTGTATGACGATCTCTTCCACGCTTATCCGGTTAGCGAGAGCGTGACGCCGGGGGCCGGGGGCGGGGCGACGCTGACGACGAGTTATCGTTACTACGGCGTCAATGCCGCAAGCGGAGGACGCGGTCTGACGGGACAATTGCAAGAAGTGGAGGACGCCAACGGGGCGATCACCCGTTACAGTTACGATGCCTGGGGGCGGCCCACGGCGTTGCGTCGCCCTAACGCTTCCTTTGCGGATCCACCCACCGAAACATACGCGTATGTCGATGCTGTTCCCTTTGAGGTGAAGCATGGTCTGCGCGACGACGAATATGCGGATGATGATCCTAACGCCACATATCTTTACGATTGGACTTACTATGACGGTTTGGGACAGGTTATTGAAACCCAAAAGGAAGGAAATGCGCCCGATGAACGCATCGTCGTCTGGCAGCGCTACAATGCTTTGGGAGCGGTGGTCGAGGCAAGCGTTCCCTATACAATTACGAGTAGCAACGATGGTTACCAGCCACCGGATACGTCACAGCCCACAACGGTAACCGAGTATGATAGCTTGGGGCGGACCACGGTGGTTACCGCGCCCAGCGGCGCACGAGTCCGCATGTTCTATAAGGTAGGACAGACGGGCGACGGAGAGAGGCGTTTGCTTACCGCTGTGTTGGATGAAAAGGATCATCAGACGATCCAGCGGAAGGATGTTTTTGGGCGGTTACGCCGAGTGGATCAATATGAAGGAACATATTCCGACGTGGATTGGAAGGCAACGCGTTACGCCTCGGCAAGGTATGAGTATGATGTACGGGATAATCTGACCGATGTTGATCATCCCGGAATGGATTCGACTTTGGATTCGGACATCCATACCCATATCACCTATGATGCGTGGGGTCGCAAGATCGAGTTGAGTGATCCGGATATGGGGGACTGGGCGTACGAATATGACGCCAGCGGCAATCTCATTCGTCAGACGGACGCCCGCGGGGTGACGTTGTGTTATGAATATGACGGGCATAATCGGCTGCGTTATGTGCGTGAGGACCCGGACGCCACGCCCGATTGCGCCTGGGGGAATCTGGTGTGGCAGGCGACGCATACGTATGATGAGGGCGCCAACGGCAAGGGCCGGCGCACGGGGTTGGAGAGCCGCAACGGGGGGACGAGCGCGTGGGTGTATGACCCGCGGGGGCGGGTGACCAGCGAGACCAGAACCCTGGGCGGCGTGGAATATGTCACCCGCTATGACTATGATTCGGCGGACCGGGTGCGCAAGCAGACCTATCCTGATGACGAGGAGGTGGTCTTTGACTATGACGACCGGGGCTTGCTGGAGAGGATGAGGGGCGAGCAAACCTATATCTCCGACGCCACGTATGATGCTGCGATGCGGCTGCACACATGGTTGTTGGGATTGGGCGTTACTTCCACTTATGAGTATTACGATTGGGACGCGCCGCAAGGGGGGCGTTTGCAGCGGATGTGGACGCCGGGCTGGCAGGATTTGCGTTATGATTATGATGCGGTGGGGAATGTGACGCGCATCGAGGATGGGATGGCGTCGCAGACTCAGGATTTTGGGTATGATGCGCTGAACCGGCTGCAGAGCGCCAACGTCAGCGGCGGGGGGCCGGGGCAGTATAGCGAGGCGTATGATTATGCGCCCAACGGCAATCTGGCGCATAAAGGGGATGGCGCGTATGCGTATGATGCGGCGCATCCCCATGCTGCGAAGCGTTATCTGGGACAGCGCTATTGTTATGACGCCAACGGGAACGCCACCACCCGTTTGGCGGGCGGGGAGCTTTTCAGGCTGAGCTACGACGTCTGGAATCATCTCAGCCAGGTGGCGCGGGTGGATGCGGTTCCGGCCAGCATCCTGCGCGTGGGCGTCGATGCGCATCTGAGCTGGAGTGCGGTGAGCGGGGCCAGCGCTTATGAGGTGTGGCGCAGCGCGTCCCCTTATTTCTCGCCGGGGGATGCCGGCAGCGAACAGATTGCGACGACCGCGGACACCAGTTACACCGACGCCAACCACGTGGGGGATCCCGCCACCAATTATTATTATCAGATTGTGGCCATGGAGGGCGATTGCCCGGTGGGGGTGAGCGAAAGGCTGGGGGAGTTCGATTTCGGGCTGGTCGCGGGCGCATTGCTGGCGTCAATCCGCAGTCCTCAATCCGCAATCCGCAATTCCTCCTTCGCCCGACCTGAAGCTGGCCCGCTGGCGCCGGTGACCCTGGGCGAGACGACGATTGCCGAATACTTCTACGATGGCGACGGCAACCGGGTGAAGGCGGTGGTGAATGGCGAGACGACCTATTATCCTGGCCGGCACTACGAAACGACTGCGGGTTCTGGCACCACCAAATACTATTTCGCCAATGATGGGTTGGTCGCGTTCCGGCGCAGCGGCTACCCCCGCAACAATGGTCTGCGCTACGTCTTTCGCGACCATCTGGGCTCCACCAGCGTCATTGCCAATGGGGGCGGAACCAAACTGTGGGAAGACCGCTACAAGGCCTTTGGCGATTTCCGCTACACGTGGATTGGCGGCGATGGACGCATCCCGGTGCAGACGGACTACCGGTATACAGGCCAGCGCTACGATGCAACGGTTGGATTGTATGACTACCGGGCGAGGTGGTATGATCCCACCCTCGCCCGCTTCATCCAACCCGACACCATCGTACCCAACCCGGGCGACCCGCAGAGCCTGAACCGGTACAGCTATGCCGCGAATAATCCGATCTCTTTTACGGATCCAACAGGGTATTATTCACAGGACGAAATCCAAGAGTACTTGCGGAATCAATATGGTGATAATTGGCAAATGTATTGGGATGCGTGGCAATATGACCCGCTATGGATGCAGGTGCTATATGCGGCTGAGGATGGTAATATCCTGCTAGTTACCCAAAACGGGCAAGTCATCGCATACCAGTTTGGTGCGAGTGATAATGGCTTCACCTTTGGTCTTGCCAATGCAGGAGAAGTTCCTTTGCATTTGGCACAGGGTCAAGGAGTCTACTTGCTATCAGATGGCAAAACTGTACAGACCTTTGGCCCAAGTGAAGGAACGACATGGACAATGAATCAACGCATATTGGCAGACAATCGATATGAGTACTGGGCTCCTGTCTACGATTATTCGAGTGGCATCCCGAAATGGACAGGTGAATGGAATGTGACAAGATATCAGACCGGTCCAGTTCGATTCGAGTTTAGTTTTGGAGTTGTCGATGACGTCTTCGTTGGGGGCGCTGGTATTGCTACGGATATTGTAATAGGTTCGACCGGTGCAGGTACCATTTGGGCGGGAATCGCCTTCGAGAAAGCTCTTTCAGACAGTTTAGTGGCAGATTTAAAGCTAAAGGAACAAAAGACGATATTGGATCCATGGGTTGCTTGTGTTAATGCAGGTGCAGGGGCGATATGCGGTGGTCCATTATCTGGATGGCGTGATCCTGTAATTCGAGTTCCAATTTCATTCTATGGACAGTGAGATTGTTATGAACAGGAAACTCCGTGAGACTATCGGATTTACGCTAATAGCACTATTTACAATAGCTCTCTTGGTTTCAACAATCATTCAAGTTTTTCTCAACTTTGAAACTCAGAACCATTTCGCCTTCTGGGGCCTAGGTATTTCATTTGTTTTATGTTTGGGGGCATCTATTGTAGCAATTTGGCAGAGAAAGATGTGGTTATTTGCTTTTGTTATAGGTATGATCACAGTGATTCGATGGATGACATCTACTGGAAAAGTTGTAGAATTGTTAATCTTAATAATTCTTTTTGTTTATGTTTATTGGGTGTGGGAAATGCAAAGAGGCCAAATGGGCAACAATGACCACTAGTTTTAGTCCTTCATACAATCTCACCAATGTCGTGTGCGATCGATCCAAATCCTCACAATAGTAACTTTTCAACTTAAGAGTTTCAAAAATCCGCATTGCGAACGTCCCCTCGCGCCTTCGCCCGCTCGCCTATTCGCCTCCCCCACCCTCGCCCGCCCGGCATGAGACCTCGGAGGTCTGCGCAGACCTCCGAGGTCTAAGGGATGCGCGCCAACGCCGCCTAAATTGGGGATTGCTGCTAACATCGTCCAGGCTGGAACCGCGGCCCGCGAACGGGCCCCTTGCGCCCGCCCCGCCCCTCTGCTACAATCACCCCAATCCTCAATCCCAATCCTACCCTTCCTGCACCTTTCCAACCCCATGACTCACGCCCGAGCGATCCCACCGCCCACGGCTTAACGGCCCCGCGCCTGGACGAAGGCGTGGGCGCGCCCACGGGCGAACTGGCCCGCGGCCTATACTTCTACCACGCCCGCTACTACGACCCCACCCTCGCCCGCTTCATCCAACCCGACACCATCGTACCCAATCCGGGCGACCCGCAGAGCCTGAACCGGTACAGCTACGCCGCGAATAATCCGGTGCGGTATACGGACCCGAGCGGGCATTACCTGGTCCTCGAAGGAGACCCAGGCTCCGAGACCGAGTTTGCAGTGCGTCGCCAGGGGGATACGAGCGTTGTTCTTCATGGCGGAAGGGTTTTTCCCAATGATGTCGAGGTCGCCATAGCGAACTATGAGCTAACCGGCGATCCCCGATATCTGGTGCGGCTACCTGAGATGGAGGGTTTGGCTGGGGCTGCTATGCCGGGCACGCTGGTGAATGTGAACACGGAATTGGGGTATGAGTACCGGAGCTGGCGGGGCCGGGTGTGGGGAGCGATTGGGGCGATGGCGCTCGGGGCTGGAATGAGCTTCAAACCTGGTTCGGAGGAGGGGCCCTCGCCTAGAGGGCGCTTTGTGAGGAAAACGCTTCCCCCTCTACCAGAAAAGTTTCGGAGTGCCTTTGAGGGAGAGCCAGTCGTTCGTACTTTGCAGCCAGGTGAAAAGCTTTATCGGGCTGAACTTTCAGATCGACCAGTTGGTCGTTGGTTTGGTACACAGCCGACCACCTCCTTAGTACAGCTTTTCGTAAATAAGTTCCGAGTTTTGGTATACTTGGGCAAGGAGGTGAACAATGCGAGGTCCCAAGCCTAAGTATCCAATACAATTAACAATTGAAGAAGAGCAAGCGCTTCAAC
>JALXCB010000195.1 GCA_026991225.1 Anaerolineae bacterium | reverse complement strand
CGGCTACCCCCACGGCCTCTCCCACCCCCACCGAGACGCCGACGCCCACGCCCGGGCCCACGGTCGCGCCCGACATCGCGGCCCTGCCCGCGGTGGTGCGCCAGGGCGACTTTCTCTCCACCTTCGCCGCCCGCTACGGCGTCTCTCTGGATGCGCTGATCGAATACAACGGCATTCAAAACCCCGACATGGTGGCTCCGGGACAGCGCTTCATGATCCCCTACCGGGTGAGCCGCGTCACCCCGGACGCCATCCTCCTGCCCGACAGCGAACTCATCTACGGCCCCGGTTACCGGGACTTCGACGCCGTCGCCTTCGTGAACGCACAGGGGGGCTGGCTCAGCCAGATGCAGGTCCCCTTTGTCGATGGGCGCGCCATCAGCGGCGGGGAGCTGGTGCAGTATGTGGCCATTCGCTACAGCGTGGGCCCGCGCGTCCTCCTGGCCCTGCTGGAGGCCCGCAGCGGCATGGTCACCAACCCGGACGAGCCGGACGACCAGACGAAAGACTATCCCATGGGGCATTTGCGCACGGGCGGGGGGCTGCTCAATCAACTGGAATGGGCCGCGGACGCGCTCAACAGCGGCTTCTACGGCTGGCTGGACCGGGGCGAGACCGCGATCCAGTTTCGGAATTACCGCATCGCCCGCGGCGCGCCCAACCTCAACCCCGGCACGATTGCCATCCAGCGCACGCTGGCTCAGGATACGACCTTTGAGGAGCTGCCCGCGGAGCTGGATGCGTTCATGGAGGCCTACACCCGGCTCTTCGGCGATCCCTTCCAATACGACGCCGGGCCCGTCCTGCCGTGGGAGCTAAAACAGCCGCGGCTGACCTTTCCCTGGCAGCCGGGGACGTGGTGGTTTCTGACAGGAGGCCCGCACGGCGCGTGGGGCAAGGGCAGCGCCTGGGCTGCGCTGGATTTCGTGCCCGAGGACGCGCCCGTGGGAAGCTGCATCCCCGCGGAGACGTGGGCCACCGCGGCCTCGCCGGGCCTGGTCGTGCGCAACAACCGGGGCGAACTACTGGTGGATTTGGACGAAGATGGGGATATGCGCACGGGGTGGGTGTTGCAGTACCTCCATCTCACCGACCGGGTGGCGGAAGGAACCCGGCTGGAGACGGGTGATCCGGTGGGGCGGCCCGCCTGCGACGGGGGCGCGGCCATCAGCTCGCATCTGCACTTTGCCCGCCGCTACAACGGCCTGTGGGTGGCCGCGGGCAGCCCCCGCGCGCCCCTGGTTTTCGAGGATGGCTGGATCGCGTACGCCGGGCAAACCGCCTACGAAGGGGGGCTCATCGGGCCGGACGGGCGGCGCATCGAAGCCTGCGACTGCCGGGAGAAAGCCGTCAACGGCATCTGGCTGGAAGACGCCTCGTCGCGCTAACTTATCCACAACGCGATGCCGCGGGAGACGCCAGGGCGCGATATGTCGCATGGAATGCGTAGCGCAAGGGGTTTTACGGATCACGCATTACGCATTACGAACGTCGCCGCCACGCCCCATGTGACCCCAACGATCCCTTTGCAGGCAACAACAGCGGGCATGAGCGTTGTTCAATACCGCTCCTCCTGGCCCATGACCATGAGCGCGGTGGAAAGGGCCTTGCCCATCTTCGTCATCCAATCGGGATGCAGGGTCTCCAGCGTGTCGGAGGGCAGGCCGCTGTGCGCATCCCAGCCCTTGAAGCTGATGCGGATGGTGGGCGCGACCTGACCGCCCGAGTCGAAGAACGTGCGCTGCCGCGTCCGGTAAAGCACGTTCAGGTCCACCGCGTCCCGCGCGGCCCGGGCCTTCAACCCCGCCCGGCCCGCGGCGTCGTCGAACACATTGGCCAGACGCAAATTGCCCCCGGAATCGTACGTCATCACCTCGGCCTCGCCCGTCCCCAGACCCCGCAGGAACACGATGGCGTCCAGGTCGAAAGCGTTGAGGAACCCCGCCTTCGCCTTGAGGAACGTCTTGGGATCGAAGGCTTCGTCAGGGCTGTGGCCCGTCTCATACCCCTCGCCCACATAAGCCACGAACAGGAACGTGCGGTTGGGCTGATACCCCGCCTCCTGCCACACCCGCAGCATCTCCAGCATGACGCCGATGGAGGAGGCGTTGTCATTGGCTCCCGGATAGATGGTTCCATCCGGCCCCGCGCCCAGACCGTCGTATTGAGCCAGCACCAGGATCATCTGGTCGTTCAGCGTCGTATCCAGGCCCGGCAGATGGCCGATGACATGCCGCGCGGGCACGCCCTCGTGGATTTCCATCTCCAGATTCATGGCCGCGTCCACGCCCAGATCGAAGGAGGCCACGCTCTCCGGCTCCATCTTCGCTTCATAGCGGCGCAGATCCGCCACGGTGACGCCCTTGGCGGCCAGCAATCGATTGGCCACCTCCTCGCTGATCCACAGCGTAGGCGTCACCGACCCCACCTTGCGGCCCGTGCCGAACTTGGAGACCTGCGGGTCTCGGGCCGAGAACAGGGTGTAGCGGGCCAGATCCAGGTCGGGCGGAGCCACCACCAGCAGGCCCTTCTTCTTCTCATACCGCAGATAGCGGGCGTGCTCCACCGACGTCACCAGCACGATATCCTGGCTGAAATCCTCCTCCTTCAGCGCCCGATAGCGGGCGGGGCCGAAGCTGGATGAGCTCGTGGCCTCCAGCTTGCTGAATCCCGCATATCGGATGGGAGCCTGCGCCTGCCCCTGGTTCAGATCGGGGCTGTAGAAGGCCGCGAAATCCCTGCCATAGGTCAAATCGGTCAGCGACAGGTCGGGGCCGGAGAAACGCAGTTCGGGGATATTGGCCAGCACTGCGAAATCGCGGCGGCGGGTCTGGAAATAGGTCCCTTCCTGGCCCGCGGGCTGCAATCCAAACGCCCGGAACTGTTGGGCGATATACTCCGCCGCGGCCTCGCCATCGGGCATATCGAACCGGCGCCCCTGCGTGTCGGGCCCGGCCAGCGCCGCCGTGTGCTCATACGCGGCCATGCCGTCATAGCCCTGCGACTGGTCGGCGTAGAGCGCGGCCGCGTTGGAGCGCCCCCCCACCCAGTTCACGAACAGGAAGAGAGCGATGAGGGCCAGCACCGTGCGGCGGTTGAAAATGCGCCCGAAGGCCGCGCCGATCTCGTGGATCAGCCGCCCCAGGCCCTCGCCCAGCAGATTGAAGCCCAAAATCGTGATGGCGAACGCGGACGCGGGGTAGATGGCCATCCAGGGATAAGCCCGGGCATAGGTGCGAATGTTCGCCAGCAGCGCCCCCCATTCGGGCACGTCGGAATAGTGATACGCGGCCGCGCCGATATCCAGCTCTGCAAACGCGCCGCCGCCGATGAAAATGCCGATGAAGCCCAGCTCGCCCAACAGCATGAGCGCCGCCGCGATCTCCAGCGCAGCCAGGGCGATGATGGCCGTCGCCAGATTGGGCAGCACATGGCGCATGATCAATTCGGGCGTGCGCAGCCCCGTGGCGATGGCGCTCTCGATATACGCGGTGGGACGGATGCTGATCACCTTGGAGCGCACGAACTGCATGGTCTCCGTCCATCCCACCAGCCCCAGCGCCACCACGAACACCCAGGGCCCGTTGCGAATTCCCAGGGCCAGGATGATCATCATGGCCAGGATCAGCACAGGAAAGGCGGAAAGCACCTCGGCCGCGCCCATGATCAGCCGATCCACCTTTCCTCCCTCCGACCAGCCCGCTATCGCGCCCAGGACGAACCCAATGAGGATGCGCATGACCATCACCGCCAGCGCGATCCCCACCGTCAGCGACGCCCCGGCCAGGATCAGGCTCATCATATCTCGGCCCAACGCGTCCGTGCCCCAGGGATATTCCGCGTCGGGCGGGAAGGGCGGCACCTTGAACTCGCCCCCTTCGATGACCAGACCCGTGGTGTTGTAAGGATTGTGGGGCCAGAGGCGCGGCCCGGCGATGATGATGAACAGCAGCCCCAGCACGATGATCCCCCCCATCATCAGGGGGACATTCCCCACCGTGCCCCGCATCCAGGCCCGACGCCGCTCCCGCTTGCGCTCATCCTCTCCCACGTCGATGACCTGCGGGTTCATGGCGATCTGCTTTTGGATGGCCGTCCGGAACGCGTTGTCCCACGCGGGCTCCTGCGAACGGAAGCGGGAGAGGCCCGGCAGGTTGAGAACGGCGTCGCGCAGGGTGTAGAACAGCGCGGCCAGACTCTCGCGCCACGCGCTCCCCTCGCGGCGATGCGCGCTCAGCGCCCGCTTGACCCGCGGGTCCAGCCGTCCATAAGCCCACTCCACCAGCCAGTTGATGATGATGAACAGCACGCCCAGGCTGAGGAGCAGCGCCACTGTCAGATTCGTATCCCCCGAGCCAATGGCCCGCAACAGGTTGAAGCCGACGCCCGGCCATCCGAAGAACAATTCGACGATGGCCAGGGAGGAGAGGGTGAAGCGCAGGGTGGTGGCCAGCGTCGTCAGGATGGGGATGGCTGCATTGCGGGCGATATGCCCCGTCCAGATGCGCCATTCCCGCAGCCCCTTGGCCCGGGCCGTGCGCACGAAATCCGCGTCGAGCTGCTCCACCAGGGAGAGATGGGTCACCCGGGCCACCTGCGCGATGGGCCGGGCCGCCAGCACCAGGGCCGGCAGCACGATATGCGCGTCCCAGCCGAAGCCGCCCACGGGCAGCGGCGCGGGCTGCCCCGTCCGGCGCATGTATCCCAGCACGGCCATCTGCAAGAGCATGGCGATGAAGAAGGTGGGCAGCGACGCGCCCAGCAGAGAGAGGACGAACGTCACCAGGGAGAGCCGGGAATTCCGCTGTTTGGCGGAGACGGCCCCCAGGGGAACGCCAATCAACAAGGTCAAAAGCAGCGCCGCCGCCATCAGCCCGAAACTGCGGATGAGGATGGCAGGCAGGACGCTGCTCACCGGCACGGGGCGCAGCCCTCGGGAGGCGGACGAACTCAAGCCCAGGTCGCCATGCAGCAACGCCCGCAACCATTCTCCCAGATCGCCCAGCCCCAACGCCAGCGCCGGCGCGAAATCGATCCCCTGCGCCATGCGCAGTCCCACAAAGGCCACATACGCGATCACGAACAGGGTGATCAGGGCCATGGCCAGCCGCCCGCCAAACAGCAGGATCATCTCCGCGCCCGAACGGACGCTGTCCATGAGGGAAAAATCGGCGCCGCCCTCTTCCGGCGCGGGCTTGAGGGGCGCGGTCAGGGAGTTCGAAGGGGTCGTCATGGGTTCCGTCCTCTCAGTGCATTAAAATCAGAGTAACTGCTAACGTACCCCGGTTAACAGACCACAAAGGGCACTAAGGCACTAAGAACACGAAGAAAAAATGTAAAAATTCCCCTTTGTGCCTTTGTGTCTTAGTGGTTTTCGGGTGATGACCTTAGTAGTTACAAATCAGAGGCATATTATACAGGACAAAAGCCCATCTGGTAGAATGAGAGCGACGCCCCCAACGCATTTCCATCCCCATTCACCCAACGCCCCCTCCCTTCATGCCCGAAATCCACCCTCCCCGCTGGCGCGTCCTGCCGGCCCTCGCCCTTTTTCTGCTGCTTCTGACCGGCTGCCGCGCCACGCCCACCCGCACCCTGCCCCTGGACACGCGGTGGGGACGGGGGCTGCTGGTGGGCGTCAGCCAGTTGCACGAGGCCCCGGCCATGCAGGTGGACGAGAGGGGCGAGGGAGTGCAACTGGTTTGGGGCAGCAAACAGGCCGGGCGCATCGATCTCCACGCCGCCCGCATCCAGCGGGATCGGGGCGTGGTTTCGGACGTGGATTTGGGAACGGGCCTGTTCCTCCCCCGGCGCTATCGGCTCTTTACCCTGGCCAATGGCGAGCGGGGGCTTCTCACCCTGGCCAAGCCCCACAAAGAGGGCATCCCCGGCGTCTTCTACCTGCGCCTCTCGCCCCAGGGCGACCTGCTGGCCCCGGCCCAACGCATCACGCCCGATGACGCCCGCGTTGTCAGCTACGACGCCCTCCTCCGTCCCGACGGCGCGCTCGACCTGGTGTGGGAAGCCCGGCGGCCCGAAGATGACGCCCGCATGATCTTCCACCGCCGCCTGACCGGGCTGGATGCCGAACCCGCGGGTGGCGATCCCATCCTGCTGGTGGAACGAGGGCAGGGGCCTTCGCTGTTCCGAGACGCCGCGGGCGCATTGCACTTGCTCTGGCATCTCGACCGGGAGCTGGAAGGGGATCGGATCATCCTCTACGCGCCTTTGGGCGACGCCCCCGCAGGCCCGGTGGAGGGCGTTCAGATCAAACGGCATGGCCGCAACCCCGGCCTGCGCTTCTCCTCCCCCGCGCTGACGGGCGACGACGGGCATCTCTACGCGTTCTGGCACCTGGAGCGCCTTTCGGGGTTGAGCGCGGGCACCGCTTCCGTCACCGTCATCTCCTTCCCCGCGGGACGCCCCGACCAGACTCGGGAATTCGATATCGCCATCCCCGAAGGGATCCCGGGCCGGGAAGCCTGGCCCCAAGAGGGCGATTTCATTCCCTTCGCCGCTCCCGCGGGCCGACTCAGCGGCTACGTGCTCTATCCCGGCGCCCTGCAAAACTCCCCGCCGGGCGACCGCGCCATCCTGCTGATGACGGCCAAACTCACCTATCGCATGAAGAGCGAATTGCAGCCGGTGATGGTGGCGCTGGCGGATGGCGGGCAGGCGGGCTATGCCCCCATCGCCCGCAGCCGCTTCATCTCCAGCAAGCCGGTGGGGGCGAGCGATGACGCGGGGAATCTGTACGCGGCCTGGCTCGATTATCGGGGCGCGGGGAAATACCTGGTGCTGCTGTCCACCACGTCCCGCGCCTGGATGCAGGGCGCATTGCAGCTTACCCGCAGCGACATGATGGATGATATCGCCGGGGAGGTGGGATTCGGTCTGCTGGCTGCGAGCGCGCTCATCCCCATGCTGTTGTTCATCTTCCTCCTGCCTCTGGTGCTGTTGGGCCTGCTGGCCCTCTTGGGGCGGGATCGTAAGCTGACCACGCGTACAGGCCGCATCCAGCTCCTCGCGGCCATGCTCCTCTACTACGTCGTCAAAATCGTGGCCTTCGCCCCCACCCTCGCCAGCCCCACCCTGATCCGCACCCTGCCCGCGGCCTGGTCCATGGTCCTGCTGCTCCTCATCCCCCTGAGCATCTTCCTCATCGCCTTCGGGATCATGGTCCTCTACATTCGCCGGGCCGACAATCCCGGCCCCATTACCAGCTTTTTTCTCTTCGCCCTGGTGGACCTCGCACTCACGGCCATCATCTACTCCCCGGCATTCTACTAGGGCCTGTCATGAACCTCCTTTGCACGCGGTGTGCCGCATCGTGTGCGGCTTAATTCGCCGCGGATGACGCTGATGCGACAGATCAGCACGGATTTTCACTGAAAAAGATGGCGTCTTTTTGAAAAATCCGCGAAAATCCGTTGCATCCGAGTTATCCGCGGCGAATTCCAACTCCCAACGCGATGATTCTGAGCTTTGACGAAGCCAAAGTGCAAAACAGCTTCTAGCTACTTCGGCATGGGACGCCATTGGGGATGGATATCGTCGGCGGGGTTGTTGGTCACCCGGGTCACATTGGAGCCATCCGCATCCATGATATAAATTTCGATATTCCCATCCCGGTCGGAGATGAAGGCGATGCGTTTGCCGTCGGGCGACCACACCGGGTCGCCATCCTCGGCGGGGTTGTTGGTGAGGTTAGTGAGCTCGCCCGTCTCCAGGTCGAGCACATAAATTTCCATATTCCCATCCCGATTGCTCATGAACGCCACCCTCTTGCCGTCGGGCGAGAAGGAGGGGTTGGTGTCGCGGGCGGGATGGTTGGTCAGGTTCTCCTCGCTGCCATCGGGATGACGCAGGTAGATCTCCTCGTTGGCATCGCGCGTGGACATGAACACGATGCGATCCCCCTCGGGCGACCAATCTCCGAACATATCCAGGCCCAATTCCGAGGTCATGCGCCGGGCGCCCACGCCTTCCACCAGGATGGTCCACAGCTTGGGATTGGCCGCCACCTCCACCGAACCACCCTCCTTGGGCACGCGGTAGGTGCGGTTGGAGAGGAAGAGCAGCTTTTCGCCGTCGGGCGACCAGGCCGGGTCTACATTGAACCCGCCGCCGTTGGTGACGCGCTGCACCTGATTGCTCTCCAGGTCGAGGATATGGAGGTCGGGGTTGCCATCCCGTTCGGAGACGAAGGCCAGGCGTTTGCCGTCGGGCGACCAGGCGGGCATACCATCGTAGGCCGAATTTTGGGTCAAATTGACCGGATTCCCGCCGTCCTCATCGATGAGGTAGACCTCGGCATTGCCATCGCGGTAGCTTTCGAAGGCCAGTTGCGCGGGCGGAGGCGGAGTCTGCACCTGGCAGGCGGCCAAGGGGAGGATTAGGATTAGGATTAGGATTAGGATTGGGATCAGGATGGTTGTGGGTCGGAGCATGGCGGATATGTCAGAAAACGGGCGAGACGAGCGGCGGCTCGCCGATACGGATGAAGATGAGAACGCTGATAACGCTGATGCGACGCTGATTTTCGCAGATGATTTTCACAGATTTTGTATTGATCAACCAAAGGTTGAACATCTATCTCTCAGCGAAAATGACTGATGCGAAGTCTTTCGACCTGCGAAGCCTGCACATTCAGTCCATTTTTCAGCAGGCTGGATTGCAGCGTCTGTTTAGACTACTGTTGACGAATACAGATTTTCACAGATTTTTTCTTTTTATCTGCGCTCATCCGTTTCAATCTGCGTCATCTGCGTCCTCCAAATCTTATTTTCAAAGCAGGTATCATTATCCCCCAATGACGAACCCTGGTCCAAATCATTGAACCAGGGCTGGCGACGTCGTTAGTTGTCGAGTTGAGGGAGCGGGCCTTCGGGTGCTTATTCGCCGCGCAGGCGCGGGTCGAAGGCGTCGCGCAGGCCATCGCCCAGGAAGTTGAAGGCCAGCACGGTGAGGGTCAGGGCCAGACTGGGCACGAGCACGGTCCAGGGGGCCGCGCGCAGGCCCTGATAGTTTTCGGAGATCATGTTCCCCCAACTGGGGCGAGGGGGATTGATGCCCAGGCCGATGAAGCTGAGGAAAGCCTCGGTGAAAATGTAGCCGGGAATGGCCAGGGTTTCGTAGATGATGGCCGGGCCGAGGACGTTGGGCAGGAGGTGCTGGAAGATGATGCGGCGGTCGTTGGCTCCGATGGCCCGGGCCGCTTCCACATATTCTTTGTTCTTCACGCTGAGCACCTGCCCGCGCGTGATACGGGCCATGCCGATCCAGTTCAAAAGGCCCAGGGCGATGAAGAGGAAGAACATGCCGCCGAACGCGTTGTCGATCTCCACCAGGCTGGCCATGAAGCTGCGGCCGGTGCTCATGACCAGCGCGATGAATAAGACGAAGGAGAGCACCAGGGCCCCGGCCAGAAAGACGAAAAGGTAGTGAATCCCGCCGCCGTCCTCACGCCGGGCCATATAGACGCCTGCGACGACCGCCACCACAAAAAATCCTAGGACCACCCACCCGAACCAGCTCGGGAGGGTGAATGGCTCCAATCCGGCGGAACTCTCCGTTCTGGCCACCGCCTTGAAGTAGACCTGCATTAGGATGATGAACACGAGGATGGGCAGTGCATAAAGAAAGTCCACCAAGCGCATGATGATGTTATCGATGGCCGGGCGGCTGTATCCAGAGATCAGCCCGATGAGGGTGCCCACCAACAGGCTCACCGTGGCGCCAACGAATCCCACCGCCAGGGAGACCTGGGCGCCATAGAGGGTTCGGCTCAACAGGTCGCGGCCCAAATAATCTGCGCCAAGCAAGAAAGTCTTTCCCTGAAATTCGGGGTCGCGTCCCGTGTAGGGAGCGCCGGGAGGCGCCAGATTATCGTAGAGGCTGGTTTTATCATAGGGAAAAGGTGCGATGGCGTCGGTCACGGGCGGGATGGCAATGATGATTTCGATGATGATAAAAATCAACGCCCCAACAGCGACCTTGTTCTTGAAAAACTGGCTCATCGCATCGCGCAACGGCGACCGGGATCGCTGTGCAGCAAGATCAAGGTCCTTGGGCGATGTGTCGGTGGCAGTGGTCATAGAACGTTTCTCCAAAAATGAATGAAATCGAATTTAATTGCAAGGCTTACGGATTGCAACTACTCTAGACGCACACGGGGATCGAGCCAGGCGTAAGTGATATCCACAAACATGTTGGCGATGACGATGGCGACGGCATAAACCAGGGTGGTGCCCAGAACGACGGGATAGTCCCGGTTGCCGACGCTGGTCACAAAGTGGCGTCCCAAGCCGGGAATGGCGAAGATCTGCTCCACCACGAAGGTGCCTGTGAGTACGCCAGCGAACATGGGCCCCAGGATGGTGACCACGGGGATCATGCTGTTCTTCAGGGCGTGGGTGATGATGACGGCCCGTTCACGCAGCCCTTTGGCCCGGGCCGTGCGGATGTAATCCTCGCGAATAACCTGCAACAGGCTGCCACGGGTGAGACGAGCAAGGCTGGCGGAAAGGGCCGTGCCCAGGGTGACCACGGGCAACACCGCATGCATGAAGAAATCCACCGTGGGTTTGGGAATGAGGTTGACCCACATGGGAATCGGTTCGCCCGCGGCAATGTATTTCTCCGCGATGTTGGAGAATAAGGGCTCCGCCGCCCACGTGGCCACCGGGAACCAGCCGAGTTTGAGCGCAAATATCCAGATCAGGAAGGGGCCCAACACGACGTTTGAGATGGACACGCCCAATACGGCGACGAATGTCGCGGTATAGTCGATGGGGGTGTTGTGTTTGAGCGCGGCGATGATCCCCGCGGGAATGCCGATCAGCATTCCCAGCATCACGGCCATGAAACCCAATTGGGCGGAGATGGGAAGCGCGGTGGCGATGATGTCGTTCACCGTGCGGCCGCGATAGCGGAAGGAGGGTCCCAGATCGCCCAGCAGAATGCCCTTGCTGGGCACCCCGTTCTGTTCCTGTCCCGGTCGACACACCGTGTCGCCGATGAGATAGGAACAAAACTGCTGCCACAGCGGATCATTGAGATGATATTTCGCCTCCAGATTCTTCACCACGGTAGGAGGCAGACTTTTGTCACCGGCAAAATCAAAGGGGCCGCCGGGAATAGCCCGCACCAGCGCGAATGTAAAGAATGTAACCAGGAACAGCACAGGAATGGTCCAGATGATACGCCGAATAACAAACTGTAACATAGTCCCGTATCCTCGGAAAGTTGAGATTGGATATTAGTCAATGGGCATCGGACATTACAACAGCAAGCAATATCCAATATCCACTGCCTAATATCCCAGGGGCGTGCTGAGAGGAAGGCTGGCGGCCTCTACAATGAAGCCGCCAGCCTGAAATGCGGGTGAAGGGGGTTATTTCAGACCGAGGGCCGCTTTCTTGGCTTCCCAATCGATCTTCCAGGTGTAATGACCGGCGGGGCCCACCGTGCCGAGGGTGCGGTAGGTGACCCAGGGCTTGGTCATGGTGACGGTGGTGTAGTAGTAGATGGGAGCCATGGCGGCTTCCTCGTCCACCAGAATCTGCTCGCCGCGCTTATACATGGCCTTGCGCGCTTCGGGATCCGTGGAAGCGCGGGCCTTGCGCATCAGTTCGGCGAACTCTTTGTTGTCCCAGCGCAGGCGGTTGGCGCCGATTTCAGGATTGAACACCTCGTTCAGCCAGTTGTTCTGATCGGGGTAGTCCGCGCACCAGCCCAGGCGGAAGACGTGGGGCACCTCTTCGATGGGGGTGTCCTTCTTGATGGTGTTCAGGTACACTTTCCACTCCTGATTCTCGACAGCCACATCTACATTGAGGGCGTCCTTCCACATGGCCGCGATGGCCTGGGCGATGCGGGCGTGGCCCTCGGAGGTGTTGTGCATCAGGGTGATGGTGCCCAGCTCGGAGCCGTCGTTGTAACCGGCGTCTTTCAGCCAGCCCTTAGCCATCTCGAGCGCTTTGTCATAGCCGGTTCCGCCCATCTCCTCGGGCAGGGCCCAGGGAGCGATGTCGGGATCGCCGGCTGCGCTACCGAAGATCATGGCGGGGGCAAAGGTGTTGGCCGGAATCTGACCGCCCTTGGTCACATTCTCCACCAGGCCCTTGCGGTCGATGGCCGCAGAGAGGGCGCGGCGCACGTTGGCGTCATCCACGGGGGCCTTGGTGTTGATGAAGCCGTAGTAGTAGGTGCAAGGAGCGGGGGCGATGGTGAGCTGCTTGCTCAGTTCGGGATCGGCCTTCACGCGATCGATCTCGTCCAGAGGCACGCCAGCCACATCCAGGTCGCCAGCTTCGTACATGGCGAAGGCGGTGGAGGCTTCGGTGACCATCACGTAATCAATGACATCGATCTGCACATCATCAGCGCCCCACCAGTTGGGGTTCTTGCGCAGTTGCAGGCTGTCGTCATGCGCCCACTTGGTCAGCACCATGGGGCCGTTGGTCCAGATGATGCCAGGCTCGATCCAGCGCTCGCCCTTATCCTCGATGACCTCTTTGGGCATGGGGAACGCCACCCACATGCTGGCAATGGAGGGGAAGTAAGGAGCGGGATCCGCCAGGGTGAACTTGATGGTATAATCGTCGATGACTTCCACACCCAGGTTGTCGAACAGGGCCTGCACTTCCTCGTCGCTCAGCGCGTCCAGGTCTGCGGTGTTCAGTTCCTCGCCGCCCTTGATAATGTAGAGCACATAGGCGTAGTCGGAAGCCGTGCGGGGATCCAGAGTACGGCGGACGCCGTAAGCCACATCCTCAGCGGTGACGGGGCGCATCACCTCAATTTCGCCGGTGCCGGTGTTGTACCGCACCCAGTTATTGTCCTGGCGCAGATGGAAGGTGAATTCGGTGACATCATCGTTCACATCCCAGGATTCGGCCAGGTAGGGCACGGGCTCGTTGGTCTCGGCGTCGATCCAGGTCAGGCCGGCCATGATGTTGCCCAACACGTCGATGGAGGTCGTGTCGGTAGCCAGCGAGGGATCCAGGGTGGGGGGCTCGGTGCCCAGGTTCAGGTTCAGGACGACCTCGGTGGCCGGAGCAGGCGTCGGCGTGACGACGACCTCTTTCTCAACGACCTCGGTCACCACCACAGTCTTCTCGACTTCCTTCTCCACCACCTGGGTGACGACGACGGTCTTTTCCACGACCTTCTCGACGACCTGAGGGGTGCTCTGGCCGCCGCAAGCGCTCAGTGCAACTATGCCAAGAGCGAGCACCAGAATCAAGACAATCCACTTGTTACGAGACATGCTTCTTTTCTCCTCCTATGAGTGGAAGAATTTGGGAACGCGCGGATTTGCGCACGACAACGATGTGTGTAAAACGCCAGCGTGCCAGGCTGTCGTTTTCACGCGGAAAGAGTTGCTGTGGCTTTTCCTACCTCCTTTTTCAGACAATCGGATGTGAAAAGTCGTTTGACCGACGATTGGAATTTATGACAACAGCCCTGGAAACGAGAGCGATGCAGGGAACGTGAGATTGTTTTGACGGGCTGCTGATAACGAACTTACGAGGGGCCTCTGGACGCTCAGTAAAGATGACAGGCGACCCAATGCTCCTTCTCAGGGGCACCCACGTTCTTCCATTCAGGGTCTTGCTCCGCACAAATGTCCATGACCTGCGGACAGCGGGTGCGGAAATTGCAACCCGATGGCGGATTCGTAGGCGAAGGCACATCGCCTTCCAACACAATGCGTTGCCGCTTTTCCTCGATATAAGGATCGGGAATGGGCACAGCGGAAAGCAGAGCCTTGGTATAAGGATGCAGCGGATTCTCGTACAAGGTCTCGTGATCGGTCAATTCGACGATCTTCCCCAGATACATCACGGCGACGCGATCGGAAATGTGGCGAACCATGGAAAGATCGTGGGCGATGAACAGGTAGGTCAATCCCAGATCGGCCTGCAAGTCCTCCAGCAGGTTCACGATCTGCGCCTGAATGGAGACGTCCAGCGCGGAAATAGGCTCATCCGCCACGATGAACTTGGGATTCACAGCCAGGGCCCGGGCGATGCCGATGCGCTGCCGCTGCCCCCCCGAAAATTCGTGGGGATAGCGGTTGATGAAGTAGGGGTTGAGCCCCACCAGCTTGAGGAGCTCCTGCACCCGCTCGCGCTTTTCCTTGCCCTTGGCCAGATTATGCACTTCCAACGGCTCGCCAATGATGTTGCCCACCGTAAGACGTGGATTCAAGGAGGCGTATGGGTCCTGGAAGATCATCTGCATCTCGCGGCGTTGACGTCGCAACGCTTCCCCTTTCAGCGTGGTCAGCTCCTTACCTTCAAACTGCACACTGCCTGCCGTGGGGCGATAAAGTTGCAGGATGGCGCGCCCTGTGGTGGATTTGCCGCAGCCGGACTCACCCACCAGGCCCAATGTCTCACCCCGTTTGATGCTGAAGCTGACGCCATCCACCGCTTTCACATCCGCGATCTTGCGCTGGATGATAATGCCCTTGGTGATGGGGAAATACATCTTGAGGTCTTTGACCTCAAGAAGGATGTCCTCCTTTTTTCCATGTCCGTTGGTGGGGGCGGGGGTCTGCTCAGGCATAGATGCCTCCTTTCTCCTTGATGTCAGCCACAACGGTTTCCCAATGCCAGCACGCCACCCGTCGCGTGGGGGAAACTTGCTCGATGGAAGGAGCTTCCTTTTCGCATTTCTCGGTGCGATATTCACACCGCGGCGCAAAGGCGCAGCCTACGGGATAATCGATGAGATCAGGGGGAAGCCCTTCGATGGGAATGAGCCGTTTGCTCTTGCCCATATCCAATCGAGGCACCGAGCGCAACAACCCGATGGTATAAGGATGATGCGGGTCGGCGTACAGTTCATGGACCTCGGCCTCCTCGACGATCTTCCCTGCATACATGACCAACACCCGTTCCGCCAAACCCGCCACCACGCCCAGGTCATGGGTGATCCAGATGATCGCCATGCCGATCTGTTCTTTCAGGGATTTGACTAGCTCGACGATCTGGGCCTGAATGGTCACATCAAGGGCGGTGGTAGGCTCATCGGCGATGAGCACCTGCGGGTTGCAGGCCAGCCCCATGGCGATCATCACGCGCTGGCGCATGCCGCCAGAGAATTGATGGGGATATGCGTCGAGTCGAGTGGCCGCTCCGGGAATCCCCACCATTTCCAGCAGTTCGATGGCTCGCTTGCGGGCTTCGTTCTTGTTCATGCCCAAATGCAGTTGCAAGGGTTCCATGAGCTGATACCCGATGGTCAGCACAGGGTTCAGCGACGTCATCGGGTCCTGAAAGATCATGGCGATATGTTTCCCGCGGACCTGCCGAATCTCATCGTCACTGATCTGCAACAGATCCCGTCCCTGAAACCACACTTCTCCGGCAACGATTTTCCCGGGAGGCTGGGGAATCAGTCGCAAAAGCGACATGACGCCCACACTCTTCCCGCTCCCGCTTTCCCCCACAATGGCAATGGTTTCTCCTTCATTCAGATGGTAGGAGATCCCATTCACTGCATGCACAACGCCATCTTGGGTGTAAAATTGCGTTGTAAGGCCTTTAACTTCCAGTAGAGCTGCCATTGACTCTCCTTCAATCTTTAATTCATTGGGAAAATTGGAAATGATTCAAGAAGGCATTGAAAAGACGCCGTTTGGATTCAAACCTACCGGCGATTGAGTTTAGCATAAATGGAAAAATCCTGTCAAACGAGATGAAGGGCATTTCAGTTTCCATCGCGTCGCGCTCAATCCATGCTGATCAGGCTGGCCACCCACTTAATCTGTTGTTCGACCAGCCTCGCTGCGTCCTCCGCGCTCTGACCTTGGGCCACGATATGCAGCAGGGGGCGATCCGCATCAGGGCGGATGAGCACCCAGCGCCCCTCGCCCGCCGAGAAGCGCACGCCGTCGATGGCGTCGATCAGATAGGGCGCCACGCCCTCGTTCACTTCGCGCATGATGCGCCCCTTTTCGGCCAGCGGGCAATGGATGGTGGCGTGGACGCGATAGAAGGGAGGAAGCTCCTCCGTTGCCTGGGAGAGAGTCACATCCTGAATAGCGAGGAATTCCAGGAACTTCGCCAGCGCAAACATGCCATCGGGCGCGGGATGGAAACAGGAGAAGATGAAATGGCCGTTGCCATTCAGGGCGAGCACGACATTTTCGGCTGCGGCCTCGGTCATGAGCGCCTGTACATCCACCCGCGTGCGCACCACCCGCCCGCCATACTTTTCGGCCAGGGTCTCGAAGACGGTGGGAGCGTCCACCGGCACGGCGATGGATCGTCCCGGATCCACGCGCCACATCAGGTCCGCCAGCAGCACAGCCGCCAGCATGTCGGAGATGCGTCGGCCAAAGTCATCCACCAGATAAAGCTTCTCGCCGCTCACATCCAGCATCGCCCCCAGGTCCAGCCCCATGGTCACCGTCAATTTGCCCAGACGCTCCAGCAGCAGTTCCCACTCCTCGGGCGAGGTGGATAGCATGAAGAATTCCGGGCGGGCGTTGAGACTTACGATATCCACCTGCATCGCGTCGAGCAAAGGTTCCAGCACATCCGTGGTCGACCCATGGGCGTAATCCACCGCCAGCGAAAACGCCCGCTCCCGCACCACGTCAACGTTCAAACCCGCGAGAAAGCCTTGGGAATAGGCCGTCACCACATCGGATGCGTAATCGATGCGCCCGATCTCATCCACCTGCACCCGTCGGAAATCCTCCCGGAAGAAGAGGCGCTCCACCTCCCTCTCCTTGACCCGCCCCAGGTTCATGCCGCGCTTGTTGATGAACCGAATGTCCACCACCTGACGATCGTGCGGGGAAATGCGCACATGCACGCCCGCTTCGGCCTCGGAAATCCGAGTGAAGTAGCGGGCAACGGGAATGGGCTGGGTGCGCAGGTCCAACACCTGCACCCCCGCAGCGGGCAGCCCGGAGATAATCGCCCGCTTCAGCATCCGCGAGCCAGGATGCCGGTCGCGGTTGATGGTGACAATGCTGTTTTTGGGCAGACTGGCCCCAAACGCCACCCCCAGCTTGGCCGCGAATTCGGGCGTCAGGTCCACATTCACCACGCCCGTGACGCCAAACCGCCCGAACAGCGCCCGTCGTCCCCGCTGGCCCGCCCAGATGATGCTCTCCCGCACCTCCGCACCCGCCTCCACCTCCTTTTCGGGCCAGATCTTCACGTTGGGATGGATGACCGCGCTTTCGCCGATGACGGTCTTGTCGCCGATGACCACGCCCTGATGCACACGGGCGTTGCGTTTGATCACGCATTGCTTGCTGATGATGGCGCCGTTGATCTCCGCGCCTTCGCCTACATAGCAGCCGCGCCACAGAACGCTGCGAGAGATGCTCGCCCGCGCATCCACCATCGTATCATCCCGAATCACGGCCGGGCCTTCGAGGATGACGTCCGCTTTGATGCGCACGTTGTTTCCCAAAAACACAGGACCGTTCACCTGGGCCGACTCGTGGATCACCACATTATCCCCCACCCAGACGCCCTTCTGACGCTCCTCGCCGAAGGGTTCATGCCATACCCGGTCGCGCAGCATGTCGAAGCTGGCCCGCATGTATTCGGACGGCGAACCCGCATCGGTCCAGTAACCCGCCATGGGCAAGCCATAGAGCGGACGCCCCTGGGAAAGCAGCAAGGGAAAGAGATCACTGCTGAAGTCATAGGGCTCATCCGGCGGGACCGAAGCCAGCGCCCTGGCCCGCATCACATAAATGCCCGTATTCACCAGATCACTGACCACCTCCGCCCAGCCGGGCTTTTCTACAAACTGCACAATGCGCCCGTCCGGTTCGGTGATCACCATGCCATATTCCAGGGGATTCTCCACCTGATGCAGGGCCACCGTCACCTCGGCCCCTTTCTTCTCATGAAAATCCACCAGCGCCCGCAGATCGAAATCGGTCACCGCGTCGCCGCTGACGATGAGCACCGTTTCATCGAAATCCACCAACCCTTGCTCGATGGTGTTGCGCACGCCGCCCGCCGTGCCCAACGGCGATTCCTCCACGGCATACGCGATTTTCACCCCCAGGCCTGTTCCCGCGCCCAGATACCCTTGAAACCAATCCGCCTGATGCTGCAAAGTAAGCACAACCTCGGTTATCTGATGGCGGCGCAGCCAGTCGATAATGTGCGCCACCATCGGCTTGTTCACCAGGGGAATGAGGGGTTTGGGGCGAGAGATGGTGAGGGGACGCAGCCGCGACCCCTGCCCTCCAGCCATGACAATGGCTTTCATGGAATCGGTTGGCTTTGTGATCGTTGGATCGTGTAGTCGCCTCGTCGAATGCCTTCCGGCCTTCTGACCTCTGGCCTTCTGGCTCTCTGGATAGGATACCACAATCTGCAAAAGGAAGCGAACCTACGCCAAATGCAGCAGAAATCCTTTGAGATAGGCGGATTCGGGGAAAGTGAGCAGCACAGGATGGTCCGGCCCTTGATGAAAATGCCCGATGATGCGCGCATCCCGGCCCGCATCCAGAGCCGCGCCAAACAGAATCTTCTGGAACAGATCCTCGCTGACCAGCCCTGAGCACGAAAATGTCGCCAACAGACCGCCAGGCCGCAATAATCGCATGGCCAGCCAGTTGATGTCCTTGTAGCCGCGCGCCGCTCGCTGCAGATTGCCGCGCGATGTGGCGAATTTGGGCGGATCGAGGATGATGAGATCGAATCCCCGCCCCTCGTCCCGCCAGAGGCGCAATTGTTTGAACACGTCCGCTTCGACATTCCGCCAGCGGTCGGGCGAGAAGCCATTGAGGCGGAGATTGGCGTCGGCCAGGGCCAGGGCGTCACGACTGGCGTCCAGATTGATCACATGGATTGCGCCCGCGGCCAGAGCGTACACCGCAAACGCGCCCGTATAGCTGAACGCATTCAACACCTCTTTGCCCGCACAGTGCGCAGCCAGCGCTGCCCGATTCGCAGCCTGATCGAGATAGAAGCCCGTCTTTTGCCCCGTTCGCAAATCCACCAGGAATTTGTGGTCGTTTTCGGTGATGACCAGCGGCTCACCAGGCGGATGGCCGTACAACGCCCCGCCCGCAGGCGGCAGCCCCTCCTTGCGCCGCATGGGATCGTCCCGTTCGATGATGCTGGTTGGATGCAGCAATTCGACCAGATGACGCACGGTCATCCCCTTGCGGGCCTCGGCCCCGGCTGTGAGGAACTGCGCCACGAGATGATGGCCGTACTGGTCCACGATCAGGCCAGGAAGACCGTCGCTCTCAGCAAAGACCAGGCGTCGGGCCTCGACGCCCGGCAGCACCGCATCCCGTCGGACGATGGCCGCTTGCAGGCGCTCCCGCCAAAAAGCCTCGTCCACGACCGCGTGCTCATCCCAGCAGAAGGCCCGGGCCCGGATCTGCGACCGGGGATTGTACTCGGCCCGGGCCAGCCAGCGCCCATCCCTCGCCCGCACTTCCACCACCTCTCCGGCCGCGGGCGCACCCTCCACGCGAGCAATGGCCCCGCTGAAGATCCAGGGATGGCGCTGACGCACAGGCTTGTCTTTGCCGGGCTTGAGAAAGACGGCGGGCGTGGAGGAAGTCATCAGTAATCAGTGTTCAGTAACCAGTCCCTCTGTGTCCTCTGTGCGATCTCTGCGCCACTCTGTGATCCTCCTCTCCTCATTTCAGGAAAAAGGGTGCGTTGCCCTGCTCCCAACCCCATTCATTGATGCGAATGACGCGGACGTCATCGCCCTCGCCCAGCGTGATCACCAGATTCTCCCGATCGTAGACAAAAGGCATCCACCGGCCGTCGATGAGGACGAGCCCGCGGGCTTCGGTGGGCGTGCGCTGCGTGTAGCGGAGTTTGTAGGGCTCGGGATACTGGTCCCGGGCCCACATCACCAGAGGTTTGAGGGACATCGGCTTGAAATCGTGATAGGCGGGATACCCGTCATTGTACCGAAACGAAGCCAAAGCCGGAAATCCCGCATTGGATTCACAGGGTGCGGCGGCGGGATTCCTATCGCGCGAAGCCCTTACTGCCATCGTCCCGCGCCGGCGCCTGGCTCACACGGCATGCTTGAAATCGTTGTCTGTGCGTCGCCCCAGGTCGTCGCAAGTGGGGTCGGGCCAGGTGAAATCGCGCAGGATTTCGATGATGACGCTCTCGGAGGCGGGACGGGAGGCCAATCGCCCGGCATAGGCCCATTGCAATTCCCCGAACAGGTCGATATCCTCCGGGCCATAGTCGCCCGATTCCAGCTTGCGCATCTGGGCCTTGACCTCATGAGGATACACATGGGGGTGCATGCGCACATGCACGGTCTCGCCCGTGCTCATCCGGCGCACGATGAATTCACCGCCGCGAAGGGTGAGATCGATGACGTGGGAGCCGAATCGGGCCCGGGCGCCGGTGAGATACGCGGCCACATCGCCGCCACAGGCCGAGTTATTGGAGATAATGGCCATGTCCGTGCGGTCGATGACGCCATCGGGAAAGAGGACGTCGAACGCGGCTCGCAACGCCACCGCGGCCTCCATCAATCCGCCGCAAAGATGCCCGTGAAAGCGGAGCAAATCCGCCACCGTGATGATTTTGAGCGCGGGATCATAGCGGCCATATTTGTGCCGGGTGTCCCGCACCTGAAATTCGGGCAGGTAGGGGGCGCTGGCAAGCCAGGCAGGGAGCATCGCATGGTTATCGGTCATAAATCACCTTGGGGGTGGGAAAATGGGAACGCAGATTTTCGCAGATGATTTTCGCAGGTTTTTTTCTTTATCATCTGCGTTCATCCGTTTCAATCTGCGTCATCTGCGTCCTCCAAATCCTATCTTCAAAGCAGCCCCCACACCCATTTGGCCACGATCAACAGGAGGACCACGCCGAACATTTGCTTGATATGACGCGGCTTCATGTAGCCGTGCATCACCCGCGCGCCCGCCTGGGAGCCGATGATCACGACCACGGCCGCAGGCAGCATCAACAGCCAATCCACATGCCCGATGGCCACATGCCCGAGAAAGCCGCTGAAAGAGGAGAACGCCACCGCCATGGCCGAGGTGGCGGCCGCGACCTTGGTGGGATAGCCCATGAAAATGAGCAGAGGCACGATGAGAAAACCGCCGCCGATGCCCAGCAGCCCGGCCACGAAACCAATGCCCAGGCCCAACGCTACACCCCACCCAGCCCGTTGCTTGTGCGATCCGCGAGGCGCTTCCGGCTCCGCCGCGCGGCTGCCAAGGAGCATACGCACCGCCGCAAACAGCACGGCCGCGGCAAAGGCCCACATCAGCCAGACGGTGGGGATGAACTGGGAAGCATACGCCCCCAGGGGAGCGCCCGCGGTCGCTGTCAACATCAATGGCAGGCCCGCGTGCCAGTCAATCATGCCTTTGCGATAATACACCCAGGCCGCCGAAGCCGCAGTGAGTCCGTTGAGCAGCAGGCCCGTGGGCACGACCACCTCTTTGAAATCGAACCCGAACCAGACCATGAGGGGATTGTAGACCATGGCTCCGCCCAGACCCAGCATGGAAAACACAAAGGACAGGCCCAGGATGAGGATGATGAGAAGCGTTGGCATCGTCATGGCTGGAGGCTCAGTCCGATTCATCCAACAGACGTCGCACCTTGCCCGGCATGAGCTCGGGCATGAGTTCCGCGTAGCCGCCTTTGAAGATCAGCACATTGCGCAGTCCCTTGTTTTGCAGATAGGCGTGGGCCACCGCCGCCCGGTCGCCCCCTGAACAGAACGTGGCCACCAGCCGGTCGGCGGGGACCTCCTGCCAGCGGTCGGGCAGTTGATTGATGGGAATGTGCAGGGCGAAGGGCAGGGCGAGATACGCCAGCTCCTCATCGAAACGCACATCCAACAGCACAACGCCCTCACCCGCGCGCAACCGCTTGAAAAACTCCGCGGGCATGATCTTGTGCTGGCCCGTGCTCCAATACTCGAAATCGAGCGCGCGCAGCCAGTCGTCGAACGACTTTTCAGGCATGATTGCCTCCTTATGTTTGGGGTGTGACCGAAAAGGAGAGTGTGGATGGAGCCGTCTGCGGCTGGCAGGCGGGGCATTTGCAGACGCCCAGGGGCGCGGTCGCCAGCCGCGGATCTTGCTCCACGCCCGCAATCTCCGCAGCCAGTTGGATCAGCCTCAGAAGCCGCGGGTCGATCAACCGATAGAAGACGAAACGCCCATGGCGTCGGGAGCGCAGCACGCCCGCCTTGCGCATGGCCATCAGGTGCTGCGAAATGTAAGCCTGACGCCCGCCCAAAAGCGCTTCCAGATGGCACACGCAGACTTCATCTTCGCCGATGGCTAGCAATATCTGCAGGCGGGCGGGATGATCGATGGCGCGCAACAGGTCGCTGATGGGTTGGGTGGATTGCAGAGTCCTCATATTCAATATCCTGAATGTATTGTATAATAACAGAACCCGCGACGTTCTGTCCAATCCCATGCCATTGAACCATCTTGCCGTCCCATGACGCCCTCCTTGCAAAATTCAGGCGCTGCGCCCCTCACCATCGACCGCTGGCTCAGGCAGCAGATGGTGCGCGCGCCCATCCGGGATGTGGACCGCTATCTGACGGGGCTGCGCTGGGCGGGCATCCTGCTGCTGACTGCGCCCGCGCTTCTTTTCAAGGCCCAACCGCCCTTTCAGACGCCCTCGCTGCTGATCTTCACGGGCATCGTGGCCTACAACATCATCCTTTCCATCTACAGTTGGCAAAGGAGACCTCTGGCCTTGGGTCATGCCATCATCCCCGTCGGGGCGGATATCCTGCAATTCGTGACCCTGACGATAGCGGCCCGCAACCATCACAGCTTCTATTTCATCTTCGCCCTGATGGCCGCCCTGGAGATCGCCCTGGGCTACCGCTGGAAAGTGGCTTTGGCAGGCGTCGTCGTGCTGGCGGGCTTGCAATTGGGCCTGGAGCTGGTCCTGGCCCCGGAGCCGCTGCCCGACTTCATCGCTTACCTCATGGTGATGAAATCCATCCTCATTCTGCTGGTGGGCGCTTTTGCCATTGCTTTCAGCGAGCTGGTGCGGCGGGAGGAGCGGCTGCGTCTGGAGATGAGCCGGGCCGCCGAGCGGGTGGCCGAATTGAACACGCTGCTGATGCGGCTGGGGGAAAGCGCGCTGGACACCGGCCGCGTGCTCGAGACGATCCTGGAAAGCGTGCACTCTGTGTCCGGCATCCGCTCCAGCATGGTCCTTTCATGGGAGCCTGATGAGCATTGCTGGCGGGTGGTGGCGTCTACGCATTTCCAGTTCGAACATGGCGATTGCCTGGATGACTTCCCAGTGGAATCGGAGGATGACATCTATTTCGCCGCCGGCGAAGGCACACAATCGCTGATCCCGCTGCCCCATTTCGTCTCCGATCCCCACATTCGTCGCGTGTCGGGCGTGTATCTGCGTTCGCCCGAAGGCGAATTGCTGGGCATGTTGGTGCTGGGTCGGGAGCAGGCCGATCCCCTGCCGCCCGAAGACCTGGCGTTTCTACAATCCCTGGCTATGGAGGCGGGCCTGGCGCTGCGCAACGCCCGTCTTTACGCCCAGGAGCAGGAGCACGTGGCCCGGCTGGAGCGCTTTCAGTTGGTGCAGCGCACCTACTTCTCCGCCATCAGTCATGAACTGAAGACCCCGCTGGCCGTCCTGAAAATGCTGATCCCCACTCTGGAACGCTGGGAGGAGATGCCGCCCGAGACTCGCCGCGAAATTCAGGAAACCATGGAGAGCAACCTCCACCGGCTGGAAACCATGATTCGCGATTCGCTGGAGAGCGATCGGCTGGATGCGGGCGGCGTCATCCTGAATCCGCGCGCGGTGTCTGTGCCCGAAGCCATCCACATCGCTCATGAATCAATGAAGCCCATCCTGGCTCAAAAGCATCTCACCTGGCAGGAAGCCATCCCGCCCGACCTGCCCGAGGCGCGCGCGGACCCCGCCCGCCTGGATCGCATCCTCGAAAACCTGCTGAGCAACGCCGCCAAATTCTCTCCCGAAGGAGGCCAGATTCGCGTCGCCGTGGGCCTGGAGGATGAGAAATTCGTGCGGATTTGCGTCGAAGACCAGGGGCCGGGCGTGCCGCCATCCGAACGCCCTCATGTCTTCGACCGCTTCTACACCACCGCCAGCCAGGACGAGGCCCTCAAGGGCGTGGGCCTGGGCCTGTTCATCGCCCGTCGCCTGGTGGAGTTGCACGGCGGGCGCATCTGGGTGGATGACGCACCCAATGGCGGCGGACGCTTCTGTTTCACCTTGCCCATCATCCCATCCCCGGAGGATTCCGATGCAGACAGCCACGAAACGCATCCTGATCATCGATGACGAACCCGACATGCGCCGGGCCGTTCGTCTCACCATCCAATTGCAGGAGCCCGAATGGGAAGTGCTGGAAGCGGAAAACGGCGACAAAGGATTGACGCTGATCGAATCGGAGCAGCCTGACCTGGTGCTGCTGGATGTGCTCATGCCCGGCATGAACGGCTTCGAGGTGCTGGAGCAATTGCGCCTCTTCAGCGATGTGCCCGTCATCATCCTCACCGTGCGGGATGATGAGCTGGATAAGGTGCGGGGATTGGAGCTGGGTGCGGATGACTACATCGTCAAGCCCTTCGGGCATCTGGAACTCATGGCCCGCATCCGATCGGTGCTGCGACGAACCGAAGGCGCGGCGGCTACGCACGAAGCGCCGGTGGAAATAGACGGCCTGCGTATCGACTTCGACGCCCATCGTGTCACCGTCCGGGGCGAGATCGTCCCCATGACCGCCACCGAATACAAATTGCTGGAGATTCTGGCCCGCAACGCCGGGCGGGTCGTGCCCTACCAGACGCTGCTGAACCGGGTGTGGGGACGCTACGCGGTCGATAGCAGCGATTATCTCAAGGTCTACATCCATCGCCTGCGCCAGAAGCTGGAAGAGGACCCCGCCCATCCCCGCTATATCCGCACGGTACGGGGTCAGGGCTATATGCTGGGCGAATGACGCAAAAAGCCCCCGGCCTGAACCGAGGGCTTTTGCGAGAGGTATTCAGTTGTATGGGGTGTCGGCGAGAGCGGGATCAAGCCTTGCCGCCATGGCCCATGGGCTGCTGACCCTGGGACCCGACCGCCAGCGCCGCCCAGGCGCCCAACACCAGCGCCACCAGACCGATGACAATGTCGTTCCACATGGCGGTGGCAGCGCTGCTATAGCTCAGTACGAAGGGGGCGATGATCAGCCACAGGCCCAAAACGGCGTTGATCCAGTTCAGATACTTGACCGTATTCTCCTGATTGGAGAGAGCCGCCCAAACGCCGAAAACCACCAGGGCCAGGCCGACGATGATAGCGTCCCACAGGAACGCCGTGGTGGCGGTCATGCCGAAGATGAAGGGAGCGACGATCTCCCACAAACCGGCAACAGCGATGATCCAGCTAAGGGTCTTTGCGGTCTTCATGGTGAACCTCCTGATTTGATTTCAGAATGGGTGAAGGTTGATTGCGGATTGGCTTGTGGATGAAGCCTTTCTTGTTTCACCCTCTTTATATCAGACGGAGGTTGCAAATTTGGTGAAAGCAGGTAAAAAACCGGTTAAAAACGCGGGCGATCGCGCAGAAATCGCCAGAACAACAGCGCCATGATCCCGGCATCTTCTCACGGCCCGCCCGGGACCAGGTCAAAGACGAAGGTTCCCACCCGGTTCGAGTCCTCCGCCTCCAGGCCCGCGGACACCGCCCGCACGATGTATGAGGCGTTGCTGCTAGAATCGGAGAGCACGCTGGCGTCGGGGTCCAGGTAGGCGGCGTCGGTCACGCCCTGGGCGTAGGGCGTTGCCGGGGTGAAGTAGGGATCGTTCAGCGCCCGATACACGTTGTAGGTGACGCCGCCGATGGTCTCGCCATTCACGTCCTGGGGGATGGCGGACCAGGTGAGCAGGCATTTGTCGCCATCCTTGGAGGCTTCGAGGTCGGTGATGGCCTGGGGACGGCCGGTGATGGGCCCGTGCCAGAACCCGCCCGTCAGCTCGAAATCGCCACCGGTGAGTGCACCGGCATCGGCTTGGCCCGCACTGCCGCTCAGGGCGAAGTCCCCACCCGAGGACTCGTCCCCGCCACCGTCCACGCTCCACCAGCTCAGGTCATAGCTCCCGCCCGATTGGGCTAACGCGGGCAGGGTCAACGCCAGCAGAGCTAGGAATAGCAGGATGTGGGGGCTGAAACGTCGCCAAGTCATCAGTCGCCTCCTTCCGCGTTCTCTTGCATGGCGGTGATGGCGGCTTCCAGCGCGGCCAGCCGGGCTTCGAGATCATTCACCCGCGCTTTCAGCTCATCGTTCTCGGCCCGAAGTTGCCGATTTTGCTGGTAGAGGGCCTGGATCGCGGCTAAGGCCACGCCGTCCGCATCGATGGTGCTGATGTGCCTGTCATCCTCGCCCAGACCGAATGCGGCGTAGAAATCCTGGGCCATGGGCCCCATGTGGCGAATGCTGGGGTCCTGGGCCTTGTAGTTCCAGGTGAGGATGGGGACGCGGGCCAATCGGGCCAGCAAGTCCTCTCCATCCACCGGCTGGAAGTTCTCCTTGACGTTGCGGTCACTGAGAGATGACCAGGCGCTGCCGCCCGTGGGCAGGAGCACGCCCGCGCTGTGATCCGCCTTGGTCCAAATGTAGAAAGCATTGGTGACCCGGAAAACGAAGCGGTTGTCGTTGACGCAGTCCTCATACGCATCCACAGAATCGGTGAGGACGAAGCAACCGGCGTTGTAGGCCCGGGCCCTGCGCCCGGCTGCGAAGCTGTAGTCCCCCTGAGCGACGTTTTCCGAACCCCCGGGTACTGTAGCGTAGTCGCCGCTGACGATGTTGTTATAACCGCCTCCCACAAAGGCATAGTTGCCGCTGACCTCGTTGTAACCCCCGCCGCTCACGGTGGCCGAACGGCCGCTGGCGGTATTGCTGTTCCCTCCGCCCACGGTGGCGTCCTCGCCTGTGGCCCTATTGTGTTCGCCCCCGCCCACGGTGGCCCAGTAGGTGCTAGCAGAGTTAGAATAACCCCCGCTCACGGTGGCCTCGAGGCCGCTGACGGTATTGTAATGCCCTCCGCCCACGGTGGCGTAGCCGCCGCTAGCGGTGTTGTGACCCCCTCCGCCCACGATGGCCGAAAGGCCGCTGGCGGTGTTGTAATGTCCGCCTCCTACGATGGCATAGCTATCGCTGGCGGTGTTATGACGCCCTCCGCCCACCGCGGCATATCTTGCGGTAGTCACGTCATTGTCATCACTGCCGGCACGGTTTCCGCCTCCGCCGCTGATGATTCCATAATTATCATACACTTGGTTGGCGTTGTCCTCCTCGCCGCCGCCGCTGATTACCGCCCCATACACGCCGTCCGTGACGCTGTTGCCGCTGTAGCCGCCGATGATGTTGGGGCTGGTGGCGTTGGGGATGAGCAACAGCGCCCGTTGGTTGTTCACCCGAAATTCCAGGCTCTGGTTGGCGCTGGTGCCCAGATAGTCGCCCGCGCCCACATTGCTGTTGCCGCCCAGCTTCCAGAAACGGCGGGCGTGCAGTGCGTAGGGCGCGGCCGTCAATTGCTGCCGGGGTGCAAGGGTGGTGTACGCGCCCGTGCTGTCTCCGGGCCGCACTGCGATTTCCAGCCAGCGTTCATTGCCATCGAACACGTCGCCGAAGTCCAGCTCCACGGTGAACAGGCCATCGGTGACGCCCACGTCGTCGCGCGTCAGCGTGCTCCCCACCTGAGATCCGCCCGAGGCCGCGTCGTAGAGAGAGAATTGGAAATCGTACGGGCCATTGGCAAGCAGGCCGCCATCCTTCAACTGGCCCTGATAGGTGAAGGATGTGCCAATCGGGCCTTGGGCCAGGACATGGCTCACACCCCATAGCGTGGCCGATCCGACCAGGAGCAGAACCCAAATGAAAAGGATGTGCCGGGAAACGAATTTCATTTTTTAGCTCCTTTTGTGAAAGAGGAAGATAAAGTTAAAGCGTCTGTCTCTTTCCATATCCTGTAATACGACAGATTGAATGCGGTTTGACAGAAGAGAAGTTTGAAGTTGTCCCCACTCCATTTGATGTATTGCCGGCAACATTATACGATATTTTCTGCCCGTGCTCAACCACTTTTCAAGATCAAGCCAATTTTGCCCGATAAAAACACAATTTCAGGGAGATGTCCGCAGGCGCCACCTCCTTGGTGACGTTCATCAGCCATCTCCCTGAAATTTGAAAGAAGAATGGATTCCCGTTTGAGGGGATTAGGATGTCTTGCGCGGCTGATTGGTCTGGCGTCACGGCCCGCCCGGGACCAGGTCAAAGACGAAGGTTCCCACCCGGTTCGAGTCCTCCGCCTCCAGGCCCGCGGACACCGCCCGCACGATGTATGAGGCGTTGCTGCTAGAATCGGAGAGCACGCTGGCGTCGGGGTCCAGAATTGTCGTTGCCGCCCAGCTTCCAGAAGCGGCGGGCGTGCAGAGCGTAGGGCGCGGCCGTCAACTGCTGCCGAGGCGTGAGGGTGGTGTACGCGCCCGTGCTGTCTCCGGGCCGCACTGCGATCTCCAGCCAACGTTCATTGCCATCGAACACGTCACCGAAGTCCAGCTCCACGGGGAACAGGCCATCGCTGACGCCCACGTCGTCGCGCGTCAGCGTGCTTCCCACCTGGGAGCCGCCCGAGGCCGCGTCGTAGAGGGAGAATTGGAAGTCGTACGGGCCGTTGGTGAGCAGGCCGCCCTCCTTCAACTGGCCCTGATAGGTGAAGTCCGTGCCGATGGCGTCCTGGGCCAGAACATGGCTTGCGCCCCACAGCGCAGCGAGCCCCAGCAACAGGCTCAATGTGATCATCAGGATACGTTTGGAAGTTGTTTTCATTTTTCAACTCCTCGAAAACGCAAAGAGCGAGGGAAAGATAAACAGTATGAAAATGCTCACCCTGCCGCTGTCATTTCCTGACTCAAACCGCGAATGGCCTCCATGCCCTTGCCGCGCGGCAGCTTCTGGACCGTATATTTCCGCAGGATCAGGAACTTGCGCAAGGCTTTCTCGAATTCTTCCTGGGAATCGACGCCCAGTTGCAAGGAGGTCAACAAATTCTCGGCGTCGGCCAGGAGCACCTGGTAGAAATCCGCCTTTTCGCCGAAGGCGAAGGCCTGACTAAGGGCAATGAGCAAGGTAATCACCGCACCCAATAGCGCGACCACCACGCCATTATCGGCCAGCCCGAAAAAGGTGACGCCGAAAGAGCACAGCAACGCCAGCACGATAAGCGTCGCATTCAGGAAGGACGTCCATTGGCTTCGTCGGCGCAGCGAGCGCACAAAAGCGATCACTTGTTCGGTAAGTTGACGTTGTTTTTCCTGCCAATCGGTTGTCATCGTACTTGATCCTCACTAGAAAAAATACGAGTTTGAATGGTCTTGAGTGTGATATAAGAACCGCTGGCCTCATGCAATCACCAGCCGATCAGGGGAGAGGGGCACGGGCGCGGCCGCGACCACAGAACTCAGATGGGTGGGCGTCCATGGGCGGGTGGGAAAGGCCCGGCGCAGGGGGGCCTGCGTGTCGAAGTTCCTGGCCTACCGGTTTCCCGGCTTCCTGGTTTTCCGGTTTACAGCTCACTCAATCGCTACTGCTCCTGCGCCCGCAGCTCGCGCCGCAGGACCTTGCCCACCGCGCTCTTGGGCAGGTCGGAGCAGAATTCCACGTAGCGGGGGACTTTGTACGCGGCCAGTTGCTGCTTGCACCAGGCCCGCAGCTCCTCCTGCGTCAGGGTCTGGCCAGGCTGCAACACCACCCAGGCCTTGACCGCTTCGCCCTGGCGGGCGTCGGGCACGCCGGCCACGCCCACCTCGGCCACCGCGGGATGGCTGGCGATGATCTCCTCCACCTCGCGCGGCCACACCTGGAAGCCGCTGGGCTTGATCACGTCCTTCTTGCGGTCGATGATGTGCAGATAGCCGTCTTCGTCCAGGAAACCGATGTCGCCCGTGAAGAGCCAGCGTTTACCGTCGATCTCGCGGATAGTTTGGGCGGTCGCTTCGGGCCGCTGCCAGTAGCCCGTCATGAGCTGAGGCGCGTGCATGAGGATCTCGCCCGTTTCGCCCAGGGGCAGCGTGCGTTCGCCCGTCTCTAGATCGACGACGCGAAGTTCAACGTCGGAGAAGGGCAGGCCCACCGCGCCCGGCTTGTAGCGACCCAGCACGGGCGTCAACACGCCAGAGCAGGTGGATTCGGTCAAGGCGTAGGCTTCCACCATCCGGCCGCTGGTGAGTTGCTCCCAGCGCTGTTTGGTCTCATAGAGCAAAGGCGCAGCCGCAGAGATGCTGAGTTTGAGGCTGCTGAGGTCGGCCTTGCCGCTTCGCACGTCGGGGTGCTGCATCAGGGCGATGAAGAGGGTGGGCACGCCGGGCAGGAACGCGGGCCGGGTCTTGCGGATGGTGGCCAGCACGTCATCCAGGTCGCGCGGATTGGGAACCAGGGTTAGGGGATGGCGCCCCATGAAGCCGGTGCCGGCCACCCCCGCATGACCATAGATGTGAAACATGGGCATGAGGGCCAGGATGACATCCTTCCAGTCCTTCAACATGTCCCCGAACCAGGTTTTGATCTGCATCCCGGTCATGACCAGGCCCTGATGGGTGTTGACCGCGGCCTTGGGCAGGCCCGTGGTACCGCCGGTGAACATGAGCAGGGCGGGGTCGTCAGGTTCAATGCGCACGTCGGGCGGGGGCGCGTCCAGATGGTCGCGGATCATGGCCTGCATCCAGTGGTCGCCCGGCTCCAGCGTGATGCGATGCCCCTCCTTCTTTTCCATGAACAGGGTGAAGAGGATGCGCATCAGGCCGGGCAGGTATTCCTTGATATTGGTGGCGATGACGGTTTGCAGGCCCGTCTCCGGCTGCAGGGCTTTCACCTTGGTGTAGAAAGGCGTGAGTACGACCGCGATTCTGGCCCCGGTCTCATTCAACGCGTGTTTCAGCTCCCGCTCGGTGTAAAGCGGGTTGAGGGGCGAGACGATGGCGCCCGCCTTCCAGGCGCCGAATTCGGCGATGAAGAACTGGGGTGAGTTGGGGACGAGCAGGGCCACCCGGTCGCCTTTTTGCACGCCCAGCTCGGCCAGGGCCGCGGCGAAGGCGTCGCTCTCCCGCTGCAGACGGGCGTAGCTCACCCGCGCGCCCTTGAAGAGGAAGGCGGGATGGTCGGGCCGATCGCGCGCGGTCTCGGCCACGATATCCAGCAGAGTCTTTCGGGGATAGGGCTTGAGGGAGGCGGGCACGTGGGCGTCGTAGGATTTGAGCCAGGGCTTTTCGGGGTGAGAGGTGGCTTGCAGGGCTGTTTTTTCGGGGGGTGGTTGAGTGATGGTCATAGTGGGGACTCCTTTTTGGTTGGATCGGTTGTTTGGGTTGTAAAACCCACTTGCCAGGGAAATGTGGAGTGTGGAGTGCGTAGCCCGGTAGACCGGTAGACCAGGAAACCTGAGAAACCGGGCCGCGTCGCCACCCTCCCGGTCTACTGGTCTACCGGTTTCCTGGTTTACCAAATCCATTTTCAAACCAGCGTGGCGCGCCGGGATGGGTCAGCGGTCATCATCCGCTGGGCGGTTTGAGGGGTTCGGGAACGAGAGGCGACGCGTCCCAGACTTCCGCGGTGATGTTGGTGCAACCCACCGCCCGCATATCGGCCACGATGCCGGCATACGCCTCCGACTGTATGAAGGCCAGCCACGAGGCCAAGCTGTCGAATTCGGTGTGGGTGATGACCTGGGGCGTCACCATTTGGGGATTGCGATAGGCGCGAAATTCTTTCACGCCCGGCTGCTTCAGCACCGCAGCGATCCACTTTTTCGTGGCTTCCATATAGGCTTCCATGTTTTCGGCCGGGGGCAGGTCCCAGGCCAGGATTCCGAGGGCCATGTTTGCCTCCTGTTTTTGTTATGAGGCGCGCCACGCGTCTTTCCCAACGCTTGCTCCTGTGTGATTCAGTTCTATCCTACACCCCGACTGTCAAAAAATCGTCAAAAATGACCCCATCTGACGCCCATCACGTCTCAAAGAACGGATTGCGCACCTGAATCTGATGATAGATTTGCAAATGGTTCAAATCCTCTGACCACAGGACTGAACAATCGAGGGCCAGCGCGCTCTGAATGATTATGGCATCCCAAAAAGACAACGCATACCGTTGTTGTAGATCAATGGCGTTCAGAATGTCGGCCACATGGGGCTGGTGCACGCGCCAAAGTCCCAAATCCGCAATGATCTGGGATGCGGTAACTGCTAAGGTATCGCCACCACTTTTTGCCACGAAGATATTCTAAATTTTGTCAAGAGGCGTTTTGAGGCGAGGATTCGTCGAAAAAGCCGCACATTAACAGCCGAATAGCGAATCGCCGCGGTGGCAGGCCATACAAGGCCGGACGGTGCCGGTCGCGAGTGCAGTTGACATCGCCTTTGGAAATGGGTATGATGCCGTAGCATAGAGAGCTCAAGGGCTGGAGCGTGAGCTCTCCCTCCCGGGGAGCGTCGTTAGGCTTGACGATGCTTCCGGCGTTGTTGGCGAAG
>JALXCB010000194.1 GCA_026991225.1 Anaerolineae bacterium | reverse complement strand
TCCCCCGCCACCACCCGCCCACAGCGCGAAGCCGCGGTCGCCCGCGCCATCGACTGGCTCCACGGCCAGTTCGCAACCGACGAAATCAAAGGCATGTCCCTCTGCGACGCGACCTACGTCGTCGCCCTCGCCGGGCAAAACCCCGACGGCCCAGACTGGACCCGTGAAGGAGCCAGCCTCCTCGACCGTTGCGAGAGCGCCTTTCAGAGCTTGACGCGCAAAGACGCGGGCGAAGGCGCCAAAGTCTTGCGCGCGGCCCTGGCCGCGGGCAAAGACCCCCGCCACTTCGCCGGAACCGACCTCATCGCCTTCATCGAGGACGAATACGACCCCGCCACCGGCTACTACCACGCATACAACCTCTTCCGCAACGACATGGCCATCATCGCCCTGGCCCGGGCCGGACGCCCCATCCCCGCCAAAGCGGTGGACGCCCTGGCCGCGGCCCAAAACCCCGACGGCTGCTGGGGCTGGCCCATCGACCCCAACGCCACCGCCTCCGACACCGACACTTCTGGCCGCACGTTGCAGGCCTTCGCCGCGGCGGGCCGCCCCGACCACCCCGCGGCGAGCCAGTGCATCGCCCGACTGCGGGCCATGCAGAACGACGACGGCGGCTGGGAGCTCAGCGGCATCTACGGAGATGAAGTCAGCAATGTAGACTCCACCGCCCTGGTGACAGAGGGCCTCATCGCTGTGGGCTGGGACCCGGAAGGCCCCCTCTTCACCCGCGATCAGAACGCGGTGCAGGCGCTGCTCAGCTTCCAGGCGGAAGATGGGGCCTTCTGGTGGCGGAGCGACCAACCCGGCACCTTGCTCCTGGGCACCACCCAGGCCATCCCGCCCCTGCTCATGACCTATCCCAACGAAATCCCCAAACCCCTGCGCCTCTACCAGCCCCTGGTCATCAACCATCCCTGAATCCCGGTCTACTGGTGTACCGGTTTCCCGGTTTCCCAAATCCATTTTCATAGCAGGTACCACGCGCGGCGGCGCGCCGATACCGATGAAAATGAGAACGCAGATGACGCAGATGCAACGCTGATTTCCGCAGATAATCTTCAGTCTTTAGTCTTCAGTCTTTTTTCTTCGTGCCTTCGCTTTCCTTCGCGCCTTCGTGGCTCTATTTTCATAGCAGATTGCATTCCCCCCGCATTGGTGATAGCATATCCGCCATGGACCAGCTCATCATCACCCCCGGCCCGCTGCGAGGCCGCACCACCGTCCCCGCCGACAAATCCATTACCCACCGCGCCCTCCTCTTCGGCGCCATCGCCGACGGCGTCAGCCGCGTGCGCAACGCCCTGCGCAGCGGCGACACCCTGGCCACCCTGGACGTGGCGCGCAAGCTGGGCGTTGAGGTGCGGGAGACCGACGCCGGGGAATGGCTGGTGCATGGGCGGGGCCTGCACGGCCTGCAGGAGCCGGAAGAGGTGCTGGATTGCCGCAACAGCGGCACCACAGCCCGCCTGGTCGCGGGCCTGCTGGCGGGACAGGATTTTTTCAGCGTGCTGGCGGGCAACCCCCAACTGCGCAAACGCCCCATGGGGCGCATCACCGAGCCGTTGCGGAGGATGGGAGCGCAGATCGTCGGTCGGGATGAAGGCCGTCTGCTCCCCCTGGCCATCATCGGCTCCCCCTTACGCGGGATCGAATACGAACTGCCCGTGGCCAGCGCCCAGGTCAAAAGCGCCATCCTCCTCGCCGGCCTCTACGCCCTGGGCCTGACCGTAGTCATCGAACCCGGCCCGGCCCGCGACCACACCGAACGCATGTTGGCCAGCATGGGCGCGCCCATCCTGCGCAAAGGCCATTATATCAGCTCCGAGCAGCCTCCCAGCGAGATCGCGCCCCTCGACATCACTATCCCCGGCGACTTCTCCTCCGCCGCCTTCCTCCTGGCCGCGGGCGCCATCCTCCCCGGCAGCGACATCCACATCCTGGGCGTGGGCGTCAATCCCACCCGCCGCGGGCTGCTCGACGCCCTCATCGCCATGGGCGCGGACGTCACCCTGACGAACTGGCGCGAGAGCGGCGGCGAACCCGTGGGCGACCTTCACATCCGCCCCACAGCACTCAAAGCAATCACCCTGCAAGGCGACCAGATCGTGACCATGATCGACGAACTGCCCGTTTTCGCAGTCATCGCCACCCAGGCCCGGGGCGAGACCGTCGTGCGGGACGCGGGGGAATTGCGGGTGAAAGAGACCGACCGCATCGCCACCACCGTCGCCGAGCTGCGTAAGCTGGGCGCAGACATCGAGGAACGGCCCGACGGCTTCGTCGTGCACGGCCCCACGCGGCTGAAAGGCGCGCTCGTCTGGTCCCACGGCGACCATCGGCTGGCCATGGCCCTGACCATTGCCGGCCTGGCCGCGGACGGCACCACCGTGGTCGAAGACATCGCCTGCGCGGCCGACTCCTTCCCCGGCTTTGTGGAAACCCTGCGCGGGCTGGGGGCCAACCTGGACGCATGAAACAACAATTGTCATTTGCTCTGCTGGTTTTTCTCGCCGGTTTGTTCTTGCTCGCAACCGACGGTTCGCTCATGGCCGCGCCTCCGCCCGACCCGCGGGTGACCGCCTCCGTCTGGGAGGAGCTGGACGCCCGGGGCAAGGCGGACGTCATCATCCAGCTACCCCAGGCCGATCTTGATCCCGCCTACGCCCTGCCCGACAAAACCGCTCGCGGGCGCTGGGTCGTCGACACACTGCAAAAACACGCCGCCGCCACCCAACGCCCTCTCCTGGCGCAATTGGACCGCATGGGCATGAACTATCAACCCTTTTGGGTGGTGAATGCGGTGCGGGTGCAGGTGGATGCCGGGCAATTGAACCAGCTCTTGCGCCTCTCACAGGTGCGTCGAGTCACTTCCAACGCGCCTTTTCGGGCCGCGGGCCCTCACCCCGAACCGTCGACCGCCATCCAGACCGCCTCAGGAACCATCCCCTGGGGCATCGAACGGGTGGAAGCGCCCTGGGCCTGGGTGCAGGGCGTCACCGGCGAGGGCGTTGTGGTCGCAGGCCAGGACACCGGCTACGATTGGACTCACGAGACCCTCAAGCGGGCCTATCGCGGCTACGATGCGAGCGCGGACGCCGTTTCCCACGACTACAACTGGCACGACGCCATCCACGAACTGAACCCCAACCTCTCCGGCGACAACCCCTGCGGACTCGATTCGCCCGAACCCTGCGACGATTACGGGCACGGCACGCATACCATGGGCACGATGGTGGGTAACGACCTTGCCCCCGACGCCGCAGACTGGCCCCAGGCCGCAGCGCACCCCATCGGCATCGCGCCCGGCGCCCGCTGGATCGGCTGTCGCAACATGGAGCGGGGCTGGGGCATGCCCTCCACCTACATCGAATGCTTCCAATGGTTCGTCGCCCCCTGGCCCATCGGCGGCGATCCAACCGCCGACGACGATCCCGCCAAAGCCCCCGACATCATCAACAACTCCTGGAGCTGTCCCCCGGATGAGGGCTGCAAACCCGAGAATCTGGATGTCATCGAACCGGCCCTGAACGCGGCCGACGCCGCGGGCATCCTGGTGGTCGCCTCCGCCCAGAACAGCGGCCCTTCCTGCGGCTCCATCCGCGATCCCATCGCCATCTATCCCAAAGCGTTTACCGTAGGCGCGACCGACAGCAATGACAATCTGGCCAGCTTCAGCAGCCGGGGGCCCGTCACCTACGACGGCCAGACCCGCGCCGGGCCCGACATCAGCGCCCCGGGCGTCTCCGTCGTATCCAGCATTCCCGGAAACCGCTACGGCAGTTCCAGCGGCACGAGCATGGCCGGGCCCCATGTTGCGGGCGTGGCTGCACTGCTGCTCTCCGCCCGCCCCGACCTCAAAGGCCATCCCGAACGCATCCGCGCCTGGCTCACCACCACCGCCGACCCGCACACTTCCGCCCAGGGCTGTGGCGGCGACGCCCCCGACGCCATCCCCAACAATGGTTACGGCTGGGGCGTCGCCAACGCCCGCACGGCGCTGAACCCCCACCGCGCCTTCCTGCCGATGATCCAAACCTTCCCCGCTGCCCTTCAACCCTGAGGGAAGATGGCTTTCACGATTTGGAGAATGATGATGAAACGCTTAGGATTGCTTCTGGCATGTACCGCCATTTTGTTGGTGACCGCTTGCCAAAGCCGATCCCAAACCACCTTCGACGTGGACCCGCACTTCGCCAACGTGGGGATGGTCGTATTGGACTTTCAAACCTTCCAATTTCAACGTCTCTATGCTCGCAAACAAACGGCCTGTGACGAACTCCACGCTCCTTTGTCCGACGACATCCTGCTGAAGAAAGCCAGCGGTTTTTTCGATGCCGTGGGTGCATACTGGACGTATCAGGTCGTGACTGACGAGCATGGTCGACCTCAGAAAGTCATGGGGTTTGAAATCAAACATGTTCATGATCTGGCGGTGCTGGAAATAGAACCCGGCGATTTTGGCGGATTCGCCATCATGCATCGATGCAGCGGGCTGCTGAATTTCGCGGGCAGTATCGTGTGGTCAGGCGCGGGCGAGCAGCTTTTTCCCGCCACGCCCCTGCCTGCGGAGAAAATCGGTCAGGGAAAGCGGTTGTCTTCGCACCCCGAGAGTTTGGATGTGCTAATTGGACCAGGCGTCCAGGGTGTTGATGAAACAAGCGGCGTGCGCGCATGGGAGTCCGTTCAGGATGTCACCTTGGTCAAGCAGGTTGCGCAGCATCCCTACCGGGTTCTGGTGTATTTGTATCCGCGTTCCGTAGGGATGTTCAGCCCCGAAAACGCGCTGTGGGTGGTCGTCGTGTACAACATCGCACCCTCCCGTCCCTAAACTGAAGTCATTCTGAAATTCGATGTAACTGCTAACGTACTTGACTTTAGGCCGCCAAAAGCCACGAAGGCTCGAAGGGGTGCGTCCTAAAATTTTGGCCAATCGCGTTGTCATCAGGAATTTGGTCATGCGGGCTCCACCCGGCGCTGAAGCGCCGGGCTACAAAACCACGCCGGGTGAACCCGGCTTTGGGCGCGGGCTGGCTCGGAAAGCCCCCTTGAGGGGGCGTCGTTTCTAGCCCGGAGGTTCACCTCCGGGGCGTCAGACGCAACGCGCCCATTTGGGACGCACCCGAGAGAAAGGGGTGCGTCCTAAAATTTTGGCCAATCGCGTTGTCATCAGGAATTCGGTCATGCGGGCTCCACCCGGCGCTGAAGCGCCGGGCTACAAAACCACGCCGGGTGAACCCGGCTTTGGGCGCGGGCTGGCTCGGAAAGCCCCCTTGAGGGGGCGTCGTTACTAGAGCCTGTTATGAACTTATCGCCAATTTGGCGTGATTTTGTGGGTGACGTGCGTTTCAATTCGCCACGGATGAGGCTGATGCGACGGATCAACACGGATTGTTACGGAAAAAAGATGGCATCCTTTTGAAAAAATCCGCGGAAATCTGCTTTATCCGCGTTATCTGCGGCGAATTTCAACCTCCGATGCGGCGATCCTGACCTTTGAGGGCGGAAAAGTGCATAACAGCCTCTAGCCCGGAGTTCACCTCCGGGGCGTCAGACGCAACCCGCCCATAATTTGGGACGCACCCGCTCGAAGGAACGAAGCCAATGCAGGTTTGCAAGTTTGCAGGTCGCAAGCGGCAAGTCTGCTCAATAAGAGGCTTTTCACCTGCTACCTGCTACCTCCCACCTGCTACTTACCCCTTCGTGTCGTCGTGTCTTCGTGGTTTTTGCCTCGCTATGAGGAGAAGCGTGTATACGCATTCAAACCGGCATTTGCAGGATGCCGCGGGTGTAGTGGCCTGGCGCGCTTTCCAGGGCCAGAGACCCGCCCGCGATGGCCATGAGCGCGCCGTGGAGGCTGAGGCCGCGTCCCTGCTCGCCCCCAACCTGCATGCCCACGCCGTTATCCTCCACCACCAGCTGCACCACGCCCTCGCCCAGCCACGCCCGGACGCGCAGCTCCCGCGACGCGCCGTTCCCTTCGGGAAAAGCGTGACGGGCGGCATTGCGCGCCAGCTCCCGAGCCGCGTAGAACATGGCCTCCTGGGCCTGAGGATTGAGCTGATCCAGCGCCCGAGCCGCATCCTCATCCACCTGCCAGTGAATGGCGTCGAAACTGCGGCCAAACTGGGTCTCGATGAGGCGGCGTAGCGCCGGGATGAAGCCCAGGCGGGCGATGTCGGGCGTGGTGATGGCGGGCAGATCGCGCAACAGGTTTGCGATATTCTGATGCGCCCGGGAGAGCTTCTCCATGACCCGCGCGGGATCCTCGTTGGCCGATAGGGCGAGCATGGTCGTGTGGATGAGGGGCAGCACGTCATCATGCAAGATGCGGCGGGTGCGCTGGTCCAGCAATTGCGTCGCGGCCATGTGCTCTCGCTGCAACGCCATCAGGCGTCGTGAAAGCGCCAGGCTGGCCTCGGCGTCGATGAGACGCTCGCCCGTGGCCCGGGCGATCTCCATCTCCTCCCGGGCGTACAGCCCGCCATCCCGCCGCGGGCCCACCAACATGACGCCAATGCGTCCCCGCTCGCTCCACAGGGGAATGGCCCATGCGCAGCCCTCATACCGGACGGGATCGATGGGAACGGCCAGCGCATCCTCCTGCAGCCGCTGGAGCAGCTCTCCTGTTTCGGGAATGGGGCGGTCGGGCGGGTAGCTACGCGGCGGCACGAAAGGAGCCAGCGGCCCCGAGGGGATGAGGTAGGCGATGGAAGTATCCAGCAGGTCGCGACACAGGGCCAGAAAGGGATCAGGGGACCGGGCCGATCGATTCGCGGTGAGAGAATCGTACCAACGCTGGCTGGAAACGAAAGGGCGCAGTTGCTGCATGCTGCGATCCCATTCGTGAAAGATGCGCCAGCCCGACAGGGCGGCGAACGCGGCCACAAGCAAAGCCGAAAACAGGGCAATGTAGATGGGCGGTCGATCCAAAGTCAGCAGCCCGCCCGCCACGACGCCGAATCCGCCCGCCAGCAGCAACGCCCGCCGCCACTGATTAGCCAGCCCGCGACGGGGCAGAGCCTTGCCAGTGAACAACTCGTACGCGGCCATGGCCTGCCCCAGCATGAGGATAACCCCGGCGATCAGCGCTTCTGCGGTGAGGTCGAGCAGGCCGATGGCGTTCAGCGTCTCCTGCGTGAAGATGTAGAGGCCGTTGGGCGCGCGGGTCCGAGGCACCGTCCACAAAATCACAAAAGCGACGACGACGGCCACCAGCAGCAACAAAATAGACGCGGCCATGAGCCAGGGCCGGGCCCGGCGCCGGGCCTCATCCCCCATCAAACGACGGCTGGGCTCAGGATGCCGGATGGCGTCCAGGGAAAGGAGCATGGCCAGCAGCACGTAGACGGGGAAGGCCGCGGTGGTCATGGGGATGCCGAAGATGGGGTAGCGCAGCAGCTCCCGCTCCGGCCAGATGACGGGGGTAAGTCGATGCAGCAGGGGCAGATGGGGGATGCCCATGAGGGCCAGGCTGACCAGCGCCGCGAGGAGAATCCCCATCATCAACCACAGCCAGGGACGATGACGGCGATGAAGCCGGGATTGGGGATCATCCCAATAGCCCGCATGCCAGAGGATGACCAGATACCAGGCCGCGGGCAGCATGACCACCGGCGCCATCCCCAGCACGAACCAGGGGATGGTGCTGGGCGTCAGATAAAGCGCGCCGCGCTTCATCAGCAGGGCGGAATGGCTGACGAAGAACAACGATCCCAGGAGAAATCCGCCCGCGGCCAGAATCACGCCCAGAGACCGCCGATCCGCGTTGAGCCAGACGGTCAGGCTCAGCCACAGCAGCAGGATGGCGTTGAACAGGGAGATGGCGATGAGCACCCAGTTGAGGAAAAAACTCGAGGTCATGGTCTCCACAACTCCCACTCATCCTGCTGATTCAGCACATAGGCGTTGCCCTCATCATCCCAATGGATGAGGATGCCCAGACGGGCGATGAGCGCGGCCCGGGTGCGGGCCACCTTCTCATCCGCGGCCGAATGCTTCAGGTCCCAGGCCGCGTAAATCTGCCCGTTCACCCGGCTAATGGTGCGCTTGTCCCGAAACCCCAGCCGGGCCGCGATCTGCTCGTTGGTCAGCCCCTGGGCCAACATGCGGGCCACCTGCCGTTCGTTGGGCTCCAACAAGGCCATGGGATCGTTGGCGTCTTTGCGCTGCACCTCCTGCACCCGGTCGGCGATGTCGGGATCGATGAAACTCCGGCCATCCACCGCATCCCGAAACAGGGGAATGAGCATCTCGGGCAGGAGATAGTTCGACTTGCGCACGTAGGCGAAGTGGGTGAGCACGCCCGCGCGGCGAAACTGCCGATAGTACTCGTCATCATCCTGGATGGAGTAGAAGACGATGGGCATGCGGGGGAATTCCCGACGGATAGCCACGGCCGCCTCGATGCCGTTCATCACGCCCGCGAGCTGCACATCCATGAGGATGGCGTCGGGCGGCTGGCGCAGGCACAGGTCCAGCGCGTCTTCGCCGCTGTCGCAGGAAGCGATGACCTGCACCGCGCCTGTGGCGTCCAGGCCGCGACACAGGGCCGGACGCAGGCGGGGATTGTCTTCGACCACGAGAATGCGTAAAGATTGGGCTGCCATAAAGATCATTGTGCGCCAAGGCGAACATTTCGTCAAGCACCTGAGTGCGCGACATCGGGCATTCAGGCCCTTGAAAGCGGGCTGGCGACAGGGTAAGCTGGGGATATCCATCAGCAACCATCCCAAGGAGCCGTCGCATGACCATCCGCCATCCTGTTCGCTTACTGCTGGCGGGTCTGGGCCTGGGTTGGGCCTTCGACCTGCTTTTTTGGGGTAAGACGCCCGGCATATCCATCCTCATCTACGCAATCCTGCTGCTGGCGGGCCTGGCGCTGACCCTCCGTTGGCAACGGGTGCAGCCGATGCCCGTCAATTTGTGGATGCCCGTTCTGGTCCTCGTGTTCGCCGCCTGGGCTTTCATCCGCGCCAACGCCTTTCTCATTTTCCTCAACGTCGCCGCCGTCCTGGCCCTGCTGGTTCTCATCAGCGCCAACCTGGTGCGAAACGCCACCCTGGGGCTGCGCGTGCGCGATCTGCTTTTGGCCCCCCTCGAAGCGATGGTCTACTCCCTGTCGGGAGCCGTCTTCCTCCTGGGCGAAAGCCGCCGGGCCATCAGACGCGATCTCGGCGAAAAGCCCACGCGCAATCTCCCCGCCGTGATGATCGGCTTGCTCATCTCCCTGCCTCTGCTGCTGGTCCTCATCCCCCTGCTCATGTCGGCGGACATGGTCTTCGCGGACATGATGCGAAGCATCTTCGTCCTGGACGCCATCATCGAACGGAGCGTCCGCCTCCTGTTCATGGGGCTGCTGGGGCTGTTGGTGGGGGGCGCGTGGGTCTACACCGCCCAAACCAGAACGCCCGCACCCGCAATCGCCGAAACCCCATCCACCTCAGCCACGAAAACGTCCCAATCCCCCCGGTTGGGCCCCATCGAAGTCCTCATCCCCCTCATCCTGACCAACCTGCTCTTCCTGATCTTCATCATCATTCAGATCGCCTATCTCTTTGGCGGCGTCGCCAACATCACCGAGCATGGCTACACCTATGCCGAGTACGCCCGCCGCGGCTTCGCCGAGCTCGTGATCGCGGCCCTGATTATCTTCGGCGTCATCCTCGTCTTGCGCAGCCTGGGCCGTCTGGAAAGCCCGCGGGCGCGACGCGCCTTCAATCTCGCCGCCACCCTGCTCCTGACGCTAACCATCATCCTGCTCCTCTCCGCGTTCAAACGTCTGGCCCTGTACGAATCCGCTTACGGATTCACCCTCATGCGCCTCCTGCCCCATGTGTTCATGGTCTGGCTGGGCGCGCTGCTGCTCTGGTTCATCATCACCCTGTGGATCGCGCCCGGACGGCTGGCCATTGGCATCCTGACCGCGGCCTTCGGCTTCATCCTCACCCTCAACCTCCTCAACCCCGACGCCTTCATCGTCCGCCAGAACGTCGCCCGCTTTCGAGCACATGGGAAATTGGCCGACTTCATGAACAGCCGATCCGTGGACGTTTACTACTTCCAGACCCTGTCCGAAGACGCCGTGCCCGCCCTGCTGGAGGAACTGCCCAACCTGCGCGGGGCCAGGCCCGCGGTGGAAGAAGACCTGCGTCGTCGCTATCAGCGCATGCAGGAGGATGACGCCTGGCGCGCGTGGCAGTCATGGAACCTTTCCCGTTGGCGGGCGTATCACCTGTTACAAACACATTTCGAAGAAAGCCCAACTGTGAGCGAGCTCGCACCGCTCCCGATAAAAACGTTTGCCAGCCCGACGGATGCGGGAAGCTGATGGCGTGATGAGTGAAACGTGATGCGTGGGTTCATCACGTTTTACGCATCACGTTTTACATTGTTGCAGGCTCGCCCGACGTGATCTTCGAGATTCCTTTGCAAACGACACCCACGCTGTTTCTATATCATGTCCCGATTCCTTCCCCACACCCGACAATTCCTGGCCCTGACCCTGGCCGCGGGCGCGCCCGCGGGCCTGATCCTCTTCCGCATGGCCTACACCCACACCATCCTCTACGGCTTCCTGCTGTGGAATCTCCTCCTGGCCTGGCTGCCCCTGCTTTTCGCCTGGATGGCGACGCTGGCCTACGCCCGCGGCCGGGCGCGTGAACGCGGCGCGTGGGGGCATTGGCTGCTGGCGCTGGCCAGCGCCCTGGCCTGGCTCATCTTCCTGCCCAACGCACCCTACCTCATCACCGACATCGCCCATCTCCGCCCCTTCGACCACATCCCCTACTTCTACGATGTGACCATGCTCTTCAGCCTGGCGCTGACAGGACTGATGCTGGGATTCGCATCCCTGGCCTGGATGCAGGAAGTCGTGCGGGAGCGATGGGGACGCTGGCCCGCGCGGGGCTTCGCCGTGAGCGTCATCGCGCTGGCCAGTTTCGGCGTCTATCTCGGGCGCTTCCTGCGCTGGAACAGTTGGGACATCCTCATCCAGCCCAACGCCCTCTTCCGTCAACTCCTCGACATCCTGCACAATCCCCTGACCCACAGAACCATCTGGGCTCATGTGGCGATCCTCACCGTCATCCTGCTGGTCGCCTACGGCATGATGACCCTGCTCCCCGCCATCCTCTCCAGCCCCATCCAGGACCGCCGAACCCCGTAAACGCGAGGGACGGCTCCCCAAATGGGAAACCGTCCCCTTTGTGAGCGTCTAAAAATAACTTCCCTTTTTCGCCGCAACACTGGCCGAGTGAACTCGGGCTCTTTAGGCGCAAGCCCCCTCCTTTGCTTCCTCCCCCACTCCGAGACGGGCGGGGGAGGAGATAAGGAAGGAGGATTCGATGGCGCCGGTGGTCGCCCTTCGGCGACCCTTTTGTTTGTCGTCGTTTTGGACGGCGAAGGCCGTCCACCGGCCGCAGGCCTGAAGCACCCGACTTGAGTCGGTGAGCACAAAAAACGGGAACTAATTTCTGGACGTGTACTTTGTTTTGGAAATAGCGTGTTGGCGCAGATTGCGAAAGGCTTGTCGGGCCAGCGATGGGCGAATCTGCCACGGACGTGATGCGTAATCCGTGAAGCCGTTACGCATTACGCATTACGGCATTGGCTTCCCGCGCCCATGTGGCCGCGAGACATTTTCGGCCGCAGCGACGGCCATCTGGAACGCGGGATCAAAGCCGCTCGGCGATGAGCTCTGCGATCTCCTCGGGGAAGTTGGCCACCGGCACGCCCGCGGCCTCCAGCGCCTTGATCTTCTCGGCTGCGGTGCCCTTGCCGCCGCTGATGATGGCGCCGGCATGGCCCATGCGCTTGCCCGGAGGCGCGGTGCGCCCGGCGATGAAGCCCACCACCGGCTTGGTCATGTGATTCTTGATGTATTCCGCGGCGATCTCCTCATCCGTGCCGCCGATCTCGCCGATCATGACCACCGCCTTGGTGTCGGGATCCTTCTCGAACAGTTCGAGGACATCGATGAATTTCGTGCCGATGATGGGATCGCCGCCGATGCCCACCACCGTGCTCTGGCCGATGCCCCGCTGCGTGAGCGCGAACACCGCCTCATAGGTCAGCGTGCCCGAGCGAGAAACCACGCCCACCGGGCCGGGAATGTGGATATTGGCGGGGATGATGCCCACCTTGGCCTGGCCGGGCGAGGTCAGCCCCGGGCAGTTCGGGCCGATGAGCCGGGTGGGATGCTGATCCACGAACGCTTTCACCGTGATCATGTCCAGCACAGGGATGCCCTCGGTGATGCAAACCACCAGGTCCAGGCCTGCGGCCGTGGCTTCCAGAATGGCGTCGCCAGCGAAACGGGCGGGCACGTAGATGATGGAGGCGTTGGCGTCGGTGGCCTCTTTGGCCTCCTTCACCGTGTTGAAGATGGGCACGCCCAGATGCTCCTGGCCGCCCTTGCCGGGCGTGACGCCCGCCACGATATTCGTGCCATAGTCCAGCATCTGCGCCGCGTGGAAGCTGCCCTCGCGGCCGGTCAGACCCTGAACAATCAATCGCGTGTCATTGTTCACTAAAATGCTCATCATTCACCTCACTTGAGCTCGCCGCGGGCGGCAGCCACGGCCATTTGAGCGGCTTCCGCCAGGGTTCGCGCGGTCGGGAAGTTGGCTTCCGCCAGCAGCGCCCGACCTTCCTCTTCATTCGTGCCAACCAGCCGGATCACAAAGGGAACATCCGGCTGCACTTCCTCGATGGCCTGAAGCAAGCCCTTGGCCACCTCGTCGCAGCGGGTGATGCCGCCAAAGATATTGACCAGCACCGCCTTCACATTGGGGTCGCCCAGAATGATGCGCAGGGCCGCAGCCACCTTGGTCGCATTGGCGCCCCCGCCGATATCCAGGAAGTTGGCGGGCTCCCCGCCGTAATGCTTGACGATATCCATCGTGGCCATGGCCAGACCTGCGCCATTCACCATGCAGCCGATCTCGCCATCCAGCTTGATGTAGCTGAGGCCCGCTTCCCGCGCCGCGGTCTCGGCCGGATTCTCCTCATCCAGGTCGCGCATGGCGGCCAGATCGGGATGCCGGATCAGACCATTGTCATCCAGCACCATCTTGCCATCCACGGCCAGCAGGCTGCCATCCCCTTGCACCACCAGGGGGTTGATCTCAGCCAGCTCCGCGTCCGAGGCGACGAACGCGTTGTACAGCCCCGTGGCGATCTTGCCGAACTGCCGAAACTGACTTGCATCCAGCCCGATGCCCGACGCGATCTCCACCGCCTGATAGCCGCGCATCCCCAGGAACGGGTCGATGAACACCTTCTTGATGGCCTCGGGCTTGGTCGCGGCCACCTCTTCGATGTCCACGCCCCCCTCGCTGGACGCCATCATGACCACGCGCTGGCGGGCCCGGTCGATGATCATGCCCAGATAGATCTCATCCTGGATGTCCGCGGCCGGATCGATCAACACCTTCTTGACCGTCAGCCCCTTGATGTCCATCCCCAGGATCTCCCGGGCCTTCTCCTCGGCCTCTTCCGGCGTTTTGGCCAGCTTCACGCCGCCCGCCTTGCCACGACCGCCTACCAAAACCTGCGCTTTGACGACCACGGGCCCGCCGATGCGTTCCGCAATGGCTCGGGCTTCCTCCGGGGTCGTCGCCACATCCCCTTCAGGAATGGGCACGCCATACTTGGCGAAAATCCGTTTTGCCTGATATTCGTGGAGTTTCAATGTTCCCTCCTTTGGGAATCGAAAGGATATAGATTTGAAATGTGTTGCGAAAATCGTTTCCGATCCAGCATTGGGCGGGCGGACGACGGACGTGAAACGTCATGCGTAATCCGTGAGGTCATTACGCATCACGCATTACGCATTACGGCATCGGCTTCCCGCGCCAATCTGGCTTCGACCATTGCGCCGTCATCGACGCCGACTTCATGGTCGTTTCAATTATAGGTGAAAGGGAAAACCCATCCCAAATCAGGCGTATCGTCGCGGGGGCCAGTGCCGCCGCAAACGCCACACGCCCGCCTCGGCGTCGGCTTCCAGCTCCGCCCGACCGCCATCCCCGAACTCCACTGTCATGATCCACACGCCCTCCGGCGTTCGCTCCTGCCGCCCCACGCCCACCACCTGCTTGCGCTGGCCGCCCAGCCACACCGCCTCGGGCCGCCAGGCGCCATTGCGCCATGACGCCTCCACCAGCACCGTGGACGAGGACGCCTCCGGCTGCGCAGGCTTGGGGTCCACCCGCGCGGTGCGATCCTTCACATAGCGCAGGGCCAGACGCAGGGCCGCGGCCACGGTCGCCTGCTTGTTCCCGATGCGATCATGAGGCCACACATGCATCTCGCCCCAATCCGCGTCCTCCGCGGCCAGATGCAGATACACCAGCCCCACCGGCTTCTCGGGCGAGCCCCCGCCCGGCCCGGCGATGCCCGTAATAGCGATGGCGATATCCGTCTGCAACAACGCCCGCGAGCCCTGCGCCATCTCCTGCGCGGTCTCCGGACTCACCGCGCCGTGGGCTTCCAGGGTCTCGGGCCGCACGCCCAGCACCTTCATCTTGGCGAAATTGCTGTACGAGACCACCCCGCCCATGACGTAATGGGAGCTGCCGGGGATATCGGTGAGGATGCTGGCCAGCAGGCCGCCGGTGCAGCTTTCCGCCAGGGCGATGGTGAGATGGTGGGCGTCCAGCTGACGGCCCAGTTCGGCGCTGAGCTCGCGCAGTAGAGAAAGAGTGGGGGCGTTATTCATGGTCATGCGTGCTGAGAATCATTCACAATAAAGATGATGGACGAAAATGAGAACGCAGATGACATGGATGCTTCGCATCGCAGATTTCCGCAGATGATTTTCACAGATTTTTTCTTTATCATCTGCGTCCATCCGTTTCAATCTGCGTCATCTGCGTTCCCTAATCCTATTTTCATAGCAATTGCGCCAGGGCCGCGCGCAGGCGATCCTCCACGCCCGAAACATCCTTGGGCACGGCCTGCACCGCCCGCTGCGCTTCCACGACGCTGTATCCCAGGCTGGTGAGGGCTTCGATGACCTCCGCGTCTTCATCCGTGATGGGCGTCACGCCCACGCCTTCGTACTCGGGCGCGCCGATCTTGTCTTTGAGGTGAAAGAGGATCTTGCGGGCGCTTTTGGCGCCAATGCCCGGCACGCGGGTGAGCAGGCCCGGCTCGTCATTGGCCACGGCCATGCGGATCGTATCGGGCGGGAGGGTGGAGAGGATGCTCAGGGCCAATTTGGGCCCGACGCCGCTCACCCCCAATAACACCTCGAACAGCTCCAAATCCTCTTCCGAACCAAACCCAAACAGGGTCAGCTCCTGCTCCCGCACATGGAGATAGGTGAACAGGGCCACGGGCTGGCCCACCTGCCATTCAGCAAGCTGTGTCGCGGGCGCGTAGACTTCCAGGCCGATAGGCCCGATATCGACAATGGCGGTCTCTTCGGTCAGGGCTTCGATGCGCCCGCGCAGACGACGGATCACGATTTTCAAGCAGCCTTGGTTTGATAAATCACCGGACGATAACGAGGTCGAGGTATGGGCTTTCCAGCGGCGCGGGCCGCCTCCAGCCAGACTTCCTTGGCTATCTCTACCTCACGCAAGGCTTCCAAGGGCGTCTCGCCAAATGCAGAGCAGGCTTCAAGGTCCGGAATATCGGCAATATAGCCCCCGTCTTCTTCCGAATAGAAAATGTTGATATGATAATCCTGCTTCATTTTTCCTCAATCTGGTGGTAACTGCCAAGGTAGTCGGCCCTAACCATCCTCTTTTGCCACGAAGACACGACGGAAACGAAGGCACGAAGTCATTCAAAAAAGATTTTATCCGTGTTTCCTCCTATCCGTGTCAAGTGAACAGGGCTACGTTAGCAGTTACATCGGGCGAATTATAAGGTTCTACCTGTTGCGCCTATTCATAAAATGAACCGGTTGAGTTAATATGCCCAGGCGGAGTGAAGGTGGCAGAGGGCGATGGCCAGGGCGTCGGCTGCGTCGTCGGGCCGGGGAATATCGTCCAGCCCCAACAACATCCGCACCATCTCCTGAATCTGACGCTTGTCCGCGCCGCCGTAGCCGGTGATGGCTTGTTTCACCTGGGTGGGCTTGTAGTGAAAGAGGGGGATGCCCCGTTGGGCCACGGCCAGCAGGACGACGCCGCGGGCGTGGCCCACGCTGAGCGCGGTGCGGGCATTCTTGGAGAAGAACACCTCCTCCACCGCCACCGCGTCTGGCTGATGACGGTCCAGGAGGGCGTTGAGTTCGGCGTAGATGGTGACCAGGCGTTGGGGCAAAGGTTGGTTGGCCGGGGTGCGAATGACGCCGTAATCCAGCGCCCGGGATGCGTTGTTCTCCTCCTTCACCACGCCAAAGCCGGTGATGGCGGTGCCGGGATCAATGCCCAGCACCACCGGACTTCCTGCACTCACGCCGCCAGTTCCGCGTAGAGCTCGTCGCTCATGGCCAGATTGGAATGCACCTTTTGCACGTCATCCAGGTCTTCCAGCCGCTCCAGCAACGCGGTGACCTTCATGGCTTGATCCACGGGCAGCGTCATTTCAGTCTTGGGGACCATGGTCAGCTCGGCGTCTTCCACCTCATAGCCTGCATCCACCAGCGCATCCCGCACGGCGGCCAGGTCCGTATCCGCGGTGGTGACGATAGCCACGCCCTCATCGAATTCCACATCCTCTGCGCCCGCGTCCGCAGCCACCAAAAACAGCTCGTCTTCATCCACCCCATCCATTTTGACGGTGATCTGGCCCTTGCGCTCGAACTGCCAGGCCACTGAACCGTTGCTGGCCAGATTGCCGCCCGCCTTGGTGAAGACATGGCGCAGCTCGGCCACCGTGCGGTTCTTGTTGTCAGTCAGCACCTCGACAATGACGGCGATGCCATAGGGCGCATAGCCTTCATAGACGAGCTCCTCCAGATCCGCGCCCTTCTCCAGGCCCGCGCCGCGATTGATGGCCCGTTGGATATTATCCTTGGGCATGTTGGCGGCCTTGGCCTTGTCCAGCGCAAACCGCAGACGGATATTCGATTCGGGATCGGGACCGCCCATCCGGGCCGCGGCCTGGATCTCGCGAGCGATCTTGGTGAACAGTTTGCCGCGCTTGGCGTCGACGGCGGATTTACGGCGTTTGATATTCGCCCACTTGCTATGTCCTGCCATAGAAAATACGTCTCCAAAAAAGAGTGATGATTGCGCCAGACCCCGCGGGCGAGAGATTCGCCGGCGCAGCCTGCCTTATGGTTCCATTATATCACAATCCTATGCAAACTCCCCGCGACGCGCTCCCGCTTCTTGCCTTTTTCTCCGAATCTATGGTTTCATCTCCAAGCCCGATTCGAGAATAACGTTAGCAATCGGGAAACCGGGAAACCGGTACACCAGTAGACCGGGAGGGCGAGCGACCCGACCTGGTTTCTCTGGTTTCCTGGTCTACCGGTTTACGAGGCTACGTAGCCCGCCATCTTCATCCTCACCGGCGCACAGCCACTTCATGGAATCGACAATGAACATTCCCGCAAAACTCACCCCCTTCAGCCAGAGCATCCTCCGCCCGGCCCTGGCAAGTTCTCTGAGCAGGCTCGCCAGCGAACAAGCGCCGTCCTCGCCCACCCCCTCCGATATCACCCAACCCCAGGCCGTCAACGCCTTTCTGGCGGAACTCGTGCTGGCGACATGGGGCGGCTCCGAACCCGATGTGGGCCAGTTGTTGGGCGTTGCTCCCCCCTCTGTGACCCGAAAAGGCAAACCCGGCCAGGGCATGAAACGGGCCCAGACCGCGCTCCAGGACTTCTCCGGCGCTTACACGCGACTGCGGCGCTGGTCGGAATGGGTTTTCGAATCGGAATGGAGCCAGGCCCAGCTTTTGCAAGTCATGGAGGAAATCGAACCCAAAGTGGCGGAGGCGCTGAACTGGGTGCACGTTCTGGCCCTGACCGCGGTGGGAAGTTACCAACACCTTGGAACGCTGCTGGCAAAGAAAGAGAAGGACCCGGCGCGGGCTGGGGCCCTGCGGTTGGGATTGGTGGCGGGCCTGGAAACGCCCGACAGCCGATTTCTGCACGGATTGGTCGTGGGCAAGCCGGTGGCTGAGCTTCGCGAGAGGTTCGGCCACATGCCCTTGGCCCAGGAAGGCGAAGTGGCGCTGCCGCGGGTGATGGACGCGCCCGAGGAGCTTCTGGCGACGCCCCCTGTGGACGTTTGGAACTGGGACGTGGGGCGGGGTCAAAAGCGCCGGGGAGAAGCGGAAAAGCAGGCCCTCTCCCAGGCGGGCATGTTAGGACGCTCGGGCGTGCGCAAGGCCATCGATCTGACGCAGCAAGCCCTGGTCGCCCACGCCCAGGCCCGCGAAGCCCTGGCTTATGTGCTGGCCGCGGCGCGGCATTGGGCTCTGGCCGCGGCGCAAGAGGGCGCAGATGACGGGCGCATCCACCATCCTGATGAGATCTTCATGCTGGAGATCGAAGAAATCAAACAGATGATGACGGGCGAATGGCATAGCCGGGCGCATGTCGACATCCTCATCCAGGAACGACGGAAGGCTTATGAAGCGTCATCAGTCGATGAGACTGTCCACGATCGCCCACTGGGCGTGGCCGGTTACGACACCGAAGGCCTCTTACATCCATTTCAATCCCCCTCCGATCTCACACCGGACGCGCCTCCGGGCTTCATGGCCCTGGCGACAGGATGGCATCCCGGCTGGTGGCGAGTGATTCTGAAGGCGGAAGGCGTCATCGATCGCGGCGGGCATCTCCTCTCCTGGCTGGCGTCAGTCGCTCGCTCAGGCGACCTGCCCGCGCTGATCGGAGGCGCATCCTACGCCGACTGGCCGTCAGGCGTGCGCATCCGGCTGAATCCGGCCCGAAATCGGGCGGAAACCGAAGACTAACCCGATAGTATTAGCCCTTTTCGGAGCGTCTGGCGTAGCGAATCCTGAAAAATACGCCTCATGAGCTATTGAAATCCGGTTGCGAGGTTGCTAAACTGGAGACAGTCAAAGCTTGCTCCCCAGCGAAATCAATTTCAATTTCCGCAATATCCCAACCTTCCACTCAACACAGGAGAGACTTCACCATGACCAAACGACGTTTGACCCTCGCACTTGTAGTGGTCGTGCTGCTGGCGATGGTCGCCCTGCCCGTGGCTGCCCAGAGCTACCCCGATCCGGGCGTGGGCAGCACCTACACCGAACTGGCGAACAAAACCGCGGACGCGGCCACAGCGCAGCTTACCTATTATGACACCAGCGGCGGCGTGCATCAGGGCCCGCAGCGCACCATTCCTGGCAACGGCTCGATCATGATCGATCCCGACAGCGTCCAGCTTCCCCAGAACTTCCAGGGCGCGGGCGTCGTCTCCTCCAACCAGCCGTTGGCCTCGGTGGTGAAGACCGTGTGGACCGGCGGGCCTGGCGACGGCTACCAGATGGCCTTGTACTCAGGCGTGTCACAGGGATCCAGCAAGATTTGCTTCCCCAGCCTCTTCAAGATCCCTCCCTCCATCTACGCCTCCTTTACCGTCCAGAATACGGGGACCGGCCCGGCGGACCTCCGCATCACCTACTTCAGGCGCAATGGAACCAACGAAGGCCAATTCACCGACACTATCCCCGCGGGCGCACAACACACTTATGATCTGAGCAATCCCGGCGGCGCCGTGCCCAACCTGACCGCTCCGTGGGATGGCTCCGCCGTCGTGGAAGTCACCAATGGCCAGACCGTGGCAGGCGTAGGCGTGGTTTATCAGCAAGGCCGCACCGCCACCTACAACGCGGCCGACTGCGCGGGCGCTTCTGGCTCTACGACGCTGGTGGTTCCCAGCCAGTATCGCATGGCCACCAATGACGGCCGCTGGCTCCTCTTCTCTGCTATCAACATCCAGAATCTGGAAGGCTCCACCGCCAATGTGACCCTGGAGTACATTCCCCGCGACGCCAGCGTCAACCCTTCCAAAACCTTTGATATCACCATCCCGCCTTACTCCGCCGCCGGTCTCAACACCCGCAACGGCGGCGACAAGCCCTCTGACTTCTTCGATGATCTGGGCACCTCTTGGGATGGCTCCGTCAAAATCGTGTCCGACAAGGCCGTCGTCGCCAACGTCATCACCCAATGGTGGCGCTCCAGTGGCAAGGAGTCTGGCTATTACGCAGCCCCCAACGCCTCCCAGTCTCAAGCGACCACATACTTCGTTCCCGGCATCCGCCGCATCAAGGATGGTAGCGCCTGGAAAGAATTCAGCGCCGTCATCGTCCAGAACCTGACCAACAGCGATAACACCGTCACCGTCAAGTTCTACGACCGCAATGGCAACCTCAAACTGACCCTGACCGACACGCTGTCCGGAGGCGCCTCGATTGGCTACAACACCAAAAACGGCGGCAGCCGCGACGCTTCCGACTTCATCCCCTTGGGCGACAATTTCGAGGGGCACGCCGTGGTGACGGGCTCCGGCGCCATTGGCGTTGTGCTCAACGGCGTCTCCAAGGCTCCCAATGCCGGTTCCGGCACCACCAACGGCATCCCCGAATAATTCACGCTCCACCCCTCTCTGACATAGTCAGATCTCAAGCAGCGCATCCATGGCCGGGTGCGCTGCTTTTCCATTCTCCCTGCCCATGATCCCACGCTTCTGGCGGAAACGACGTGAAACGCCCTCGCCTCCCTACGGCCCGGTGATCATTTATCACCATATCGCCAAAACGGGCGGCACCTCGCTGCGCGAGGTGGTGCAGGCCAACTACAAGGGCAAGGCTCTGCTGGAGCTCTACGGCCCCAATCGCGGCTCCGTAGCCTGGTATGAGGCGTATTACCGGTCGCTTTCTCCCGAGCGTAAAGCCGCCATCCAGTGCATCGCCGCCCACTCCGCCCACTACATCATCCCCGTGCTCGACCGGCCCTTTCGCGTGTTCACTCTGCTGCGCGACCCGGTGAATCGCGTGCTCTCTCTCTACTACTTCGCCAAAATCCTGACCCGAAAAGGAAAGGGGAAAGGGGCCGACATCGGGCGTTTGCTGGACGCTCTCGGCTGGGATTTGGGAGATATCTATCGCCATGCCGCTCAAGGTGAGATCGATCCAGAACACGCTTCCCTTTTGGCGCCCTTTTTCAACGGCCAAACGCGCGCCATTCTCGGCCCTCATCTCGATGTGACGGGCATTCCTTTTTTGCCCGGCGCGCCTGCATCGCTGCACAATGCCTTGCAACACGCCCTCCATATCCTTGACGCACACTACGAACTGGGCGTGACCGAAGCCTACGCCCAATCCGTCCAGTATTTCGCTCGCGTCTTTGGCTGGCGCCGCGTCTTCATAGACCATGTCAATCGAACGAAAATGCGGCCCTCAGTCCAGGAATTGCCGCCCAATGTTATCGACATGATTCGCGCATACAACCAACTCGATGTCATCCTCCACGCCCACGCCAAAAATTATCTGGAACAACATCTGAAAAAGGAATTGAAGTCGGAAGGAGGGTGATGTAAAATTGGAGCCATGAACCATTCTTCGACGTCTTTGTGGCGATTCATTCTGATCCTGGGGACATTGGCGATGTTGGGCATGGTCGCGGGCTGCATTTTGCCCGCGAAATGGCGTCGGCCGGATCAATCAAATCCATTTCAGGTCCGTCCGTTACCTATCGAAAGCTTCCACCTCTTCGATATTGGCGTCACCGACATGAACGGGGATGGCGTCCTGGATCTGTTTACCGCCAATCACAGCGCCCGGCAAAGCTTTCTGTTGGGGAATGGCCGCGGCGGATGGAAAGAGTGGCCCCTGGAAGCCACCGGGCTTTCGCAATCCCCCGCCTTCCCGGGCCTGGAGGACTCCGACCACACCCCCCAGTTCACCACACCGGGCCTGTACCTCTACTGGAATGACTCCCGCCTCGTGCTGAACAGCCATCATTTGACATCAAACCCCGTGCGAGGTCAACTCATCTTCTTTACCCCCCTCACCATCGAAAGCCGCGGGGATTTTGGCGCATGGACATCCTCCCTTGTCCAAACCGGAAAGCGCACCGTCGTGGGATTTCAGGCGAATGGGAACGGCCAACTCATCCTCACGCCTCAGCCCTATCCCCGCGTAGGCTCTCCCATCCGCCTGGAGCTCGCGGATGCGGCCATGACCCGGCGCACCTTCATCGGCCAGGAGCGGACGTCGCCGCCCGAACCCAACATCCTCCTGGACCTGAAAGACCGGCATGGGGTGATCTGGTTGCCAGCAGGGGATGAAGAGACGCGCGTGTTCATCACCGGCGGCGCCAACCTGGGCCTGACCGACGTTCTGCCCTCCGACCGTCGGGCCTATGAGTATTTTCAAATGGATGGACAGCGGTTCAGACGGCTGGACGGGGCCCGATGGGGTTTGAAAAAGGGGGGCTGCGCAGCGCGCCAGGCCAGTTTTCGAGACGTGAACGGAGATGGCTGGGGGGATTTTTATGTGACATGCGTGCGCCAGACCGCGAATCAACTGTTTTTGGGCTCCGAAGAAGGACGTTTCACCGAGACCGCGGCCGACCTGGGCCTGGATATGCCCGATGCCGGGACCTTCGCATGGCTGGATGTAGATGATGATGGCCGTCCAGATATGATTTGGGCGGGGGAGTATGGCGTCTCACTCTATCGCAACCTGGGAGAGCACTTTCGGAGAGAGCAAATCGAAGCGCCCAAGGTTTGGGCTCAGCATATCACGCTGGGGGATTTCGACGGCGATGGCGATGGCGACGCCTTCGTGGCTTCCAAGGACGCCAATTTGATCCTGATCAATGATGACGGCGCGTTGCGCTATCAGGCTCCCGAATCCCTGGGACTTCCCCGAGCCAGCCTCACGGCTCATTGGGTGGATGTGGACAATGACGGCCGCATGGACCTGCACGCGGTTCCCGACGGCGTGTTTCGTCAGACTGCCGATGGCAGATTCCAGCTCGCCACCGACATGGGCCTGCCCCCTGCGCCCGCACTGGAAAATTTGCGCAGCGCCCGCGCCGTCTGGTTCGACGCGGACAACGACGGCTATCAGGAACTCGTCACAGCCACCCAGACGCTGGATAAACAATGGCAAGTCGCTTATTTCCAACGCCGTCCTGGCCCCAACCATTGGCTGGAAGTCCTCTTACATGGCCCGGAAGGCAACGAAGCCGCTATGGGAGCCAAGGTCATTGTTCAGGCCGAAGGAATCCGTCGGGAAAGCCGCGTGGGCTGGAGCGAAAGCAGTCACTATGGTCAGGGCCACTACCGTCTCTATTTCGGCATGGGGACGCAGACCATGATTGACCGGCTTACCATCCTCTGGCCCGACGGCAACGAGCAAACGCTCACGCGCATCCCCGCAGATCAGGTTCTGGATGTTTTCTATCCCGCGCCATGAACCCCACCTTCATCAAGCTTTACGGCGAGCGCAACACCGGCACGAATTACCTGGAACAACTCATCCGGCGCAATCTGGATGCAGTCATCCTGCCGGGCGCGGCCCCGGCCTGGCTGCGACGCCGTTTTCGCGGCCATCCCCGCCTGCGGGAACGGGCCATCGACGCCTATTTTTACGTCACCTTCGGGCGTAATCTGGGCTGGAAACACATGCTCGCACCCCCGCGCTGGCGGCTGGAGCGCAGCATCCGCCCGTTGGGCCAGACCCATTTCCTCTTTCTGGTCAAAAATCCCTACGCCTGGCTGCTCTCCCTGCACCGCCATCCCTACCATCATCCCACCCCGGCCAGCGACTTCAGCGCCTTCATCCGGGCGGCATGGCCCACCCTGGGGCGGGAGAACGTCGGCCGGGAGCCCTTCCCCAATCCCGTCGTCATGTGGAATCAGAAGAACGCGTCCTATCTGGCCCTGGCCCGAGAGGTGGAAGGCCAGATCATCCGCTACGAGGACCTGGTGGCTGCCCCCGAGGCCGTCATCGCCGCCATCGCGGGGGCGGGGTTTGCGCGGCGGGCCGGAATTTTCGAGAATGTGCGGGAAGCCGTCAAGGGTGAAGAGGACCGGGATTTCGCCTATTATCGGGACTATTACCTGAATGAACGCTGGCGAGAGGAGCTGAAGGAGGAGGATGCGCGATTCATCAGCCAACAGTTGGATGCGCGGATTTTGGAGGAGTTGGGGTATCATTATCTGGAACGTCCTATTCACACCCAGACACCCGCAGGTGAACCTGCGGGCTAAAAACGACGCCCCATGAACGGGGCTTTTGGCTGGCCGTGTAAGCAAAAAGCCGGGTTCACCCGGCGTCGTTTCCTGGCCCAGAGGCTTCAGCTCCGGGCGGGCCGGGAAATTTGACGTTGTTTACCTACTCATTCCCCCCTCTCACTCCCCCTCACAAGCCCGTGACCATCGACCCCATCGTTCAAGGACGTCTCACCCAAATGCTGGCCGCGGCCGTGGATGGCTACTTCGATATCCAGGGCATCCGCTTCGACGCGGTCTTCAAGCCCTTCGATCACGCCGTCCGTCTGCATGGACGGTTTCTCACCGACACGGAAACCGCGTTCGAAGTCATCTCGCGGCGGCTGGCGGGCGAGGGCTGGCAGGTTTTCTTCCGGGAAGAGGAGGGGGAGCAAGTGGTCTACGCGGCCCTGGGGCAATGGCCCGAGACCAAACCCAACTGGCTCCTTTTTGGGGCGCTGCTCATCGCCACGCTGGCCTCAGTCTTCTCGGTGCACGCCATCACCCCAGGCGGGCTGGACTGGAAGGGCGGGCTGAGTTTCGCCATCCCCCTGATCCTCATCCTCCTCTTCCACGAGTTCGGGCATTTTCTCGTCTCTCGCCGCAACAAAATGGCCACCAGCCCGCCCTACTTCATCCCCATGCCTTTCTCCATCTTCGGCACCCTGGGCGCGGTCATCGTCATGCGCAAACCGCCCAAGAACCGCAAGCAACTCTTCCAGATGGCCGTGGCCGGGCCGCTGGGCGGGCTCATCCTGGCCATTCCCTTCCTGTTCTACGGCCTCTTCCTCTCCCAGGTGTCGCCTCTGCCCCCGCCGCCCTACATCCTCGAAGGCAATTCCATCTTCTACCTGGCCGCGAAATGGCTGGTCTTCGGCCAGATACTGCCCTCGGGCGGCATGGACGTGATGATCCACAATATCGCGTTCGCGGCCTGGGTGGGCCTGTTCATCACTGGGCTGAACCTGATCCCGGCCGGGCAACTGGACGGCGGCCATGTCATCTACACCCTGCTCGGGCCCAAAGCGAAATACCTGAGCTACGCCGTCGTCGCTGGTTTCCTCCTGCTCTCCATCAAATATCCCGGCTGGCTGATCTGGACAGCCTTGCTCTTCTTCCTGGGCCGGGTGTATGCTGTCCCCCGAGACGATCTGACGCCCCTGCCCGGCAAATACAAGGCCCTGGGCTGGTTCATGATGCTCCTGCTCGTCCTGCTATTCACCCCCATCCCCATCACCCTGGTGCAATGATCCACCGCAAGACGCTGCTTCTGTTCTGGCTGCTGGGGATGCTGGCGCCCATGGCCTGGATCGCCCGCCATATCCCCGGCTACGACGCGGCCTTCGCCTTCGTATTCGGCCCGGCCTGGATGCACTGGGTGAGTCACGCGTTCCTGTTCGGCGTGCTTGCCTTCCTGCTCCTCACCCTGCTCATGCCCGGGGGTGAGATGCGTTGGCCACGGCTGGCGATGGTGTTGGGCGTCGTGCTGGTGGCCGCTTTCCTGCAGGAAGCCGTCCAGCTCGCGTACAAGCATCGGGCCTGGGGCGGGGATGAGTGGTTCGACCTGGGCGTGGATATGATCGGCGCATGGATTGGTGCGGTCGCATGGTTTGCCCTCAGCCGACGAGGACACGCCCTGCCATCCACCGCGAAAAAACAACCTGAACGTAACTGCTAACGTACTGGACTTTAGGCCGCCAAAAGCCACGAAGGCTCGAAGTTTTTCGAAGACACGAAAGGAAAAATAAAGAAAAATACGTCGTGCCTTCGTTTTCTTCGTGTCTTCGTGGCAAAAAGCGGCGGCGCGACCTTAGTAGTTACACCTGAACACTGAAAAACTGCCCCCAGGAGGTTCGCCATGTCCAAAATCGCCATTTTCTCCGATTCCCACGACAACGTCTGGCACCTGACAAAAGCCCTGGAGCAGGCCCGCGAAGCGGGCGCGGAGGCGCTGCTCCACTGCGGCGACATGAACGCGCCCTTCATCGTGGGCCTGCTGGCCCGCAACTTCGACGGTCCCATCCACATCATCTTCGGCAACAACGAGGGCGACGGTCGCCTCATCCAGACGCAGGCGGCCAAATACGATCACGTCACCCACCACGGCGACTACGCGGAGCTCGAGCTGTTCGGGCGCAGGATCGCGCTGATCCACTACCCCGAGCCCGCCCGCCGCATCGCCCAATCGGGCGCGTTCGACCTGGTATGCTACGGGCACGACCATACGCAGCACCGCGAGGTCGTCGGCTCCACCCTGCTGGTCAATCCGGGCGAATTGCTGGGCCTGAAACACGCGCCCACCTGGGGCCTGTACGACGCGGGGACGGGCGAGTTCGTCTGGGTCGAAGTGCCTACGTCGCTGGAACCGATGCTTTGAAAATTGCGTTGCGCGTTCGCTTGCAAAAGCAACTCGAAGCCCGCATTGGGCGAGTCTGCCACGGGCGTGATGCGTGAAAACGTGAAACGTGAGAACCTTACGCATCACGCATGACGTTTCACGTCCGTCTTCATTCTTCTATCATTCATCTCTCCAATTTCCATGACCCATTCACCTTCTCCTAACATCGTCATCACCGGCTTCATGGGCGTGGGCAAGAGCGCGGTGGGCCGCGAAGTGGCCGCGCGTTTGGGCCGCACGTTCATCGACATGGATGAGACCATCGAGCGTCAGACCGACATGAGCATCGCCGACATCTTCGCCCAACATGGCGAGGAGGTGTTCCGGGCGCTGGAGAAAGAGCTGCTGCGGGAGTTGAGCTTCCAGAAGGACCTGGTCATCGCCACCGGCGGCGGCGCGTTGGTCCCCGAAGAGAATCGAGTGATGGCCACGCGCACCAGCCTGGTGGTCTGCCTCACCGCGGGGGTGGACGCCATCCTGGAGCGGCTGGAAACGGATGAAAGCCGCCCGCTGCTGGCCGGAAACAATCGCCGGGACAAGATCAAGGCCCTGATGGCCCGCCGCGCCGCGGCCTACGCCGAGATCCCCTATCAGATCGACACCACGGGCCGCACCGTGGCCGAGGTGGCCGAAGAGGTCATCGCCCTGGCGGAAGGGAATGCGCCGCGCTATCTGCGCCTGCCTGTGGCCGCGCCCGGCGGTCGGGATTATGATATCGCACTGGGCGCGGGCCTGCTGGCCCACGCGCCCCGGCTCATGGCCCAACGGGACGTCACCGGGGACGTGATCGTGGTCAGCGATGCCAACGTGGCTCCTCACTGGAGCTATCCCCTGCTGGACGCGTTCGCCCAGGCCGGGGTTCGGGCGAAGCTGATCACCCTGCCCGCGGGGGAAGCCCACAAGAACCTGGACACCATTCGCCGCCTGTACGACCGCTTTCTGGAGGCGGAACTGGACCGATCGGGCGTGGTCGTAGCCCTGGGCGGGGGCGTCATCGGCGACATGGCCGGATTTGCCGCGGCCACCTACCTGCGCGGGGTGCGCTTCGTGCAAATCCCCACCTCCCTGCTGGCCATGGTCGACGCGTCGGTCGGAGGGAAGACGGGCGTGGACCTGCCTCAGGGCAAGAACCTGGTGGGCGCGTTCAAGCAGCCCGAATTGGTGATCATCGATCCCGACGTCCTCGCCACCCTGCCGCCCGAGGAGTTCCGCAACGGCCTGGCCGAGGTCATCAAACACGGCATCATCGCCGACCCGGAACTCTTCACCCAACTGGAGACCTCCGGCCCCTCCTCCCTGGAAGCCCTCATCGCCCGCGCCCTGCGGGTGAAGATCGGCATCGTGCAGCGGGACCCCTTCGAGGCGGGCGAGCGGGCGCATCTCAACCTGGGCCACACCTTCGCCCACGCCATCGAGCGAGTCAGCGACTACGCCATCCCCCACGGGCAGGCCGTGGCCCTGGGCCTCATCGCCGCCGCCCGGCTGGCTGCGGGCCGGGGTCTGTGCCCGCCCGAGATTCCCCGGCGTATCGAGGCCGTGGTGGAACGCCTGGGCCTGCCCACGACGCTTTCAGGCTACGATCCCGCGGCCATCCTCGCGGCCATGGGCACGGACAAGAAGCGCAAGCAGGGCAAGGTGCGCTTTGTCCTGCCCCGGGCCATTGGCGACGTCGGGGTCTACGACGACGTGCGGAAGGATGAGGTCCTCACCGCCCTCCACTCTTTGCTCCCCAACCCCTCTCACGGATGACCGATAACTGATGACCGCCCACTTCCCTACGATCCCCAGCTCCGCCCTGCCCGCGCTCACCACGGCCCAGATGGTCGAGGTGGACCGGCTCATGATCGAAGTCTATGGCATCCAGCTCATCCAGATGATGGAGAACGCGGGGCGGAATCTGGCCGACCTGGCCCAGGCCCTGCTGGGCGGCGAGGTGCGAGATCGCCCCGTGCTTGTGCTGGCGGGCCGGGGCAACAATGGCGGCGGGGGATTGACCGCAGCCCGGCATCTGGCCAACCGCGGGGCCGAGGTGCAGGTGGTCACCCCGCGCGAGTTCGACGATTTCCGCGGCGTCCCCGCTCGCCAGTTGGATATCCTGCTGGCGATGGGCGTCTCGGTGATGACCGCGGGAGACGGCTGGGAGCTGCCCAGCGCCGACCTGATCCTGGACGCGCTCATTGGCTACGGGCTTTCGGGCGACCCCCAAGGCACGACCGCGGACCTCATCCAGCTCGCCAACAGCCATCCTGCGCCCATCCTGGCCCTGGACGCACCCTCGGGTCTGGACGCGGGCTCCGGACGGGTCTATCACCCCTGCATCCAGGCCGACGCCACCATGACCCTGGCTCTGCCCAAAGCGGGCCTGTTCGCCGCGCCGCAGGTGGTGGGCGATCTCTTCCTGGCCGACATCAGCGTCCCTCCCGTCCTCTACGAGGACCTGGACATCGACCTCCCGCCCATCTTCGCCCCCGGCCCTCTCCTCCGCGTGCTGCATTGAAAATAGAACACGGATGAACACAGAAAAACACGGATGGTTCAAAAAGATTGTAAACCGGGAGACCGGAAAACCAGGGGGGCAGCGGCCCGCCCCGGTTTCCTGATCTACTGGTTTCCTGGGCTCCCGACCACAATTTTCATCGATAAGGGAAAAAGATCCTCGCCATCCCAAAAAGTTTTATCCGTGTCTCTTCGTATCCGTGTTGAATGAACTGGATCACGTTACCAGTTACGACTGAAGACTGATTCCCCCCATGTCTCCATCCCTTGCCGAATTCCTGAAAATCCTCGCCTACGTCGGCCTCGTCGCTGGCGTCATCGGCGTCGTGCTGCCCATCATCCCCGGCCCTATCCTCATCTGGCTCAGCGCGCTGTTGTGGGCCTGGGCTGATGGCTTTCAGGCCGTGGGGTGGCCCACCCTGGCCGTGCTGGGCGGCATCGCCATCCTGGCTGAGATTAGCGACGTGGCCCTGGCCGCGTTGGGCGCGAAAGGGGGTGGCGCATCCTGGTTCAGCATGGTCGTAGCGGGCGCAGCCGCGATCATCGGGTTCATCCTCTTCAACCTCATCGGCGCGCTGGTGGGCGCGTTCCTGGGCCTGTTGTTATGGGAAGCCTATCGGCAGGGATGGGAACTGCGCAAGGCCTGGAAAGCCAGCCGCGGCTTCATCCTTGGCTACCTCGCGGCCATGGCCGTGAAAATGGCCTTCGCGGTGGTGATGATTGTCATCTTCGTGTGGCAGGCGTTTTACGCATAAGGGAACGGGAGCCAACCCCAACGACAAAGGGGCGAAACGAATTCGAGATTGGGCGCGGGGTGAGCAGGGGACGGATGCTTCATTCAATGCCAGTCGACGCGGCCTCGCATGAACATTCTTTCATCCCTTTCGATGGCGTTTTCACGCTATGTTCATCCCTGTTTGCTATACTTGTCTTTGGACGGGCCCACCGCGCCCGCGTGAATTTCGAAAAACTACTAAGGTCGTGTCACCATTTTTTGCCACGAAGACACGAAGAAAGACGAAGACATGACGTTTTTTCCTTTGTTTTTTTCTTCGTGTCTTGATAAAACTTCGCGCCTTCGTGGCTTCTTGCGGCTTAAAGTCGAGGACGTTAGCAGTTACAAAAGATTTTATCCGTGCTTTCTCCTATCCGTGTCAAGTGAGCAGGGGCCCGTTAGCAGTACCACAACTCAAAATATGCGATCCCCGCATGGCCCGATAAGGAGGTCACCATGAAAAAACGACTTCTCTTTCTGCTGATTCTCATCTTTCCTCTGCTGGCACAGCGGGCCCGGGCCGCCCTGCCCATCCCTCAGCCGCCCCATTGGCAGATCATCGGCCATCGTGACGCTCACGGCCTGGCAAGCGCTGTGGCCATCCGGGGCCAGCGGGCCTATCTGGCAACGGGCAGCTATCTCGAAATCCTGGATATCAGCGACCCCTCGCAGCCTCGTTCCCTTTTCGAAATCCGGGGGAAAGAAGGGGGCATTCGCCACATGGTCATCGATGGGGATCGTCTCTATGCCCTCTCCGCGCAGGGTGTGTGGGTCTTCCGCATCGAAACCAATGACACCCTGACCTTTTTGGGAGGGGATTACGTGCCGGGCGAACCCCTCTCGATGGAAGGGAGTCTGGTGGTGATTGGCGTCGGCCATCCCATGAGAAAACTCCTGTTCATGGACTTTGCTCAACCCTCTTCGTCTAAACAAGTGGGGCAATATGAATCGGAGATGGACATTGCCACAGCCCTGCTCTCATCCCATCATCTCTACCTGATCAGCACATCCAATCTTCCTGAGCGAGCCATTCTCAGCATCCTGGATGTGTCCGACCCCCAACAACCGCAATACATTGGCCACGCGTTGTTGGATAATCGTCCCTATGACGCCCTTTATCGATACAACGACAAACTCTTCATTCAGGGGGTCTATTATCACGCCATCTACGACATCCATGATGAGAGGCAACCGCAACTCTTGGGCGCAGTGGGCACATTCCAGGACCCAGATCTGAACACCATTTTTGCCGTCACCGAAGACTACATTTTTCTAGGGAAGACTCAGGCTGGTTATTACCAGAGCAAAGGCTTTGTGATCCTGGATTACCACGACCCCACGGCCCCCACGGTCGTCACATCGTACTGGATACACAAAGGGAAAGAGGACTATGGGTTCGCTTTCGCAGACGATCTGGTATTCATGGCCCGGGGTTCCTGGGGCCTGCAACTCCTGGATATCTCCGATATCGAGCATCCCGCCCCTGTGGGGCGCTATCGCGTTGAACTCAGCCTTCCCACCGCCATCGCCGTGGAAGATGACCGCGCCTACGTGGCCGATAGCTATAGCCTGGACGTGTACGACGTCAGCGACCCCGCCCAACCGCGCCCGCTCTCCCAGTGGGATTTGCCCGAGAGCCATATCCGAGAGATGACCGTTCAGGATGGCGTGGCCTACCTGGCGGGAGAAAGGCAGATTTTCATCATAGACACGACGCAAACCCTCGCGACCTCGGGCGCCAGAGAGATCCCCGCGGTCAATTCATGGAACTCGACCATCCGCTCGATACCGGGACGCATCTATTATCTTCACAACAGTGATTTATGGGTCATGGACCCTCTTGGGAACAATCCCCGACGCTTGATCGAGGGCTATTTCCACGCCTTTGACGTGCGTTTGCAGGGGGATAAACGGCTGGTTTACACCTTTGACGATCCTTTTTATCTCGCCATCTACGACGTCACGGACGAAGCAAACGTCATCGAGGTCGCTCGCATCCAGCTTCAACGCGTGCGCGATTACTACGAATCCCCTGCCAGCCACGTGTTGGCGCGTGGAAACAGGGTGTATCTCTCATCGGGCGAGGTCATCGACGTCTCCGATCCTGCTCATCCCCGCCAGATCGGCTTCCAGCGCCTGGGCGGCTATTTCTATGAGCGCATCGACATCATGGGGGGATTGTTCCTGCTGCCTGAGCAGGTCCTGGGCATGTTCGATCCCAGCCTGCCCTACGTGGCGGGCGGTTATCCTGCTGCGATGGGGAACGGCAACGCCCTTTTCGTCCAAAACGATCTGATCTACGCCGTCAACCAGGGCACGGGCCTGTGGGTGCTGCGCCCCCTGCCGCGATCCCCCTCCCTCTTTCGCCAGGAAGCCGAAGATGGGCAGATCACCCCGCCCATGGGCCCGCAATGGGATAACACCGCCTGTAGGTATCGGTATGTGAGCGACGCCCAGGCCTGGAGCGATGGCGCGGTCGAGTTCACCATCCATCAGGAGAGGAACGAAAACGTCTTCCTCTGGGCCCGGGTCATGGGCATGGATTGGAACCAGAACTCCTTTTGGGTGCAATGGGATGATCAAACGCCCCTGCATTTCGAGATCGTCCCTCCTGATGGGCAATGGCATTGGCGCCTCGTCGACACCGGCAACCCCCAATCCCACGCCTTCGGTCTGACCGCAGGCACGCACACCCTGCGCTTCAAAACCCGCGAAGGGAACGCCAGGCTGGATGCGTTCCTGATCACCAACCATCCCGACCTCCATCCTACGGATGCGCAACCGTGCGCCTCCCCTCTCACCCCCACACCGACGCCCACACCCACGCCGACCTTGACGCC
>JALXCB010000193.1 GCA_026991225.1 Anaerolineae bacterium | reverse complement strand
CCCCGGCCCTCCCCCGCCAGTCGCTTCGCTCCCTTGCAGGGGAGGGAGTTTGCCGACGCCGGATTGCGAATCCGGCTGGGGAACAATGCGCCCCAGGGTGGATGCGCCATCCGCCCGGAGGAACGGATCAGGAATAAATCGCTCGGCGGTGAGGGCGGGGCGATGGAGGTAGCCGCGGCCTACGGGCAGGCCGCCGATGTGGAGTTCGCCGGGGACGCCCACGGGCTGGATCATGCCGTGGGGGGAGAGGGCGTGGAGGCGGGCGTTGGCGATGGGTTTGCCGATGGGCGCGGTGCGGGCGAGTTGGGCGTCCTCTAGCCTGACGTGGTGGTAAGCGCAGCCGATGGTGGCTTCGGTGGGCCCGTAGCCGTTGAAGAAATCCCGGCCCTTACTCCAGGCCCGCACGATGTCCCACGCGCAGGCTTCGCCCGCGGCGATGACCGCGCGCAGGGTTGCGGCGGCGGGCGGCCGGGTGCGACTGAGGACGGTGGGGGTGAGGAGGGCGACGGTGATGGCTTCCTCCTCCAGGAAGCGGGTGAGTGCGTCGGGGTTGAGGCGGACGGGCTCGGGCGTGAACACGAGTTCTGCGCCGGAAACCAGGGCCATGAAGCTCTCGCACAGGGCCGCGTCGAAGGCGAAGGACGCGAATTGGAGCATACGGTCGCGGGGAGCGAGGCCGAAGGCGCGGGCGTAGTCGGCGATGAAGTTGGCCAAGGCGCCGTGGGTGAGGACCGCGGCCTTGGGCGGGCCGGTGGTGCCGCTCGTGTAGATCACGTAGGCCGCGTTATCGGGGGAAATCGTGCGGGAGGGAGGCGTGTTGGGATATGAGGAAAGGAAGTGATCAGTAATCAGTAACCAGTTATCAGTAGGCGTAATGCGTAATCCGTAATGCGTAAAATCGTCCAATGTCCAACGTCCAACGTCCAATGTCTGGGCATCTGGCCTTCTGGCCCTCTGGTCCTCTGACTGATCACTGATGACTAACCGCGCCGCGCTGTCTTCCAGCATGAAGCGCAGCCGCTCCGCGGGCAGGGCGGGGTCGAGGGTAAGGAAGGCGGCGCCGGCGCGCATGACGCCGAGGATGACGGTGAGGAGTTCGGGCCCGCGTAGCAGGTGGATGGCGACGATGTCTTCGTGCTGGACGCCGCGAGCGAGGAGGGCGTGGGCGAACTGGTTGGCGCGGGCGTCGAGCTGGGCGTAGGTGAGCGTGTGGTCGCCCAGGGTGAGGGCGGGCGCATCGGGGCGGCGTTGGGCCTGGCGGGCGATGAGGTCGGGGATGAGGCCGTCGGGCAGGGGGGCGGCGGTGTCGTTCCAGGCCGCGAGCTGGGCCATTTCGCCGGGGGTGAGGATGGGCTGGTAGCCGATGGGACGGTCGGGCGCAGCGAGGAGGTTTTCCAGCAGGATGAGGAAGTGGCCCGTCATGCGCCGGATGGTGTCGGGCCGAAAGAGGGAGGCGTCGTAGAGCCACTGGCCCGCGATGCCGTCGTCCCCTTCGGCCAGGGTGAGGGCGAGGTCGTAGGGCGCGTCGACGGGATCGAGGTCGATGGGTTCGAGGCCGAGATCGCGGGCGCGAGGCCCTTCCAGCATGTTTTGATAAGCGAACATGACCTGGAAGATGGGCGTGTGGCTGAGGTCGCGCGGGGGTTGGAGGGCGTCGACGATGAGATCGAAGGGGGTTTCGCTGTGGGCGAATGCGGCCTGGGCGACGTCGCGGGTCCGGGCCAGGAGGTCGCGGAAGCCGGGGTTGTCGTCCAGGCGCAGGCGCAAGGGGAGCGTGTTGACGAAAAAGCCGATGAGGGGTTCGAGTTCGGGGCGGGTGCGGTTGGCGATGGCGGCGCCAATGACGATGTCATCCTGGTTGGCGTAGCGGGCCAGGAGCGTTGCAAACGCACCCCAAAACGCCATAAAGGGCGTTGCGCCCGCTTCGCGGGCCAGGGTTCGCAGGCGCTGTGTGAGTTCTACGGGGATGTGGAAGGCGACGATGCCGGCGTCGGTGCGTTTGAGCGCGGGTCGGGGGAAGTCGGTGGGGAGTTGCAGGAGGGGCGGCGCATCGGCCAGGTGGTCGCGCCAGAACGTGAGGTCGCGCTGGAGGCGCTCGCCCGCGAGTTGTTCCCGTTGCCAGGCGGCGTAATCGGCGTACTGGATGGGCAGGGATGGAAGGCGGGCTGCTTCGGGGTCGCCTCCGGTGCGGTAGAGGGCTTCCAGTTCCCGCAGGAAGAGGCTCACTGACCAGCCGTCGGAGATGATGTGGTGCATGACGACGGCGATGACGTGGTCATGGTCGTCCAGGCGATAGAGGCCCACGCGCAGGAGGGGTTCCCGAGTCAGGTCGAAGGGGCGAGAAGCGAGGGCCTGGGCCAGGCGTCGGGCTTCGGGCAAACGCTGGTCGGGAGGGAGATGGCGGAGGTCGGTTTCCTGGATGGGGATGGCGCGCTGGGGCAGGATGCGCTGGATGGGGCCGTCGTCGGTTTCCTCGAACGCGGTGCGGAGGATGGCGTGGCGGGCGACGATGGCGTCCAGGCTGCGGCGGAAGGCGTCGAGATGGAAAGGGCCGCGCAGGCGGATGGCCGCGGCCATGTGGTAGAGGGGCGCGTCGGGGCGGAGTCGGGCGAGGAACCAGAGGCGTTCTTGGGAGAAGGAGAGGGGGGCAGCGGTGCGTTGAGGCCGTGGGGGAATGGAAAGGCTCGCCTGGACAGTGTTCAGTGTCCAGTGTTCAGTGTTCAGGAGGATGGCGGCGAGACGCCGGGTTTCGGGATGGAGGGGGGCGTCCAGGGGGGCGTCGAGCCAGGCGCGGGCCGCGTCGGGATCGATGGCGGTGCGGCGGAGGAAGTTGGGGTCGCCGACCATGCGGCTTTCGGGATGGACGCCGTCGATCATGCGGTCGCCACGATAGGGGTCGAGCAGGGCGGGGTCGTAGTCGATGCCGAGGAAGTCGGTCAGGCGGCGGAGTTCGTTTTCGGGGGCCTGCACCAGGGTCTCGAACTGAAGTCGCATCTGGCGCTCTTCGGGGATGCGGGCGAGGAAGTCGCGGATGTTGCGGTTGGCGTGGAGCCAGATGAGTTCGGCCCGCTGGCGACGGGTGAAGGGCGCGTCGGGCAGATAGACCGCGTCGATGCCGCTGTTGAGGTAGGAGAGGATGGAGGCGTGGGGGTTGCGCACCAGATGGATGAAGCGGGCGTCCTGGAAGGTGGCTTCAATGCGTTCCAGGGTTTGCAGGCTGAGGGGATAGGTGGTGGTTTTGTCCACCAGAGTGCGGCCCGAAAGCCAGCTTTGCAGGCGTCGGTAGAAGCGATGGATGGGCCAGTCGGCGGCTTCGTAGCGGGCGAGGATAGCGCGAGCGCGGTCGAGATCGCAATGGAACAGCTCCATGATGGCCCGCAGCAAGCCCTCGGCCCAGCCGCGCTGCCGTCCAGAGAGGGCCGAGGCCCGTTCGGCCATGGTGTGGAAGCTGGCGAGATAGAGTTCGGGTGGGGCGAAGAGGCGGGGATGCCCGGCCAGCATGACGCGCAGCAGGGTGGAGCCGGAACGGGGGGCGGCGAGGATGAAGATGGCGGGCGGGAGTTCGTTCTGGATGGCGGCGCGGTAGCGTTGTTCGCTGTCGGCGTCATAGTCGCGCAGGGTGAGGATGCGGGTGAAGGCGTGGATGTCGGCGTCGGTGATGGCGGGCGAGTGTGTGATGGCGTGCTGGCGCTGGGGCAGGGGATGATCGGGCAGCCACCGGGCGATCGCAGGCGCGTAGTCCCGTTCCAGGAGCGCGGCCAGGTCGGCGATGGTGGGCGCGTCGAAGATGACGGCCACAAAGATGGGCTGGTCGAGCTTTTCTTGCAGGCGGTTGATGAAGATGGCCGCCCGCAGGGAGTCGCCGCCCAGGGCGAAGAAATTGTCGCGGATGCCGATGGGCCGCGCGTCGAGGATGTCTTCCCACATGGCGACCAGCGCCCGCTCCAGAGGGGTGCGCGGGGGTTCGATGGGCTCGCGCACCGACGCGGCGCCGGTCTGCAGCAAGGCCGCAGCGTCCACTTTGCCGCCCGGCGTGCGGGGGAAGGCGTTGACGACGTGGATGCGGGCGGGAATCATGTAGCCGGGCAGACGCAGGCGCAGGAAGTCCTGAAGTTCGATGGGATCGGGCGTGACGCCGTCGGGGATGATGTAGGCGATGAGAGCAGCGGTTTCGGAATGATGTTCGGCCAGGACTGCGGCTTCCTGCACCAGGGGGTGTTCGGCCAGGACCGCAGCCACTTCTTCGGGCTCGATGCGATAGCCGCTGATCTTGACCTGCTGATCCAGACGACCCAGATATTCCAGGCGGCCATCCTCCAGCCAGCGCACGAGGTCGCCGGTGCGGTACATGCGCCCCCACCCCGGCCCTCCCCCGCCAGTCGCTTCGCTCCTTTGCAGGGGAGGGAGTTCTTTTTCTTCTTCGTGTCTTCGTGCCTTTGTGTCTTCGTGGTTTTCGCCTGCAAAGGGGTCGGGCAGGAATTTTTCGGCCGTGAGGGCGGGTCGGTTGAGGTAACCCCAGGCCAGGCCCGCTCCGCCGATGACGAGTTCGCCGGGGACGCCGATAGGCGCGGGGCGCAGATGGCGGTCGAGGACGTAGGCGCGGGCGTTGGGGATGGGGCGACCAATGGGGGCTTGCGCGGGCGCGTTGCGCCGGGCGAAGTCGGGATGGGCCCGCCACATGGCGGCGACGACGGTGGTTTCGGTGGGGCCGTAGGTGTTGAGGACCGCAGGGTGGTGGGGATAGCGCAGGAGCCAGCGGCGGAGGAGATCCGGGCGGGCGCGTTCGCCGCCGATGATAATGAGCCGCAGGTCGGGGGGCAGGTCCAGGCCGCGGGCCAGGATGGCGTCGGCCAGGAAGTGCCAGAATGCGGTGGGCAAATCGAGCACGGTGAGGGCCTGATCCCGACAGAAGTCGAGGAATGCCGACGCGTCGCCGATGATCTCATCGTTGCGGAGCACGAGCGCGGCACCGGCCGTAAGGGCGGAAAAAATCTCTTCCACCGCGGCGTCGAAGGCGAGGGGCGCGAATTGGAGCACCCGGTCGTCAGGCGTGAGCTGGAAGGCGTCGCGGGCGGCGAGGATGTAGTTGGCCAGGGCGCGATGGGGGATGGCGACGCCTTTGGGCCGGCCCGTGGTGCCGGAGGTGTAGATGACGTAGGCGGCGTTGGCAGGGTGGAGAGAGATAGCGGGAGGCGTGTCGGGATAGTGTTCGGTATTCAGTTCTTCGAGGAAGAAGACTTCGCCATTTGAGATGAGCTTAGACTCAGCGTTGGCCGGGGCCGCGTCAGGCAAGTGTTCAGTATTCAGTTCATCATCGGCATTCTCATCTCTCCCTTCTGTATACTGAACACTGAACACTGAATACTTATGACTGATGACTACCCGCGCCGCGCTGTCATCCAGCATGAAACGGATGCGCTCTTCGGGCAGGCTCGGGTCCAGGGGCAGGTAGGCCGCGCCCGCTTTGAGGACGCCGAGGAGGGCGACGATGGCGTCGGGGGAGCGGGGAAGAAGGATGCCGACGATGTCGCCCGGCTGCACGCCTCGCTGGATGAGGGCGTGGGCGAGCTGGTTGGCGCGGGCGTCGAGTTGGGCGTAGGTGAGGGACGGCGCGTGGTTCAACGGCGCGGCCACGGCGAGGGCGTCGGGCCGGAGCCGGGCCTGTTCCTGCACCCAATCGACCACGGTTTTCCCCGCGGGCAGGGGCTGGCTCGGACCGTGAGCCCATGTCAACACCTGGGTCAATTCGCCGTGGGCGTACATGGGCAGGCGGGAGATGGGAACGTCGGGCCCGGCGACGATGGCTTGCAGCAGCGCCCGGTAGTGTTCGATGAAGCGTTGGATGGTGGATTCGTGGAAGATGTCAGTGGCGTAGCCCATGACGCCCATGAGTCCGTCGTCGGTCTCGGCCAGGGAGAGGGTGAGATCGAATTTGACCGTGCCCGATTCCATATCCAGATAGCGCCAATCGAGCCCCTCCAGGGTGGGGAGGGCGTCGAAGGCGTTTTGGAAGACGAACAAAGTCTGGACCAGGGGGTTGCGGGCGAGGTCACGGGAGGGCTGGAGGGCTTCGACCACGTCATCGAAGGGGACCTGCTGATGGGCGAAGGCTTCGAGGACGGTCTCGCGGGTGCGCCGAAGAAAGGATGCGAAAGCGGGATCGTCGGAGAAGTCGGCCCGCATGACCAGGGTGTTGACAAAGAAGCCGATAAGGGGTTCCAGCTGGGGATGGTCGCGGTTGGCGCTGGCGACGCCCACAGCCAGATCGTCCTGCATCGCGTAGCGATGGATGAGGGCCTGGAACGCGGCCAGGGTGACCATGAACAGGGTGGCGTCGTGGGCCTGGGCGAGCCGCTGCAGGCCTTCGGTCAGGGCCGGGTCGAGGTGGAAGGTGATGTGGTCGCCGCGGAAGCTCTGGAGGGGCGGGCGGGGAAAGTCGGTGGGGAGGTCGGTAGCGGGAGGAAGCCCGCGCAGGCGATCTCGCCAATACGTCAGGTCGGCTTCCAGACTCCCTTCCTGCCGGCGTCGCTGCTGCCATGCTGCGAAATCCGCATACTGGATGGTCAGTTCGGGCAGTTGAGGGGCGTCGCCCGTAAGTTCAGCCCGATAGAGTTCGGCCAGTTCCCGAATCATCACGCCCAGGGACCAGCCATCGGCGATGATGTGGTGCAGGGAGAAGGCGAGAACGTGGTGCTCTGCATCGATCCGGTAGCAGTGGGCGCGGAGTAAGGGAGCCTGGGCCAGGCGGAAGGGTTGGCGGGCCAGGAGTTCGGCCAGGGCGCGGGCTTCGTCCAGGCTCTCAGCTTCGTAAAGGGGGATGGCGACCTGCAATTCGGGGAGGATGCGGGCGACGGGCTCGTGGCCTTCCAGGGGAAAGATGGTGCGGAGGCTTTCGTGGCGGGCGATGATGCGATTGAGGGATCGCTCCAGCGCTGGCAGGTCCAGGGGGCCGCGCACGTCCAGGGCCAGGGCGATATTGTAGAAGCTGCTGTCGGGATCGAGTTGTTGCAGGAACCAGAGGCGTTGTTGGGCGGGGGACAGCGGCGCTGTGGTTCGAGCGGAATCTCGTTCAATGGGCAGAAGAAGAGATACAGTCGGGGAGTAATCAGTATTCAGTGACCAGTAATCAGTAAGTTTTCCGGCGAGGGCGGCGGGGGTGGGGGCTTCGAAGAGCGCGCGGAGGGAGATGTCGACGTTCAGGGCCTGGCTGAGGCGGGCGGCGGCGCGGGCGGCGAGGAGGGAGTGTCCGCCCAGGGCGAAGAAGTCATCGTGCCGACCGACGGGGCTGCGCCCAAGCAGCTCGGCCCACACGTCCGCGATGGCCCGCTCCAGCTCGGTTTGGGGCGGTTCGGAGATGGCTGAGGCGGGGGCGGCATCTCCCTCGGGCAAGGGCAGCGCGCGTTCGTCCACTTTGCCGTTGGGGGTGAGGGGAAAGCGGTCGAGGAAGAGGTAGGCCGCGGGGACCATGTAGTCGGGCAGGCTGGCGGCGAGATGCGCGCGCAGGGCCTCGGCCGCGACCGGTTCGCGGGCGATGATGTAGGCGGCCAGGATGGGATCGTCCCGGCCGGGCGGCGCAACGGCCCGCACCAGCGCGTCTTCGACCGCGGGATGCTGGCGCAACGCGTGTTCGATTTCGCCGGGCTCGATGCGGAAGCCGCGCAGTTTGAGCTGGCGGTCGGCGCGGGCGATGAATTCGATGGCGCCGTCGCGGCGCCGTCGCACCAGATCACCGGTGCAATACAAACGTTGGCCGGTCGCGGGCGTTTCAATTCGCCGCGGATGACGCGGATGCAACGGATTTTCACGGATTTTTTCGGATTTTCCCTCTTCGCACCTTCGAGCCTTCGTGCCTTCGTGGTTTTGAGGGCCGTAAAACGGATCTGGCAGGAAGCGCTCGGCGGTGAGGGCGGGGCGGTTGAGGTAGCCGCGGGCGAGGCCCGGTCCGCCGATGAGGAGCATGCCGACAACGCCCGGAGGGAGGGGCTGCATGGCTTCATCCACCACGTGGCAGGTGGTGTGGGCGATGGGCTGACCGATGGGCACGGTGGCCACGCCTTCGGGCACATGGGTGACTTCGTGCCAGGTGGCGAAGGTGGTGGTTTCGGTGGGGCCGTAGACGTGAAGCAGGCGTCGAGGCGGGCCCGCGTCCAGCACGGCGCGCACCCAGTGAGGCGTGACGGCCTGGCCGCCGAAGAGGAGGGTATTGAGGCTGGCGAAGGCGTCGGGCCGCTGGGAGGCGATGAGGTTGAAGAGGGCGGTGGTGAGGAAGAGGGCGTCGATGTGGCGTTCGCGCAGGAAGCGGGCCAGTCGGTCGGGGCTGACCGCGGCGTCTTTGGGGAGGAAGACGACGGTTCCCCCGTTGAGCAAGGGGCCCCAGACTTCGAAGGTGGCGGCGTCGAAGGCGGGGTTCGCGGCCTGGGCCACGCGCTGGCCGGGCCGAATCTGGAGGTAATCAGTTTCCTTCACCAACCGCGCGACGGCGCGATGGGGGATGACGGCGCCTTTGGGGCGACCAGTGGAGCCGGAGGTGTAGATGACGTAGGCGGCGTTTTCGGGATGGATCGCGATGTTCGGATTTGTCGTGGGCTGCGACTGGACTTTGGAGGACGTAATGCGTAATGCGTAATGCGTAAGATCGTCCAATGTCCAATGTCCAATGTCCAACGTCTGACTTCCGTCTTCTGACCTCTGACCTCTGGCTTTCTGACCCTCTGACTGATCACTGATTATTGATAACTGATTACTGATCACTAACCGCGCTCCGCTATCCTCGATCATGTACCGCATCCGCTCGGGGGGATAGCCGGGATCGATGGGCAGATAGGCGCCGCCCGCTTTGAGGACGCCGAGGAGGGCGATGAGCCAGTCCAGGCCCGGCGGCAGGATGACGGCCACGGGCTGGTCGGGCTGGAGGCCGCGGGCGAGGAGGGCGTGGGCGAGTTGGTTGGCGCGGGCGTCCAGCTCGGCGTAGGTGAGGGCGCGGTCCTCATCTTCGGCGGCGATGGCGTGGGGCGCGGCCGCGAGTTGTTCGGCGAAGAGGTCGGGGATGGTGCGGTGTGCGGGGAAGGGGGGCGAGGGCGGGTTCCAGGCGCGGGTGAGGGCGCGGGCTTCGTCGGGCGGAAACAGGGGCTGGATGGCCAGCGGGCGCTGAGGTTGGGCGACGATGCCTGCCAGGAGCGCACGATAGGCGCGCATCATGCCCGCGATGCTTTCTTCGTCCCAAAGCTCTGTGCTGTATTCCAGCCAGCCATCCAGGCCCGAGGCGGCTTCGGTAAGCACCAGGGTGAGGTCATAGCGGGCGGTTCCCGCGTCCAGGGGCAGGGGCTCCAGCCGCAGGTCGGGAAGATCAACGACCTGGAGGGGATCGTCCTGCAGGGAGAACATGACCTGAAAGAGGGGCGTTCGGGCCAGGTCGCGTGGAGGCTGAACGGCTTCGACGATGGCCTCGAAGGGGGTTTCCTGATGGGCGAAGGCGGCCAGGGTTTCGGCGCGAGTGCGATCCAGCAGGTCGGCGAAGGGCGCGTCCAGGTCGAGACGGAGGCGCAGGGGCAGGGCGTTGACGAAGTAGCCGATGAGGGGTTCGAGTTCGGGGCGGGGGCGGTTGGCCAGGACGGCACCGATGACGAGATCGTCCTGGCCCGCGTAGCGGCTCAGGAGCGTTGCAAACGCGCCCAGAAACGCCATGAATGGCGTTGCGCCCGCGACCCGGGCGAGCTCCTTCACGCCCGCGGCCACGTCTGCGGGGATTTGGAAGCGATGGACCGCGCCGTCGCCTTGTTTGACGGGCGGGCGGGGGCGGTCGG
>JALXCB010000192.1 GCA_026991225.1 Anaerolineae bacterium | reverse complement strand
CATGCGCTGGCCCTCCATCGGCCCGGATATCGACACAAATTCCAACGATTGCGTGAATCCGGCCCAACAGCGCTGGCTGCAACAGGCCACGCCCACCCCCACGCCGCCGCCCGGAACGCCCGTTCCGACACCCACCACCGGCCCCACCCCCACGCCTACGGCCACCAGCACGCCCACGCCCAGCCCCACGCCCACGCCCAGGGGCCAGAAACTGGTCGAACTCACCCCTGCAGCCGACACATTCATCAGCGAATGGTATCCCGACGACAATTTCGGCGCGCGGACGGCGTTGCGGGTGCGCAGCAGTTCCATCGAACAGGCCCTGCTCCAGTTCGATCTCTCCTCCCTCCCCCAAAATATCCTGCTGGACGAGGCCCAATTACAGGTGACCGTCACGAATCGATCCAATAGCAATCCGCTGACGGTGAAAGTTTATCGTCTGCTGAAGGCGTGGCGTGAATCCGAGGCCAATTATCGTCAGGCCCGCAACGGCGTCGCCTGGGAACAGCCAGGCGCGAAGGGAAGCGGCGACCGGGATCCGAATCAGATCGGGGCTCGCAGGCTGCCATCGAGTGGATCGACGCGCATCGACGTCAAGGCGGCCGTGGCGGATTGGCTTGCCCGGCCCGCCAGCAATCAGGGAATCCTCCTCAGCGGCGAGTCGGACGGGTCGGTGTATTACGCCCTGGGCAGTAGGGAAAGCAGCCCGGATCAACGCCCGAAGCTATTGGTGCGCTACCGACTGCAAACGCCCGCGACGCCTACCGTCACGCCCACCGAAGTTTCCCACACGGTGTGGCTACCATTGATTCAGCCTTGACAGGTTTCTCCTCTTCGTTTCCACTCGTGATAAAATAACGAGGCCATGAATCATCGCCCCTTCGGAGACGAAGAAGAAGTCCTGGTGCTGACGACCCGTCAGCCTTTGCCCCGCTGGCTGCGCTGGCTGTTGCAGGCGCTGGCTGCGCTGGCCGGCGTCGCCTTGCTGGCGGCCGCGTTCATTGGCTGGCGTTACTATTCTGTACAGAATCGGGTGAAGAAAGACCTGGCCGCGTTCATCGCCCATGAGGAGGATGTGCGGGCGCTGGGCGGCATCAACGCCGCGCCCGATCTCATCGTGACGGACGCGCCCGTCGCCTGGCGCTATCGCTATCTCGCCAGCATGCGTGCTCGTAAAGACCGCCCCATCCCCGATCTGGCGCTGGAGAAGGTGGATTACGACGGTCGTTCCGCCCGGGCGTATCTGCGGGTGGATGGCGTCAGGCAGTTCCGAAAGTATCAGCTTGAGCAGGGATCGTGGCGACGCGCGCCTTTTCAGGCGAGTGGCTGGGGCGAGAAACAAGCGCTGCCCCTGCCAGAAGGTGTGGAAATCATTTATTGGGATGAGGACGAAGACATGGCCCGCGCTCTGGCCGAGGATATGCCCAAACTCCTGGCGGTGATGCAAACCATGGGCCTGGCCCCCACGGCAGACGCTCACCGTTTGCTCATCATCCCCGAGGAATTCGGTGATCTGGCGCGGTCGGGACGACGGGTGACCGGCGTGGTCGTCAATTCTCCCCACGTGGATCTGATCCCTCAGGAACCGGGGAATCTCACGCCCGAGGAGGAATTGCGGCTGGCTCTGGCCCGCAAGCTGCTGGTCGACGCCCGCGGCGCGGCGCCCGCCTCCTCGTCATTGCCCGGCGCAGCTCGGGTGCAATCTGCCATCGACGAGGTGATAGCCTGGGTGTGGGCCGTGGGCGGCGTCAGCGACGCCGCTGTGGCCGATTGGGCCGCACAGCTCAAAGGGGAATGGGCGTCCCCCATCACGGGCGTGCCACCCAACCTCATCACCAAACTTCAACCCAACGCCGGTGAGATGGCCGCCCGGCTGATGATGACCTACTTGCTTCGCAAGGAGGGCGTCGACGCGCTGGTCGCCCTGAACGCGGCCCTGACCACGGCTGAAACCTGGGATGAGGCGTATGGTCAGACGGTGGGCAAGACCGCCCGACAGGTGGAAGAAGCGGCCCGTGCCTTGGCCCGCAATCCACAGGCCCCTCTGCCCGACTGGCCCGAAGCCATCGCTCCCCCCATTCCCGCCTCGGTCACCTTCCTCAGCCTCCCCGGCGTTGCCCCGGACGCGTTTCTGGCCCGCACCGCCGACGGCAGCGTCATCACGGTGCGTATGGGGGAGGGGGTCTCCTTGGTGATGGCGGACGGTTCGCCCCTCGCTTTCGATTGCATCGCCTCCGGATCCACCCTCCGCATTGCGGGGGACTGGCTCGACGTCGGGCTGCAACTGGACGCCCGTGAGGTCGTTCTGGGCCGCGCGATGCTGCCGCCTGTGGCGCGGGCGGAACCCATGTCGCCGCAGGCGTGGGCGCTGGTGGCCCGCACGAACGTCAACAGGATCGGCGCGAGTTTGGTGCAGCTTTTCCCGACCGGAATCGAGGGGATCGTGGCCGAGGCGGACCACTTTCCCCTGGCCGCGACTTCGGACGCGCCGCCTCTGCTGGTCTGGAGTCAGGTAACCCATTGCGGTCGGGACTGGGTGCTGGCCTATGATCCCATTCGGGGCGTGACGGGCGCATGGTTGGCTCCCGCCTCGGGGATGCGAGTGGTCCAGGCCTTGAAGCAAAGCGATGGCTCCCTGTTGCTGGGCCTTTCCGATGGACAGGGCGCCGTGCAGTACGTCAGGACCGGGCAGGAGCACACCCTCGCGCCCATCACGGAGACCGCGCTGAAGGAGGCTTATGCACAAATGCCTCCCAATCGGCGCTGGACATGGGGCGCGGCCGACAATGCCACCCACGACGCCCTCATCGTCATCGACCGGGCCACGGGCGAGTCCCGGACCATCTATCGGTCACAGGATCAAGACATTCTTCCCATTCAGATGGTCGGAGGCGATCCTGATCGCGTTTATTTCCTGCTCCATCGCCAGGGCGACGCCCTCGCCCCATGGCAGGTCGCCTCGATTCCCTGGGATGGTTCGGGGAAGATAGCGTATCTTTTCGATGCACCTTCGGCGCATCCGCCCATGCTGATCATGGCTCGATGCGAGGATGGCGGGTATCTGTACAGCGTGAAAAGCGCCCGGGGGGATGAAAAGGACGCCCGATTGCGGATTCACAAAGCGGATGGCAGTGATGCGCCTGTGTTCATGGAGTCGGGCGGACAGGCGGTTCCCCTGTATTGCCGGGGGAAGTAGGACGTTCGTCGCGTAACGCCATGCCCCGTTCGTACTTGTTGGTCGCCTGGGGTTTCAGGCCCGGCAGCGCGGCCAGCGCTTCTTGCAGGGCCCGTAGTTTGGCCTCGTCGGCGTCTGGCAGCAGCTCCGCCTCCAACTCCCAGGCCCGTGCCTCCTTCGTCTCCGTCACCCAACGCACTTCGTCCAGGCTGATCTGGGCGAAGGGCTGGCCCGCGGCGTCCCGTACCGGCGCTTCGTGGCGGGTCTGATGGATGGTGAGCAAGCGCTGCAGGGGTTGATCCCCTACGATTTTCCGCAGGAACGCGGCTTCGGGCGTGTCGGGCCAGCGATCCGGCTGGGTGGGGAATTGGGTGGGGATGTGCATCTCGCGGCGGGCGTGCCACGCGCCCGATGCGGGCGTCAGGCTCTTCATCTGCAACGCCGTCTTTTCTCCCTTGCGCCGAAAACGCAGCGCGAAACCCGCTCGGGCCAGACGGCGGTCGGGCGTGTCGAAATAGATGTCGGTGACCTTCTTCGCCGAAAACGGGCCGATGGCAAACCCGCCCAACCGCCGCTGATGCAATAGCGCCCGCGCCGTTGATTCATCCAGATGGTATTTCAGTTCGATTTCGGTGGACATGGATCCTGGCAGGCGGCTTTGACGCGCTCAGCCATTCCAATCCCGTAGCATCTGCACCAGCAGGCGCACGCCGAACGCGGCCGCTCCGGGAGGATACATGGGACGGGGATGGGCCTTGTTGGTCCAGCTCATGTTGGCGATGTCCAGGTGCGCCCAGGGGTAATCCTCGATGAAGTGCTGGAGGAATTTGGCGCTGGTGCTGACGCCCGCGCCCCGCTCCGGTGCGGTGGAGTTCTTCACGTCTGCGAAATCGCTCTTGATGTAATCCTTGTACTCGTCATACATGGGCATGGGCCAGAGCCGTTCGCCCGTGGCTTCGGCCGCGGCCAGCAACCGGGCCTTCAACGCATCCTCCTCGGTAAACAGCCCCGCGGCCTGCTGGCCCAGAGCGATGCTGATGGCCCCGGTCAGGGTGGCCTGGTCGATGACCGCGTCCGGATTGTAGCGCCCCGCGTAGGCCAGCGCGTCCGCCAGGATCATGCGGCCCTCCGCGTCGGTGGAGATGACCTCCATGGTCTTGCCGGTCATGCCCTTATACACGTCGCCCGGCTTTTGGGCGTGGCCGTTGATCATGTTTTCCACCAGGGGCGTCAGCCCCACCACATGCAGGGGCAGGTCCAGCAGGGCCACGGCCCGCAGGATGCCCAGCACGTTGGCCGCGCCGCTCATGTCGTACTTCATCTTCCACATGCCGTCGCTGCGCTTGAGGGAATAGCCGCCCGTGTCGAAGGTGACGCCCTTGCCCACCAGCACGATGGTGGGGAGCTCCTCGGCCCGGTCCTTGTTGTGTTCCAGGATGACGAATTTGGGCGGTTCGTCGCTGCCCTTGGCCACCGCCAGCAGGATGTTCATGCCCAGCGCCTCCATTTCGCCCCATTCCATGATGCGGATGTCCAGGCCGACTTTCTCGGCCATGGTTGCGGCCTGGTTGGCGACGTAGGCGGGGGTGGCGATGTTGGAGGGCGTGGCCGCCAGGTCGCGGGAGAAGATGGCGCTTTCGGCGATGATGCGCCCGATCTGTGCGCCCGTCTCCAGCAGGGGAATGTGGTCCCCGTTGAACTCGACGACGGTCACTTTCTCCACGCGCGGTTCCTTATCCTCATCGCTGCGCTCCGCGGGCATCTCGTAGCTCTCCAGCAGGGTGGCTTCCACCAGGGCCTGCGCGGCCTCGATGGGGTTCATGCCGCCGATGCCCGCGCCGTGGGCGATGGTGGCGACGGTGCGTGCTTTGGCCTTTTTGGCGGCGTGGATGGCTTTGGCCGCGGCGATGCGGGCGTTTTTGCCGTCGAATTCATGGGCCTCGCCCAGGCCCACGACCAGCACGCGGGGCGCGGGCAGCTTGCCCAGAGTGTAGAGGAGGGTCGTATCGCCCAGCTTGCCCGAACAATCGCCCAGGGCGATGAGCTGGCTGATCTGCCCATCCAGGGCCTTGTCCACCGCGCCCGTGGCCCCGCCGGGCTGGGTCACGCCTTCGAAAAGATTGACGATGAGGATATCCGCTTCGGTTTCGAGAATGTTGCCTTGTTTGATGTCGATTTGCATCGTTGCAAACTCCTGCTATGAAAATAGGATTAGGGAACGCAGATGACGCAGATTGAAACGGATGAACGCAGATAAAAAGAAAAAATCTGTGAAAATCATCTGCGGAAATCTGCGATGCGAAGCATCCGTATCATCTGCGTTCTCATTTTCGTCCGTATCGGCGAGCTTTCACTCGTGACGCCTGCATTGTACTCCTCCTTATGGCGCCATGACAAGCGGGAGAAAGGGCGCTCGCATCTTCGTCAATCGTCCCCTCGCCCGTGAGTGGCGCGTTGTCGTTCCACCTGCTAAAATACCGGGGGCAGTCCCGCCAACCATCCCACCATCGAGGCATTCCTTTGAGCGCCAGCACGTTTTCCTCGCAACGGGTTCAGGCTACGGCGCAGAACCTGACCGCCATCGGGCTGGAGACTCTGGGGTATTTCATCCAGCCAGTGCGCATCCTGCGCGACTATCGGCTTCCCGACCTGCGGTTCGATATGATCGCGGGGCTGACCGTGGCCGCGGTGATGCTGCCGCAGGCCATGGTCTTCGCTTTCATCGCGGGCATGCCGCCGGTGACGGGCCTCTACACGGCCATTCTCGGCTCCATCGTGGCCGCGCTGTGGGGCTCCTCCCGCCAGGCCCAATCGGGCCCCACCAACACCCACTCCCTGCTCACCCTGTCGGTGACCATGACCGTGGCGACGGTGGGCACGCCCGAGTTCCTGGCCGCGGCCGGGCTGCTCACCTTCATGGTGGGCGTGTTTCGGCTGTTGGTGGGCGTCACCCGGCTGGGCGCGCTGGCCAATTTCGTCTCCGACGCGGTGATCGTAGGCTTCACCGCGGGCGCGGGCGTGCTCATCGCCATCAATCAGCTCCCGCCTCTGCTGGGGGTGACGATCCCGCGGGGGAGCGGTTTCACGGGCACGCTGCATCAGGTCGTCGTGCACTATGCGGATATCCACTGGCTGAGCGCGGTCCTGGGCGTCGCCGCCATCCTCATCATCGTCATCCTCACCCGCATCGACAACCGCATTCCCGGCCCTCTCATCGCCATCGTCCTCTCTGCGGCCGCGGTCGCCCTGTTCGGCCTGGAAGCGCACGGCGTCAAGGTCATTGGCGAGCTGCCCAGGGGATTGCCCCCGCTGACCAAACTGCCCCTCACCGACTGGAGCCTGATGCGCCAGCTCTCCACAGGCGCGCTGGCCGTGGGCGCCATCGGCCTGGTCCAGACCACCTCCATCACCCGCTCCATCTCCAGCCTCACCCGGCAGCGGGTGGACAGCAATCAGGAATTCGTGGCCCAAGGCCTGGCCAATATCGCCTCCGCCTTCTTCTCCGGGTTCCTGGTCACCACCTCCTTCAACCGCTCCGCGCTCAACCTGCAATCGGGCGCGCGCACCCAACTGGCCGCGGCTTTCTCGGGCGTGTTCGTGCTGGCGGGGATGCTGCTGCTGGCCCCTTACGCCGCATTCATTCCCACGGCTGCGTTGGCGGGCGTGCTCATGGTCATCGCCTATCGCATGGTGGACTTGCTCGAAATCAAGCGGCTGCTGCACGGCGGCCGGGGCGACGCCCTGATCATGGCCACGACCCTGGTCGCCACCCTGCTGCTGCCGCTGGAGTTCGCGGTGTTGTTGGGCATTGTCATGTCGCTTGGGCGCTATATCCTGCGCACCAGCGCGCCGCAAGTGCTGCCCGTCACGCCCGATCCAGGCTACAAGCATCTGGCCTATCATCCTGGCAAGCCCGAATGCCCGCAACTGGCCGTCATCGAGGTGCGGGGCGACCTCTATTTCGGCGCGGTGGATCATGTGGAGCGCTGGATTCTGGCCCACATGCGCCAGAACCCCGAACAGATCTATCTGCTGTTGCGGATGCAGAATGTGCAGGTCATCGATATCAGCGGCATCCACATGTTGGAATTTTTGCTCGCGGCCTACCGGGAAGCGGGGGGCGATATATATCTGGTCAAGGTGCGGGGGCCTGTCTATGATCGGATGAAGAATCTGGGGTTCGTGGCCCGTCTGGGCGAGGATCATTTCCTGGAGGAGGACGAAGCCATTTCCCACCTCTTCTATCACGTCCTGGACCCGGCCTTCTGCATCTACGAATGCGACGTACGCGTCTTTGCCGAATGCCAGAACCTGCCCCGTCCCACCGAGCATCTGCCCATCCCCCGCGCCCCGTCCCTCGATCTCTCCCTGCCGACCCTCTCCCCCGCCGAACTGTATCACGCGCTGCACAGCGACGATCCGCCGCTGGTGGTGGATGTGCGCGAGCCGCGCGAGTTCCGTCTCAGCCACATTCCCGAAGCCGTCAACGTCCCCCTCTCCCGCATCCTCGAACGCCACGGCGATCTGCCCCGCGACCGCACGCTGGTGCTGGTGGGCCGGACGAGCCGCCGGGCCCGGCGGGCCGCGGTCGCGCTGAAGGAGCTGGGCTTCGAGAAGCTGGTTTTGCTGGAGGGCGGGATGCTGGCCTGGGAGAATGCAGACCTGCTCACCGCGGTGGAGATGACGCCGTGAGCGCGGGGCCGTCATCTTTTGTGAGGAGATTCCCATGACCGGATTTCTGCGACGCAATCTGGGCCTGGACCTGGTGCGCGTAACCGAGGCCACCGCCATTCAGGCGGCCCGCTGGATGGGCCTGGGACGCCGGGAGGAGGCGGATCAGGCCGCCATCGACGCCATGCGCAACGGGCTCAACGCGCTGGACATGAATGGGTATATCGTCATCGGCGAGGAGGCCAAGAGCGGCTTGCATTCGCCTTTGGACAGCGGCAACCGCGTGGGCAATGGTAAAGGCCCGGAGATGGACGTGGTGCTGGACCCTATCGATGGCACGAATCTGCTGGTGCACGGGCGCACGGGCGCGATCTCGGCGGTGGCCGTGGCCCCGCGCGGGGCCATGTGGTCGCCCTATCCTGCGGTCTACATGGAGAAGCTGGTGGTGGATCGGGAGGTGGCCCACGCGCTGGTGAAGGAGGCGCTGGATGCGCCCGCGGCCTGGACCCTGGCCATGATCGCCCGCATCAAGAAGAAGACCATTCGCGATCTGGTGGTGTTCGTGCTGGATCGGCCCCGGCATCAAGAGCTCATCGAGGAGATACGGATGGCGGGGGCGCGGGTGGCGCTGCGGCGGGAGGGGGATATCGCAGGGGCGATTCTGGCTGCGATCCCTGGCAGCGGCATCGACGTGCTCATGGGCGTGGGGGGTGCGGCCGAGGGGGTGATGGCCGCATGCGCGGTGAAGGCGCTGCGGGGGGCTATGCTCGCGCGCATTGCGCCGCAATCGGGGGAGGAGCGGCGGCGGGTGGAGGAGGCGGGCCTGGATATGCGGCGCGTGATGCATCAGGATGAACTCATCCGCGGGGATGACGTGTTCTTCGCGGCCACGGGCGTCACCGAGGGGATGCTGCTGGATGGGGTGCAGTACGCCGGGGGGCTGGCGCACACCCATTCCCTGGTGCTGCGGGCCCGCACCGGCACCCGGCGCATGATCCGGGCGGAACGGCTGCTGGCGGACCTGTTCCGCGAGGAGTAAGACGGACGTCGTTTGAGAAAGGTCGCCGGGCCGAGGCTGCAACCAGCGTCAAACGTCAACCGCTGGTTGACTGACAAATCTTGAGGCTTTCCTTTCCGACCGTATTCACCGAGTAAACTCGGGCTCTTTAGGCGCTTCGCGCCTGTGGTCGACCTTCGTCGACCTGATTTCCATCATGAACATGGACGGCGGAGGCCGTCCACTGGCCGCAGGCCTGGAATGGTACGACTTCAGTCGACAGCATAGGCGACCACAGCAGACCAAAACGCGTTTTGTCAGTCAATCAGCGTCAAACGTGAAACGTCATGTCCTCACGCATCACGTTTCACTCGCCACGTCATCGGCTTCCCGCGCCCCCGGGGCGGCGAGGCGTTTTCACCCGTATCGGCGAGCCGCCGCTCGTGAAGTCTGCATATGAAACTATTTATTGCATCGAATGTGACTTATTGTCATATCACCCGATGCGAAATTTTGGGAAAATCCGAAATTCGTCCGGGAAATGGGAAAATAGATTACTGCATGGGAATAACATGCCGGGTATAGTAAATTGTTCGTGCGTTGCCGGGCCTTCTCGTCTAGAGCCGTGGCAACAGGTTTTTCATATCTGATTGGCTGTCTTTCTTTCATCATGTTTCGAGGAGTCGCTGCATGAAACACGGCATTATCGTTGGCGCCATCATCGCAGTGGTCTCAGCGGCTATGATCCTGTGGATGCGGACCATCCAATGGATGCCCGTGCAGGCGGCCGCGGAGGCCCGGCCTATCGACTGGTTGTTTGGGCTGCATATCGATGTGATCACCTTCCTGTATGTGCTGGTGAATGGCATCCTCCTGTACAGCATCTTTGTGTTTCGGCGCAAGAAGGGGGAGGAGGATGCGGTGGGAGCGAATCTGCATGGGAATACGAAGCTGGAGATCGCCTGGACGGTGATTCCCCTGATCACGGTGCTGTTCTTCGCCTATCTGGGCACGCTGGTGCTCAACGATATCAGCGCCGCGGCCGCGGATGAGATGGATGTCAATGTGCGGGCCCGCCAGTGGTCGTGGAGCTTCGAGTATCCCGAAGCGGGCGTGAAGTCCACGGAGCTGTATCTGCCCGCGGGCCGCAAGGTGAAGCTGACCATGACTTCGGAGGATGTCATTCATTCCTTCTGGGTGCCCGAGTTCCGGGTGAAGATGGACACCGTGCCCGGCATCACCACGACGCTGCGCATCACCCCTTCGGAGGAGGGGACCTACAAGGTGCGCTGTGCGGAGCTGTGCGGCACGGCCCACGCGGCCATGCTGGGCACCATCCGGGTGGTGAGCCCCGAGGAGTTCGAGCAATGGCTGCAAGGCAAGCAAGCGCCCACCAGTCCCGCAGACCTGAGCGAGGAGGAACTGGTGACCCTGGGCGCGAGCACGGCCGAGGCCGCGGGCTGTCTGGCCTGCCATTCGGTGGATGGATCGAAGTCGGTGGGGCCAACGTGGAAAGGGCTGTTCGGCTCGGAGCGGACGCTGGCTGATGGCTCGACCGTGGTCGCGGATGAGGATTACATTCGGGAGTCCATCCTGAATCCCAAGGCCAAGACAGTGGCGGGCTTCCCCGACATTATGCCCCCAACCTACGGCGACACTCTATCGGAACTGGATGTGGAAGCGCTCATCGCTTATATCCGTAGTTTGAAATGAGATCGTGATGCGTGAGATCGTTACGGGTCACGCATCACTCGTCACGCATCACGTCCGACATAAATCGCCATTGCATTATCTCATTCACTCATCTTTCTTCCACACCAAGGAGTCATGCACCTGATGAAAATCGGACGCATTCTGTTAGGACTCATCATTGGCGCGGCGGCCGGCGCGGCCCTGTATGTGGTCATGCGGCTGATCCTGGGCATGCCCGCGATGTCGGCCAATCCCTGGCCCATGATCGCCTTGATGGCGGCGACGGGCGTCATTGGCCTGATGCTGGGGATCGAACCGAGTCTGGGGCTGGCTCGGGCGCTGGCGGGCATGGTCCTCGGCTTCGCCGTGGGCCTCCTGCTGGTCTATGGCATCCGCCTGCTCCTGGGCATGGACCCGGCCTGGAGCCCCGAACCCGCGTGGGTGACGGGCGCGTTGCTGGGAACCATCGGGTTCCTGCTGGGCGTGGGCGTGGTCACCGATTGGCTGAAGTGGACGTGGGGCGAGGAAACGCCTCTGCAGGACGGTCCGCCCAAGGGCAAGCCCGCGTGGGTGCGCTATTTCGGCCCGGACCAGAACCACAAGGTCATCGGCGTGCAATACACGGTGACGGGCATTCTGCTGCTGGGCACGGCGGGCAGCTTCGCCATGATCTTCCGCACCGAGTTGAGCAAGGCGGGCATCGATTTCCTGCCCGCGGACCTGTTCAACACCTTCATCAGCATCCACGGCATCGTCATGATCGCGTCCATCCTGCTGGGCGTGGGCGGGCTGATGAACTATCTCGTGCCGTTGATGCTGGGCGCCCGTGACATGGCCTTTCCCCGGCTGAACAGCTTTGGGTTCTGGGTGGCCGTGCCCGGAGCCATCCTCATCGTGCTGGCCCTTTTCTTCGGCGGCTGGGACACGGGCTGGACCGGGTATGCGCCGCTGAGCGTGCGGGGGCCGCTGGGCATCGATTTCTTCATGCTGGGCGTGTTCATCTTCGGCTTTTCCTCCATCGTGGGCGCGGTGAATCTCATCACCACGGTGGTGGGGATGCGGGCGCCGGGCATGAGCATGTTCCGCATGCCCATCTTCGTGTGGGCGTCCCTGGCCACCTCGCTGATCCAGCTCACGGGCACGCAGCTCATCGCCCTGTCCTTCCTCATGGTGGTGCTGGAGCGCATCTTCAACATGGGGTTCTTCGATCCGGCGTCGGGCGGCAAGGTGCTGCTGTTCCAGCATCTGTTCTGGTTCTATTCCCATCCCGCGGTCTATATCTTCATCCTGCCCGGCCTGGGCATCATCAGCGAGCTGCTGCCGGTGTTCGCCCGCAAGCCCCTGTTCGGCTACAAGTGGATCGCGCTGTCCAGCATGGCCATCGCCATCATCGGTTTCCTGGTGTGGGCGCATCACATGTTCACCTCGGGCATGAGCGAAAGCCTGCGCGTGCCCTTCATGTATTCCACCATGCTGGTGGCGGTGCCCACGGGCGTGAAGTTCTTTAGCTGGCTGGGCACCATGTGGCGGGGGAAGCTCACCTTCCCCACGCCCATGCTGTTCGTGCTCACCTCCATCGCAGTCTTTCTCATCGGCGGGCTCACGGGGCCGCCTCTGGCCACCGTGCCCACCGACCTGCATCTGCACGACAGCTACTACGTGGTGGGGCACTTCCACGCCACTATGTTCGGCGGGTTCGTGTTCCCCTTCTTCGCCGCGCTCTATTTCTGGTTCCCCAAGATCACGGGCCGGATGTACAATGAACGGTTGGGCAAGGTGCATTGGCTCCTGCAGACGGTGGGATTTTACACCATGTCCCTGTTCATGATGCGCGCCGGGCTGCTGGGCATGCGCCGCCGCATTGTGGATTACGATCCCGCTTTGGGCGTGGAGGGCTATCAGACGGTGGTCACCTGGGCCGGGTGGATCATCTTCATCAGCGTGACCATCGGCGTCATCAATCTGGCCTGGAGCGCATATCGAGGCAAGGTGGCCGAGCCCAATCCCTGGGGCTCCCGCTCGCCCGAATGGCAGATTCCCTCGCCCGTGCCCGAACACAATTACGAGGAGCCTTTCGAGGTCGTGGGCGATCCCTACGATTACGGCGTTCCCGGCTCCGTCTATGTGAAGATCGAACCTGAACCCGCTTCTGGATGAAAGGAGTGATTGTTATGGAAGCAGCAGCATCCCCCGAACGGCGGGAAGCCGAAAAGAAGTTCCTCTACCGCCGCGGCCTTATCGTGCTCATCGCCCTGGTGGTGTTGGAGGTCTTCGATTATTTCATGGCGCAATGGAGCGGCGGCTCCGCCACCATCCTCATGGTGCTGGCGCTGATCAACGCGGCGCTGATCATTCAGTATTACATGCACGTCCACACCATCTTCTCGCTGGAAGGAGATCACTGATGGCTGTTACGACCGCTCCCGCGCATGAAGCGCATCACGAAGAGGTCTCGCCCGCCCGACGGCTCTATCTCAACCGTCTGGGCCTGTGGCTGTTCATCATCTCCGAAAGTTTTCTGTTCGGCGGCATTCTGGTGTCCCGATTCTATCTCTGGGGCTCCACCCGGCCTCATCTGGATCAGGCCCTGGGCATGTCGGTGACCATCATCCTGCTCATCAGCAGCTTCTTCGCCAACCGGGCCGAGGTCGCCATCAAGTACGACGACCATAAGACGTTCTTCCGCAGCATCCTCATGACCATCGGCCTGGGATTGTTGTTCCTGGTCGGCGTGGTGGGGATGGAGTGGCGCACGTCGCCCGTGACGCCGATGATGAATGGCGAGTTCAACGTCTACGGCGCCATCCTCTTCTTCATGACGGGGATGCACGCGTTCCACGTGCTCACGGGCGTGATCATCCTGGCCATCATCGCCCGGCTGGGCAAGAAGGGCCATTTCAGCTCCAGGAATTTCTGGGGCGTGGAGGCCGCCGTGGTCTACTGGCACTTCGTGGACGTGGTGTGGGTGTTCTTCTACCCCGCGCTCTATCTCATCGGCACGGCGGTGGGACCAGCGCATTGAGTAGTATTCAGTGGGTCAGTGTTCAGTGTGCAGTTGGAGGCGTCAATCGACCCTGAAAACTGAACACTGAACACTGAAAACTTACCCCATGACTGAATTCCTGCGCACCATCTTCAGCGTTTGGGAGTTCCGCCCGGAGGTGTTGCTGCCTCTGGGCGTGATGCTCTATCTCTATCTGCGCGGCTGGTTGCGATTGCGGGAGATTCAGCGGCGGGTGGACGCGAAGCGTCGCAAGCAGCGGTGGCGGCTGGCCCGGCGTTCGCAGCCGTTGGCCACGCCCTGGCGACTGGTCAGTTACCTGGCAGGGTGGCTGACCCTGCTGGTGGCGTTGATCTCGGGCATCGACGCCTACGGTTCCATGTTCTTCTTCGTGCACATGCTTCAGCATCTGCTGATCATGATGGTGGCGCCGCCGCTGCTGTGGCTGGCGCAGCCCTACGCCATCGGCATGTGGGGGCTGCCCCGGCGCTGGCGACTGGAGGTGGGGAGCTTGTTCACGGGTGGCGCGCCCGCGCGGCGGGCGTTGGACGCCATCGCCAAACCGGGCCTGGCCTGGATGGTCATGGTCGTGGTCACCTGGGTGTGGCACGACGGCAAAATGTACAATCTCTCCCTCACCAGCGAGCTCATCCACGATATCCAGCATCTCAGTTTCGTGGCTATGGGGCTGTATTATTGGTGGCTGGTCATCGGCGCGGCGCCCCGGCACTATCGCTTTGCTTCGCCCCTCAAACGCAGTCTCTACCTCCTGGCCGCGGTTCCTCCCAACGCCCTGCTGGGGCTCTCCATCGCCCTGGCCGAGGAGCCCCTCTACGCCTACTACACGGCGGTGCCCCGGCTGTGGGGCGTCAGCGTGATGGCGGATCAGCAGTGGGGCGGCATCCTCATGTGGGTGCCCGGCAGCATGATGTTCATGATGGCGGCGCTGGTCTCGGCCGCGGTCTATTTCGTCGAGGAGGAGAAGAAGGAGGCGCTGCCGCAATCGGAATGGGATGGCGAAAACGCGCTGCTGATCCCGGGCCTGGAGGGGCGTGAGTGAGGGGTTGGACTGATGCCCGGATCCGGAATTTGGTAACTACTGTCGCCACCACTTTTTGCCACGAAGACACGAAGAGGATAAAGGCACGAAGTATTTTTCTTTTTCTCTTCGTGTCTTCGAGAAACTTCGAGACTTCGTGGCTTCTTGTAGCCCAAAGTCGAGTACGTTAGCAGTTACGGAATTTGTGTGTATAATTGTGCCATGCGCAAGCGAACCCCAAGCGTGCTCCTCGCCCTTCTGGCCTTCTTCGCCCTGGCGGCCCTGGCCCGGGCCCACGGCGGCGGAACGCCCCAACTGGTCAACGAACCCCTGGGCCCGTACTGGCTCTCGGTCTGGACCCAACCCGACCCGCCGCAGGTGGGCGAGCTGCATGTGACCGCAGCGCTGGCCCGCACCGATACGGGCGAGCCCGTGACCGCGCCGGTCATCATCGTCTACGCTCGCGGCGTCAACAAGAACGACGTCATCGAAGCGGGCATGAGCCACGACGACGCGGCCACGCCCTATTTCTACAACACGGATTTCGAGGTCCCCTACGCGGGGGATTGGACCATCGAGCTGGTGGTGAAAGAGGGCGATTGGGAGGGGCGGGCGTCCTTTCCCCTGACGGTGGCGCCCGCGCCCATCGACAAAAACCTCATCCGCCTGGCCGCATTCGTCACCCTGGCGTTTTTGGGGATCGGCTGGTGGTTCTGGGGCCGGAAACCGCGCCAGAAGAAGACGCGCAAGCGCATCTTTATGTCCCGGCCCGATGAGGATTGAAACACGCGAGGGTTTTGCCATGAAGGCCCGGCCCTTTCCCACTCCTCCCGAGCCGCCCTCAGAAGGGAACTACCCATCCACGCGTTTTTTGGTAAACGCGTATTCCGCTTTGAGCGTTTCTTTGGCGGTTTCGCCTGCAAACGACGCCAGCTTGCCGCCGACGACGGGCACGCTGCTCTTGAATTCCGTCTCGATGAGCATGACGCTGCCGCCGTTCTCCCCTGCGGCCAGCTTCATGCGGCTGCGCGCAGAGACGGGCACGCCCTCGATCTCGATGCTGGCTTTGCCCAGATAGGGGCCGCCCGGCTGCACCTTCCAGCTCTCCTTCTGCACCGAAGGGTTCCATTCGGGCACGAATTTCTTGAGCGGGCCGGGTGCGTCCGACTGGACCTCGCGTTCCAGGGTGATTCTTACGGCGTCACCCCCTTTTTCAACCGTCACTTTTACGTTGCGCGTGCCGATGGCCTCGGCCCGGGCTTTGAGGAAGGCCGGGTCTGTGAGATAGCCGAAAACGGCGTCCGGGTCGGCGTCGTAAATGTCTTTGGTGCGAATCTTCATGGATATTCCTTTTGTGGGTTGGATAAATGATGGCAAGTGGGAATCAATGATACACCAGGATGCGCGGTCTCGAAAGTTGAGCGTGAGGGGCAAAGAAAAAGACCGCCTGGCAGAAACCGGGCGGTCTCACGGGATTTGTTTGTGACGGATTTCTAGGCGGCCATGCGGGGTCGGAATTTGTAACCGTAGTTGATCAAACCTTCGTCGCCTTCCACGCTCAACTTGCGGGTCACCATCTCCACCTCCATGCCGATCTCGACCCGGTCGGGATCCACGTCGGTGAGCTGGGCGGTAAGCATAGGGCCCTCCTCCAGCTTGATCAGCGCCAGGGGATAGGGGGCCTGGGTCTGGAAGCCTTCGGGCGCGTTGTAGACGGTGGTGAAGCTGTACACCTCGCCCAGGCCGCTCAATTGGGCGGGATCGTAGGCGGGCTTGGCGCATTCGGGACACACATCCCGCGGGGGAAAGACATGCGCGCCACAATGGTGGCAGATTTCACCATGAAGGCTGTAACGTTGTTTTTTGATTCGCCAATTGCGAGCAATGTGCATACGTGGTTCTCCTGCTATGAAAATAAAGTAATCAGTGATCAGTTGACGTGATGCGTAATGTGTAATCCGTGAGGTCGTTACGCATCACGCATTACGCATTACGTGCTTGGCTTCCCGCGCCGACCTGGCCGCGAGGCGTTGCTGTGAAAAACCGCGTCGTGTCCGAAATGCAAATCATCTTCTCTGCGTCGCCATGGAGTATAGACTTGAAATCCTGTCAAAAACCATCAATCCAGCCCGATTTCGCCCGCCTGACAGTTTTTGACAGTTTTTTACTGCACGGAAACGCCCAAAGCAAAGACGCCGTTGGCCGGATCGCCTGTGAATGTGCCGATGGTCAGGTCGTAGAGGCCGTCGGGCAGGGGGATGGCCGCGCGCAGGGCGGGCACGAGTTCGTTTTTCTGGGCGACCAGGCCCGCGCCGCCGCTGAAAGGATCATAGCGCTGCAACCACCAGCGATTGTCCTGGCCCGGTCCGCCCACGAAGCGGATATCGCCCTCGTAAGTCAAGTCTTCCGCCTCGAAGCGATGGCGCTGACCATCCGCACCCAAAAACTCGACATAATCGAATGGGGCGTCATGTCCGGAGATGGGGCCGATGGTGAGCGTGACGCGTCCGCCGCGCACCTCCACAGGGCCCACGCGCCAGCGCGCCACCCGGCTATTCACGTCACCCAAATAGACGTGGTCAGGTCGGAACAGGTCGCCGTTAGGCAGGTAGGCGCTGCTCGTGGCCCGGGGCGAAGCGTCCTCGGCCGAGGCGGGGAGCCTTTCGAGCCCGGTGAGATAGCTCAGAAAGACGACGCGGCCCGCACCGTCCCGAATCTCCCGCAACTGTCCGTCGGGCCAGCGTCGTTCGACGCGGATGCGCTGGGAGGGTTCATCTGGCGAGAGGATCCAGACGCGTTCTGGGCCCGGACAGGCTTCCAGCAGCGGGCCGGTGACGCCCGGCTCCAGGTCGAGGAGCTGATGCGGCCAGGCCAGAAACGCGATCTCCCGTTCGCTCAGGCGGTAGGGGGTCGAGAAGCCGCAGGCGTTGATCGCGTCGGGCAGGGCGTCCAGGTAGCGCCCGATGCGGGCTCGGGGCCGGGCGTTGTTGCTGGTGGTCAGGAAATAATCCCGCCAGTTGCGCTGCCCCAGAACCAGGAAGGCGATGATCAGTCCCATCATGACCACGACGGCGGGGTTGGGGTCCCAGACCGAGCGGATGGGACGATCGAGCCCCAGCCCGGACAGCGTCACATGCAGGGCCACGCCCGCCATGAGCGCGGCCGCGGGCAGGATGCCCACCAGCCGGGGCCAGAAGGGCGCGTTGTTGGTGAGGACGCTGCCCGTGATCAGAATGGTCAGCAGCCAGATGAGCGCGAATCCCAGACCCGGATGCCGCCAGCGCCTCAAACTGTATCCCAGCCCCAGCAGCACCAGGGGCGAAAGGGCCAGGGTGAACATGGGATGCGTGTAGCCGAACTGGGTGCTGGTGTCGTGGGTGTCATTGAACATCAGGGCCGAGCGCCAGATCTGCTCCCAGACGACAGCCGCGGGCGTGTCCACGCCATACTTGCCCATGAGATGGGTCATGACCGGTTCGTGGAAGAGGAAAACCGACCGGGATCGTTCCAGCAGGGCGTTGGTGTGCTGCAGAAAGTAGATGAGCGACGGCCCTAACGCGGTCACAGTTCCCAATCCCAACAACGCGGCCGCGGCCAGCCCAAAGCGCCATCCCCGCCGCGCGGTTTTGGGATGCAGCAGGATGAGGTAGAGCGCGGCCGCGGGCAGGATGAACAGCACGGCCCGGCCCGAGTAGTACATTTGCAGACTCACGCCCACCAGCAATCCCGCCAGGGGAAAGGGCCAGAGCCGGCGCGAGCGCAGTCCGTGGGCCAGCAGAAGGAAGGCGAACAGGATCCAGGGCCAGGGGTCCATGTACGCGGCCAGGCGGGAGAAGTGGATGTGGGGGATGTTCACCACCAGCGCGGCCGCGGCCAGCGCAGCCAGGCGGTGGGAGTCGAACAGACGCCAGGCCAGCAGATAAAGCCCGAGGATGGTCAGCAGCCCCTCCACCGCGGGCATGAAGTTCAGCCCCAGGATGCTGTTGGACACGAATTTGAGGCCGATGACCGAAGGATAGAACCCCAGCATGGGTATCTCGGCCCAGCCCTGGTGAAAGATGCCGGGCGCGGCGCCTGCGAGGATGTCGCGGGCCTGGAGGCCCATGGACGCCATATCGCCGTGCAGGTCCTGGGGAATATCGGCCAGCAGATGGAAGCGCAGCCACGCCGCGCCTCCCAAGATTGCAGCCAACACCGCCACATGCCGCCACCTGAACACTGATGACTGATCACTGAACACTGATAACTTCCTCCCCTCCCCTGCCATCCACACAGACGCCATCACCAGGGCGACCATGCTCGCCACCCACAGCCCCCGCGTGATCCCATCCTCGCCCGTCAACAAAAAGCGGGCCATACTCGACCCCAGCAAGGCCGTCGCCACGCCCATCGTCCCCCACGCGCCGCGCCTCCCCCTCTGAACACTGGACACTGGCCCTCCTGAAAAGACAATTTTACCGCAGAGTGCGCTGAGAACGCTGAGAAAATCATCAGGTTTCGAGGAGAAGACGCCCATGAATCCAACCTTTTGACTCTGTGTCCTCTGCGTTCTCTGCGGTAAACAACCTTTTCGTAGTGAAGCCAATACTGAATACTGATTACTTATTCCATTCATCGCGGGCGCAACCCAGGCGAAAAGTCCCATCGCCAACGCGTAGCCCATCACGCCAACGACCAGCCGCATCCTCTCCTCCCCCAGCCAGGGAGCGAACGCCAGCAGCTTCTGGAAGAACGCGCCGTTGGGATTGTCGGGGAAGAAAATGGCCTGGGAAGCGTACGCCAGCGTCAGGGCCAGGATCAACAGCCACTTTTTTGTCACAACGTTACCCCAACTCCGTTCACTCGTCCTGGGATGCTTCTGCGAACGGCCCGTCATAGCCCATCTCCCGCAGCCATTGCTTATCCTGTGCGCTGAGGGGCGCGCGGGCCAGCAGGTCGGGTCGCCGCTCCAGGGTGCGCTTCAGGGCCTGCTTGCGCCGCCACTCGGCCACCCGGGCGTGATGCCCGGAACGCAGCACCTCAGGAACTTCCCAGCCGCGGAAGACGGGCGGACGGGTGTAGTGCGGGCCTTCCAGCAGGCCCGTGGCGTGGGAATCCTCGGCCGCGGCCCGTTCGTAGCCCAGCGCGCCGGGCAGCAGCCGCACCACCGCATCCACAATGACCATCGCAGCCAGCTCCCCGCCCGACAGCACGAAATCCCCGATGGAGATCTCATCGTTGACCAGATGCTGCCGCACCCGCTCATCCACGCCCTCGTAGCGACCGCAGATGAAGATGAGCCGTTCCTGCCGGGCCAGCTCCTCCGCCACGGCCTGGGTGAAGCGTCTCCCCTGGGGGGTGAGGAGGATGACCGGGGCCTCCTCGTCCCCCAGGATATCTTCCACCGCGGCGAAGATGGGCTCGGGCTTCATGACCATGCCGCCCCCGCCGCCGTAGGGCGTGTCGTCCGTGGTCTTGTGTCGGTCCGTGGTCCAATCCCGTAGATTCCACACGCGGATGTCCACCAGGCCCTTGTCCTGCGCCCGGCCGATGATGGACGCGTCCAGGACGCAGGGGAACATGTCTGGAAAGATGGTGAGGATGTCGATGCGCATAGAGGTCGGACAGTCGTGCGGTCGTGCAGCCGCGTGGTCGGGCGGGCGACACGTGCGAGGGCTTGCCGATATAGATGACAATGCCTCGCGGCCAGAGCGGCGCGGGAAGCCAACACGTGAAACGTGATGCGTAATGAGCTCACGTTTCACGTGTTCACGCATCACGCCCGTTGCTGACTCGCCCAACGTGGGCTTCGAGTCGCTTTCGTAGACGAACGCAATCCTATTTACAAGGCAGGTTAATCATACCAGTTTCGGAGGGGAGAGGCGAAATCGGACGCCCGGTGTAGGAGGGGCCACGTTTCGCAGTTACGATGCTTCGACCGGGCGAAATTTCGCAGATGGCGAATTGGAATAATCGAAAGAATGATTGAGATAAATATCACTTTATTTTGAAATTTCCTGTATTTACGAAATGCTATTGATTTGTATCTTGATTTTTCCTATAATTATTTTGGCAATTTTCTTACGTCTGCAATCCACACAAGGAGTGATTCCATGTCCGACCAACCCATTTTCCCCAAAACCATGGGCCAGCAGTTTGGCCGACGTTCCTGGGCCGAGCCCTGGAAGATCAAGATGGTTGAGCCCATTCGCCAGTTGCCCCGCCCGGAACGGGAGCGGGCCATGGGTGAGGCGGGCTACAACACCTTCCTCCTCCGCTCCGAGGATGTCTACATCGATCTCCTCACCGACAGCGGCACCAGCGCCATGAGCGACCGTCAGTGGGCGGGCCTGATGCTGGGCGATGAGGCTTACGCGGGCAGCCGCAATTTCTATCATCTGGTGGAGGCCATCCAGACCTATTACGGCTACAAATACATTGTGCCCACCCACCAGGGCCGCGGGGCCGAGCATCTCATCAGCCAGGCGCTGATCAAGCCCGGCGACTTCATTCCCGGCAACATGTACTTCACCACCACCCGGCTGCATCAGGAGCTGGCGGGCGGGACGTTTGTGGATGTGATCATCGATGAAGCCCATGACCCCACCAGCCTGCATCCCTTCAAGGGCGATATCGATCTGGACAAGCTCCAGGCCCTTATCGACAAAGTCGGCGCGGAGCGCATTCCCTACATCAGCGTGGCGGGCACGGTGAACATGGCCGGGGGCCAGCCCATCAGCATGAGCAATATCAAGGCTGTGAAGGCCCTGGCCGAAAAATACGGCATCCGCGTTTATCTGGACGCCACCCGCATGATGGAGAACGCGTTCTTCATTCAGGAGCGGGAGTCCGGGTATCAGGATAAGACCATCGCCGAGATTCTGAAGGAGTTCTGCGGCTACACCGATGGCGCCTGGATGTCGGCCAAGAAGGACAATCTGGTGAATATCGGCGGCTGGCTGGCCACCAATGAGGAGGACGTCTTCGAGAAGACCCGCAATATGGTCGTGGTGTATGAGGGCTTGCATACCTACGGCGGCATGTCGGGCCGCGACATGGAGGCCCTGGCCATCGGCATCGAGGAGGCGGTGCAGGATGATTATGTGCGGGCCCGGGTGGGCCAGGTCCGCTACCTGGGCGAGCTTCTCGTCGATTGGGGCATCCCCATCGTCCAACCCATCGGCGGCCACGCCATCTTCCTGGACGCGAAGCGTTTCTATCCCCACATCCCTCAGGATGAATTCCCGGCCCAGACCCTGGCCGCGGACATTTACATCGATTCGGGCGTGCGCACCATGGAGCGGGGCATCGTCAGCGCCGGCCGCGACCCCGAAACGGGTGATCATCGCTATCCCAAGCTGGAGCTGGTGCGCATCACCATCCCCCGCCGGGTCTACACCCAGGCCCACATGGACGTGGTGGCCGAGTCGGTGAAGGCGGTGTGGGACAAGCGGGAGCAGGCCCGCGGCCTGCGCATGGTCTACGAGCCCAAATACCTGCGCTTCTTCCAGGCCCGGTTCGAGCGGGTCTAAGGATTAGCGCCTCATCAGTGACATTTTTGCCAGCGAGTTAAAAGTTACACAGAGCTCACAGAGTTGCTTTGGAGCTACACAGAGTTCACAGAGATTCATGGATCTTTTTTTCTCTGTGCAACTCTGCGATTTCTCTGTGCGACTCTGTGTTCCTACCTGGGGCCGGATTGTCCGGGTTAGGATCAAGATTGCAACCCGCCCCTTCCAATCCCAATCCTAATCCTACTTCCCTAGCGCCCGGATGGCCTCGTCGAGAGGTTGTTCGGGCGTGCTCTTTCGGGCGATGATCCAGTCGATGACCGGCTGCCGCCAGTCGATGCCCGTGTCATAGCCCTCGGGATCGTATTCCGCCAGCTTCTGATAGGAGCCGCCGCCCGCGTACATGTAATCGTTCACCAGCACGTGATAGACCGCGTCAGCCTGAAGGGGCTCGCCCGTGCGGTTCAACTCCCAATGGCCTCCCTGCTGATGGACGCCGCCCGCAAAGACCTTCTTCCCCTGCGCATCCATGAAGGCTTCGATCTGCGCGCCCGTCATTTTCATGTCGATGAGCACATTGTCGAAGGGCATGACGCTGATGATGTCGGCGATGGTGATGGGGCCCGCGCGTAGGTCATCCCGCACGCCGCCGCTGTTGGTGATGGCCACGTCAGCATTGGGATAGCCCAGCAGCCAGGTCTCGGTCACCAGCTTGAGCATGGGCTCGCTGCGTTCGGGCAGGGTTTGGGCCAGATAGCCGATGGGTTCGCCGAGCGTCGCGTCCGTTTCCTGCCGCCATTTAGCCACAATGGCCGCGACGTCGGGGTCAGCGGGCCCGCCTCGATTGGCTTCCACGTCGTATTTGGCGCTGACCACTGCACCTGATTCGGGATCGATGGCCAGTTGGGCCCAGGCGAAGGTTTGGAGATAGGGCCCGCCCGTGATCAGCACCGCGTCCCCGGCCTTCTCCGCCAGGGACTCGTGGCAGTGCCCGCCCCCGAACAGGACGATGCCCAGGTCTTTGGTCTTGGCCGTGGTGTGGCGCAGCTCCTGGTTGCAGAGATGGCTGATGACCATGACCACGTCTGCGCCCGCAGCCCGTACCTCGGGCGCGGTCTGCTGCAAGGTTTCCACATAGGGCTCGAAGTCGAAATCCTGGACATTGGCGGGGTTGGTGACCTTGGGCGTGTGGATATTGGCCAGGCCGATGACGCCCACCTTCAGGCCGCCCGCGTCGATGATGGCGTAGGGCTGGACGCCCAGGCTTTCGGAAATCTGTCCGTCGCTCTTGTTCCGCATGTTCGCCGCGAGATAGGGGAAATCGGCCAGGGAGATGGTGTACTGCATGTTTTCCAGCCCGAAGTCGAACTCGTGATTCCCCACCGCGGATGCGTCATACCCCATCGCGTTCATCACCTCGACCATGCTCTCGCCCTTGAACCAGGTGGAGATGGCGGGCCCGGTCCAGTTGTCGCCGCCGCTGAGGACAAGAAAGCGCGGGTCCGCGGGGTCGTAGCCGAACTGCTTTTGCCACAGGCCCAGCAGATTGGCCGCGCCCGCGCCCTCGCTCTGCCCCTCCATCCACCCATGTTCGTCATCAGTGTAGAGGATGGTGAGGGTGACGGTGTGGGCCGGGGTTTCGGCGGGGGCCTCGGTGGCTGCGGGCGGAGGCGGCGAGACTGTGGGAAGCGCGGGGACATTGCACCCGGCGAATAGCGTTGCAAAAAGGATGGCGAGAAGGGAGGTGAGGATGGTTTTCATGGGGTTGTCGGGGAGAGTCGGTGGATTGACAAAAGTGTAATACGAACGGACGGGATTGGCAATGTGACTGTGGGGTAGTGGCGTCTCCCTCTTCGATAGTTGCGTCGGTTGATTCTGTCCATTATAATGACTATATTTCAGGTCATTCAGGAGGTCAATATGGTCGTCGTTTCCAGCACGCAGGCCAAAGCCCAGTTCAGCAAACTGATCGAGAAAACGCAGGAAGGTGACGAAGTGGTCATCCGGCGGCGCGGCCAGCCTGTGGCGGTGATGCTTTCTTATGAGGATTATCTGGATTTGCAGACTCTGCGCGAGAAAGCCAGGCGGAAGGAAGCGCTCGCCCGATTGCGGGCGCTGGCCCGGGAAGTGCGCGCTCAGAATGAAGGTCTGACGCCCGAGGATAGCGAGGCGCTGGCGGATGCACTCGCCCGCGAAGCGCTCGAAGGCCTGGCGGCAAAGGGCCAGGTGCGTTTCGAACGTTCCTGATTCGAGGCGTCTATGCGCGTGCTCATCGACGTGAATGTCTATTTGAGCTATCTGCTGAATCCCGCGGCCGATAGCGCGGTCTGTCAGGTCGTCGAAGCGGGGATCATGGGAAAATTCACGCCGCTGGTTCCCGACGCGCTCTGGCGGGAGCTGGTGGAGGTTGTCCGCCGCAAGCCCCATCTTCAACGCCGCATCTCGGCTGAACAGATTCAGGCATTGCGGACCATCCTCGAAGCCGTTGGCGAGCCTCTCCCCGAGATCGATGCGGCAATCCCCCGCGTCGTCCGCGATCCCAAGGACGACTACCTTCTGGCTCACGCGCTGCTGGATAACGCAGATTATCTCGTCACGGGTGACGCGGATTTGCTCGCCCTCGATCCCGTGGGCGATCTGCGCATCCTTTCTCCCCATGCGTTCATGGCGGCATGGACGCAGGCGTAAACGCCCGGCGTTTTTTGAAATCTCACACGGATATCACACTCTACAAAGACCATGCTTCTTCGACCTCTTCTCAATTCCAAACGCCCGCTCCTCCTCATCCTTGCGCTGGCGCTCCTCACCCTCCTCCTCGGCAGGCCCGCCAGCGTCCGCGCGTCCATGGCCGGCAGCGCGCAGGGCGAAGACAGCGTCCGCTTCGCGGTCATCGGCGATTTCGGCAGCGGCAGCCCCCGCGAAGCGGGCGTGGCCCGCATCATCGCCGACTGGCATCCCGACTTCATCCTCACCGCGGGCGACAACCGCTACGGCTCCACCACCTACGATCAGGTCATCGGCCAGTTTTTCTGCGACTGGCTGAAGGACGTGGAGCCGGGCGAGTATTGTGTGGGCGGCAACGCGGCTCGCAACGCCTTCTTCCCCGCCGCGGGCAATCACGATTACAGCGACGGCCGGGGATTCCAGGAGTATCTGAACTATTTCACCCTGCCGGGGAGGGATTTCGTCAGTTCATCGGGCAACGAACGGTATTACGACGTGCGTTGGGGTCCGGTGCACGCCTTCATTCTCAACTCCAATCCGGGCGAGCCGGACGGCGTGGGCGCCAACTCTCGTCAGGCCCGGTGGTTGAAAAAGGCTCTGGCCCAATCGGATGCGCCCTGGCGGATCGTCATCTTCCATCACGCGCCCTATTCCTCCAGCTCCGCGCACGGCTCCAGCGTGTGGATGCAGTGGCCCTTCGAGGCGTGGGGCGCAGACGCGGTCATCGGCGGGCATGACCACACTTACGAGCGGCTGCAGGTGGGCGGCATCCCCTATTTCGTCAACGGCATCGGCGGGAACAGCATCTACGGCTTCGGCGATCCCCTGCCCGAGAGCGTCGTGCGCTACAATGGCGATTACGGGGCCATGCTGGTGGAGGCCGCGCCCACGCGCATTACCTATCGATTCGTCAACCGCCAGGGCGAGGTCATCGACCGCTACGAGTATCCCGTCTCGGGGGCGAACCCCAAACCCCCGCCCGTCAGGCGATGGTCTACCGCCTGGTCCACCGTGCAGATCGAGGAGGTGGATGGGGGATGGGTTCTTTCCGTCTGTTTCCACTCCAAGGCGCTGAGCAAGGCCTTCTGCCTCCATCGCACCATCGCCCGCTGAGCCTGCGCTGGTCAGCGCCTGACCCGGCGGAGCCACACCGCCCGCAGCGGCGCGGGAATCAGCTTGGTCGAACCTTCCCACATACGGTAAGATAATTCCATGCCTCCCATCTACGATCCCAATGACCTGCCCGACATTCCCCTGGAAGACCGGGGCTACGGCTATCTGGTGGGCACCGAGCTGTTCCTGGTGCGCCACGGCCAATCCATGACCAATATCTACAAAAACCTGGTGTCCTACGATCCCAACCTCACCGCGTTGGGATGGGCCCAGGCGCTGAGCGTGGGCGAGTACATGGCCCGGGAACTGCCCGTGGACGTGGTTGTCAGCTCGCCCCTGCGCCGGGCCCACAGCACCGCCCTGGCCGTGGCCCACGCCCAGGGCCTGGAGGTCATCGAGCTGGCGGGGTTGGAGGAAAGATTCGCCGCGTTCTACGAGGAAATGCCCCTCCATCATCCCACGCGCCCCTGGTGGGGCCGGTCCGACTGGACGCCCACCAGCGAGGGTGCGCCCGGCTTCACCGCGTTTCGGGACCGGGTGTTGGCCGCGCTGGCGGAGATACTGGAAACCTGGGCGGGGAAGCGCATCTGTGTAGTCAGTCATGGCGGCACGATGGGGGTGATTACGGCGGCGATGGTGGGCAGCCAACAGCTTTCGGTGTGGCAGCACAACACGGGCGTCAGCCATTTCCTCTGGCCCGAATGGAGGCGGTGGATGGTCATGTTCATCAACCGCCGGGAGCACCTGCTGGACCTGAACGAGGCCGACTATCCCCACCCGCCCGAAGCCATCCCGGACGAAGGGGGGTTCGTGCGCATTCCCGAGGGCCTCATCCAATCCTGGTCCGATCTGCCCGCGCATCCCCAACTGGCCTTCCTCAGCAACCATCTGCGCCGCTCCGACCGCATCCTCTTCATCCAACCGCCCGACCCACTCACGCCCCTGCGCGTCTCCCTGCGTTCCCGGGCCTCGGTCATCCTCAGCGATGATCTGCAACTGCTGGAGGCGGGCGAGCTGCGGCGGGCCGTGCTCAACGCCAATCACGTCCGCTACCAATACCTCTTCCTGCCCCTGCCCTACCCCGACGCTTATTTCGATTACGCGGTCATCCCTGCGAACTGCCATCAAGTGGACGACGCCGAGATCGCGCGGGTGGTGAAGGATGCTTCGGGCGTGATTCGGTATCCTGTCAGTGAATAGGTGGGGGAACTGGGAAGCCAGGAAACCTGCAAACCAGTTATTTTTGAGGAATTTCGAATCGAATTTTGGGCGATTGAGACAAAATGGGATAAGATAATATGTTCTGGCGCTTCGCGCCCATCTCATCCTGATCCCAATCCCGATCCTGTCCCATGCCTCAATCGAAGCTCATCGTTCGCGGCGCACGCGAGCATAATCTCAAAAACATCGACGTGGAAATCCCCCGCGACAAGCTGGTGGTCATCACCGGCCTGTCCGGGTCGGGCAAATCCTCCCTGGCCTTCGATACCATCTACGCCGAGGGCCAGCGACGCTATGTGGAATCCCTCTCCGCCTACGCCCGTCAGTTCCTGGGCCTGATGGAGAAGCCCGACGTGGACCAGATCGAGGGGCTTTCTCCGGCCATCTCCATCGACCAGAAGGGAACCAGCCGCAATCCCCGCTCCACCGTGGGCACGGTCACCGAGGTCTACGACTACCTGCGCCTGCTCTTCGCCCGCATCGGCCAGCCCCACTGCCCCCAATGCGGCCGCCCCATCACCCGTCAGACCGTGGAGCAGATCGTGGACGCCATCGCCGCCTATCCCGAAGGCAGCCGCCTGCTCATCCTCGCGCCCCTGATCAAGGACCGCAAGGGCGAGCACAAGCAGATCTTCGACCAGATCCGCAAGGCGGGCTATGTGCGGGTGCGGGTGGATGGCGAGATCCACGACGTGGACGAGGATATCGAGCTGGATCGCTACAAGAACCACACCATCGAGGCCGTGGTGGACCGGCTCATCATCCGGCACGGCGGCAGCAACGGCCACGGCCTGGACATGACCCGCCTGGCCGATTCGGTGGAGACCGCGCTGCATCTGGGCGGCGGCGTCATCATCGTGGCCGACGTCACCGACCGGGAGCATCCTACCGACCGGCTGTTCTCCGAGCATCTCTCCTGCCCGGTCTGCAATATCAGCCTGCCCGAGATCGAGCCCCGCACCTTCTCCTTCAACTCGCCGCATGGGGCCTGCCCCGCCTGCATGGGCCTGGGCACGCAGATGGAGTTCGATCCCGAGTTGATCGTACCCAATTCTGATCTCAGCCTGGCCGAGGGTGCGCTGCATCCCTGGTCGCGGGACACCGCGGCCTACTATCAGGCCCTGGTGGAGGCCGCGGCCCGGCATTACGGCATCCCCATGGACGTGCCCTGGAAGGAGCTCAGCCGCAAGCAGCAAGACATCATCCTCTACGGCGGCAAGCGCAACGACACTTTCACCGTGCGCTATGTGAACCAGTATGGACGATTGCGCCAGTTCCAGACCTCCTACGAGGGCATCATCCCCAACCTGCAGCGTCGCTACAAGGAGACGACGTCTGAATACATCCGCGGGGAGTTTCTGGAGCGCTACATGACCCAGCGCCCGTGCCCGGTGTGCGGGGGCAAGCGCCTGCGGCCCGAGGCTCTGGCCGTCACCATCCAGGGGTTGAACATCCATGAGGTGGGGGAAATGTCGGTGGCCGAGGCGTTGGCCTGGGTGAAGAAGCTGCGCGGGGCCAGGCCCGACGACCACTACAACGCGCCCCTGCTCGACGAGGTTCCGCCCAACTCGCCCCTCAGCCAGCGGGAATGGACCATCGCCCGCCAGGTGCTGAAGGAGATCCAGGCCCGCTTGCAGTTCATGCACGACGTGGGGCTGGATTACCTCACCCTCAACCGCAAGGCGGGCACGCTGTCGGGCGGCGAAGCCCAGCGCATCCGCCTGGCCACGCAGATCGGCTCCCAGCTCATGGGCGTGCTCTACATCCTGGACGAGCCCAGCATCGGCCTGCACCAGCGGGACAACGCCCGCCTCATCCGCACCCTCACCGACTTGCGGGACCTGGGCAACACGGTGCTGGTGGTGGAGCACGATGAGGAGACCATCCTGTCGGCGGATTGGGTCATCGACCTGGGGCCGGGCGCAGGAGAGCACGGGGGCGAGATCGTGGCCGAAGGCCCGCCCGAGGCCATCATGGCCAACGAGGCCAGCCTCACGGGCGCATATCTCTCGGGCCGACGGCAGATCCCCATCCCCAAGCAGCGTCGCCCCGGCACGGGTGAATATCTTGTCATCCGCGGCGCGCGGGAGAACAATCTCAAAAACCTGACGGTGAAGTTCCCCCTGGGGAAATTCATCGTAGTGACGGGCGTCAGCGGCTCGGGCAAATCGACGCTGGTCATCGATACCCTCTACCGGGCCGTGGCCCAGCGCCTCTACCGCGCCCGCAAAAAGCCGGGCAAACATGACGCCATCGAGGGACTGGAGCATTTGGACAAGGTCATCGACATCGACCAGAGTCCCATCGGCCGCACACCCCGCTCCAACCCCGCCACCTACACCGACGTGTTCACTCCCATCCGCAAGCTCTTCGCCAGCCTGCCCGAGGCCAAACTGCGAGGCTACAAGCCGGGCCGCTTCTCCTTCAATGTCAAGGGCGGGCGCTGCGAGGCCTGCCGGGGTGACGGCATCATCCGCATCGAGATGCAATTCCTGCCCGACGTGTACGTGCCCTGCGAGGTGTGCCACGGCAAGCGCTACAACCGGGAGACCCTGGAGATTCGCTACAAGGGCAAGAACATCTCCGAAGTGCTGGAAATGACCGTGGACGAGGCTCTGGCGTTCTTCCAGAACATCACCAGCATCCGCAACAAGCTGGAGACCCTGAGCCGGGTGGGGTTGGGCTATATCCGCCTGGGCCAGCCCGCCACGACCCTGTCGGGGGGCGAGGCCCAGCGCGTGAAGCTGGCCAAAGAGCTCTCCCGCCGGGCCACGGGCAAGACCCTGTACATTCTGGACGAGCCCACCACGGGGCTGCATTTCGCGGACGTGGAGAAGTTGCTGGCCGTGCTCCATGACCTGACCAGCCGGGGCAACACGGTGCTGGTCATCGAGCACAACCTGGACGTGATCAAATCCGCGGACTGGATCATCGACCTGGGCCCGGAAGGAGGCGATCGTGGGGGTGAGATCGTGGCGGAAGGCACGCCCGAGCAGGTCGCGGCCAACCCCCGCAGCTACACGGGCCAATACCTGAAAAAGGTCCTCGACCGCGTTCCCGCGTAATCATTGCTCACTTCAACGGGAGATAACGCACCTGGCCCTCCCATTCTCCCTCTTCACTGACCTCGGCGATCAGCAGCAGGTCATCGATCACCGTGCTGACGGGCGTTTTGCGACTCACTTCAAACAGGCCGGGCATGCGCTCGCCGCGACGCACCCGTTCATAAGCGTAACGGGTCATCGTCGAAACGTCATGTGCTGATTGACTGACAAAACGCGTTTTGGTCTGCTGTGGTCGCCTATGCTGTCGACTGAAGTCGGACTCTTCAGGCCTGCGGCCAGTGGACGGCCTCCGCCGTCCATGTTCATGATGGAAATCAGGTCGACGAAGGTCGACCACAGGCGCGAAGCGCCTAAAGAGCCCGAGTTTACTCGGTGAATACGGTCGGAAAGGAAAGATTCAAGATTTGTCAGTCAACCAGCGTCATGTGTCAGGACGAGCCGGTCTTCCCGCGCCGCCCAAGCCAGGATTTCAGGATCGCTGGCTCCTGACAAACCCACATCCTGCACGCGGACAATATCGATATCCGGCTTCCGCCGCAGCAATCCTCGCAGAATGGCGTTGTTGAAGTTCTCGTCGGCCAGGAAACGCACCACGTTTTACCGCTCCTGAAGGCGCTCCTTGCGGGCCAATAGCCGCTCGCGAATGCCCCTTGGATCCCATCGGCTTTCATTCTGTTGTCTGATTTCACGCCGCCGGACCGATCGTCCTCGCAAATAACGTTCTATCTCCGTCCGGTGATTGAGATAGTACCCGATGACCGAATAGACGTCCGAAAGGTCAAGGGAAGGATATTGTTGGACAATCTCCTCCGCGGTCAAACCCTCCTCGAAGGCTTCTATGACTGTATCGAGGGGCACCCGAGTGTTGCCGACGCGAAATACACCCTCTTCGTCCATCGAAAGAGGGACAGGTTGCGCTTCGATAATGAGATCATTGTTCCAGGTCATGGTACAATCTCCTACTAATCTTCACAATTATACTGCGCTTCTGGCATCTTTCGCAAACGATCTTCATCCTCGCTCCCTCGCCCATTCGCCCAAACGCCCGCATCCGAGTATAATAGGGCCTCTCTCGCCCGTAGGATTGCTTCCCTTTTATGAATCTCGTCATCGTCATCCCCACCTACAACGAAGCGGATAATATCGAAGCCATTACCGCCGAACTGCTGGCCCTGCCCGAGATCAAGTGCGACCGTCACATCCTCATCGTGGATGACGACTCGCCCGACGGCACCGGGGACATTGCGGATCGCCTGGCCGCGCGCAATCCCGGCAAGGTCTCGGTGCTGCATCGGCATGAGGATCATGGCCTGGGGCGGGCGTATATCGCGGGCTTCCAGCGGGCGCTGGCCATGGGCGCGGACATCATCGTGCAGATGGACGCGGACTTCTCCCACTCGCCCCAATACATTCCCATCTTCCTGGACATTCTGGAGCAGGACCCTACCGTGGATGTGGTAGTGGGGTCGCGCTATGTGGCCGGGGGCGAGCTGGACGCGCATTGGAGCTGGTGGCGGCGCTTTCTGAGCTGGTGGGCCAACGCCATCTACACCCGACTGATTCTGAGCCTGGACGTGAAAGACGGCACCGCGGGGTTCAAAGCCTGGCGGCGGCGGGCGTTGGAAGGCATCGGCCTGGACCGCATCCGATCCAACGGGTACGTGTTTCAGGTGGAGATGGCCTATGTGGCGGAGCGGCTGGGCTACAAGGTGGTGGAAGTCCCCATCTATTTCGAAGACCGGCGCATCGGCAAATCGAAGATGACCGTGCCCGTGAAGATCGAGGCCGCCTTCCGCACCTGGCAAATCCGGATGCGGCATCAAGACCTCACGCCCGCGGATCGGATGCCGGAGGCGCAGGCCCGGACGAGAGAGGTCAGCGCGGGGACCGTGTGAGCGCGTGGGGCGTTCGGGCGAGGGCGCGTCCCCAATTATGGGCAGACATTTGCCGAGTAAACTCGGGTTCTTTAGGCGCAAGCCCCCTCCTTTGCTTCCTCCCCCGCTTCGAGGCGGGCGGGGGAGGAGATAAGGAAGGAGGATTCGATGGCGCCGGTGGTCGCCCTTCGGCGACCATTTGTTGGCATGATTTTGGACGGCGTAGGCCGTCCACTGGCCGCAGGCCTGAAGAGTTCGACTTCAGTCGGCTGGATGGCGCCAAATTCCTGGGACGCACCCTGGGATGCGTATATCGTTCACAAATGACTAAAAATGTGGTATGCTTTACATGAGTGGAATCTTCTTTAGCCGATGGCGTTTGCCATCTTCATTCCTTTCTTCAAACCCGCCATCATCGGAGCAACTGCTTTATGATTATTCGAATCACCTATTCTCACGCCTATCCCGATAAAGTGGCCGATATTCGGGAGCTTTATCGCAGTCAGGCGCTTACTGACTTCTTCAATTCTCAGAAAGGACATCGGTTTCATTACCTGCTGGAATCGAAAGAGCCGGGCGAAATCATCTTTCTGACAGCCTGGGATAGTGAGAAAGAGA
>JALXCB010000191.1 GCA_026991225.1 Anaerolineae bacterium | reverse complement strand
CTATAAGCTTTATCTGCCCATCATCCTCACCCGCCCCCCCATGTGCGAAGTGGGCTATCTCTACGTGAACGTCTGGGGCAAGGACTACCATATCCCGCTGCAGGATGTGCCTTACGTCTACACACTGCGACCTCTGCCCTGGCAACACCCCACCACGTTCTATCTGCGAGAGTACGAAGGTTATGTAAGGTGGACGCAGTATGATCCCACATACAACAAGCAGATCGGCGGCTACGAATTCACCTATCCCGGCGGTCATTCGGGCGAAGAATTCACCCTCTACGTGCGCACCGACTGCGGCGAAATCGCCATCATGAGCAACATCGATGATCCCACGCCCACGCCTCCCCCTCCGGCGGCGCCCCCTCAATCCGGCTGGGTGACGCTGGCGCAGCAGGATTTCGATGAGGCTTCCGTGGGCAATGTCGAACGCGCAGGCAGCCCCACCTGGGGTCTGGCCACCTGCGAGGCCGACAGCCGCCCCTTTAGCATCTGGCCCGCGGCCCGAGGACGCACCGCCGCCCAACCCTGCGTCGAAAACTACCCCAACGACATGGAGTCCTGGATCATCCTCGGCCCATTCAACCTGACCGACGCCACCCAGGCGGAAGTCACCTTCGACTACCTGCTGGACACCGAGAAGGGCGCGGACTGGTTCGGCTGGTACGCTTCCGACGATAACCTCACCTATTCCGGCATTCGAGAGAGCGGCAATAGCAACGGCTGGAACACCCAGACGTTCGATCTGAGCAACTGGGTGGGCAAGGACAAAGTGTGGGTGGCGTTCGTCTTCGAGAGCGACAGTCAGAACACCGACAGGGGCGTTTTCGTCGATAACGTCGTGGTGCGCAAGTACGTGGACGCAGGCCCGCCCCGCGCCATGCCTCTGCGGGTGACGGCTCCCGATGTCGATACAAGCCTCGAACCCGCCACCCTCATCCACAAATAAACCACACCTCTTTGCAATGACAACCCAGGAGGCGGCGAACTATCGTCGCCTCCTTCTTCGTAGATCGACAGGCGCTATGTCCTACACCATCACGTCACAACCTGCCCGGCGTACCGAAAGAGCATGGCGGGAAGAGGTCATTCGGGTATGCCGCCTCATGTGGGAGAAGGACTTTGTCGCGGCTTCTGACGGCAATGTCAGCGTGCGGCTGGGCCCGGATCGTTTTCTCGTCACCCCCAGCGGCTTCTCCAAGGGCAATCTCAAACCCGACCAGCTTCTGGTCATCGACTGGGAAGCGAAGGTGATCGGGCCGTTGTACGGCGCGAATCGGGAGCTGCGCCCTTCCAGCGAGATCATCTTGCATCTTGAGGCGTACCGCCGCCGCCCCGACATCCGCAGCGTCGTCCACGCCCATCCCCCCATGGCCGTGGCCCTCTCCATCGCCGGCGTCTCCCTGGCCCAGTGCATCCTGCCCGAGGTGGTGATGACGCTGGGACTCATTCCCACCACGAAATACGCCACGCCCGCCTCGCCCGAAGGGGCCGAAGTCATTGCCGGCGTCATCGAACACTACGACGCGCTCATCCTGCAGCGGCATGGCAGCGTCACCGTGGGCGAAAGCCCGTGGAAGGCTTATCTCAAGCTGGAGAAGCTGGAACACACAGCGTTGATCACGAAGACCCTGGTCGAACTCAACCGGTTCAATCCCATGAAGCCGGACGAGGTAGCCAAAGCCGTGCACTGGCGCGAAAGCCGCGGCCTCTTGAATGACGCCCTGGCCCACGACCTCTGCAACGTCTGTGACGTCTGTCCGCTGAAATGATGGCGCAGGAGCGATTTACGGATCGCTCCTGTTCCGAAAATAGCGTTGCGTTGGTTTGCAAAAATGACTCAAAGTCCCCGTTGGGCGAGTCTGCAACGGACGTGATGCGTGATGCGTAATCCGTGAGGTCATTACGCATCACACATTACGCATTACGTGTTTGGCTTCCCGCGCCAACCTGACCGCGAGGCGTTTTCATCGGTATCGGCGAGTTGCTGCTCGTGTCGCCTGCTATCCTACGGTTTTCGCGCCCTCGCTTTTGAAACAATCCACGCTCCATGACCGCCCCCACACGGCCAGCATGTTGTGCGCGGTGATGGGGCCCCAACTGCCCGGCTCGTAAAAGGTGAGAGGCGGGCCGTCGCCTCGCTCCCAGCCCTGGAGGATGGCGTCGATGATCTGCCAGGAGACCAGAATTTCGTCCTCGCGGGAGAAGAGGGAGGCGTCGCCCAGCACCGCATCCAGCAGCAGGCGCTCATAGGCTTCGGGCAGGCTCTTGTCGCCGAAGGTGGTGGCGAAGTTGAAGCGCATGTCCACATCCTGCGTGCGCATGCCAGCGCCGGGCACTTTGGTCTGAAAGCGAAGGTGAAAACCCTCGTGGGGTTGCAGGCAAATGGAGAGCGCGTTGGGAGCCAGGTCCACGCCCTGGGCTTCGAACAGCAGGTGGGGGACTTCCTTGAACTGAACGTAGATTTCGGTGGTTTTGGCGGCCAGGGCCTTGCCGGAACGCAGGTAGAAGGGCACGCCCTTCCAGCGCCAATTGTCGATGTAGAGGGTGAGGGCGGCGTAGGTGGGCGTCTCGGAATGGGGATCGACGCCCGGCTCCAGCCGGTAGGTGGGGCCCGAACCGTCGGTGGAGCGATATTGAGCGCGCACGGTGTTCGTGCGCAGTGCGCCATCCCTGGGCGGACGCACCGCCCGCAGCACCTTCACCTTCTCATCCCGCAACTGGGTGGCATCCCATTCGTTGGGCGGTTCCATGGCCGTGAGGGAGATGAGCTGCATCAGATGATTCTGGAACATGTCCCGCATCACCCCGGCCTGATCGTAATAGCCTCCACGCTTGCCCACGGCCACCGATTCCAGCACGGAAATCTGAACGTGGTCGATGTAGTGCCGGTTCCATAGCGGCTCGAAGATGGCGTTGGCGAAGCGGAAGACCAGCAGATTCTGCACCGTCTCCTTGCCCAGATAGTGGTCGATGCGATAGACCTGATCTTCCCGGAAGTAGCGATGAATGTGCTGGTTGAGGGCGAAGGCGCTGTTGTAGTCCGTGCCGAAGGGCTTTTCCACGATGAGTCGGGCGAAATGGCCCTCTTGCTCCTGGGCGAAATCCACCTCTCCCAGGTTTTCCACCACCACCGGGTAGATGGAGGGCGGAATGGCCAGATAGAACAGGCGGTTGGGGGCCGTTTGATGGGCCTTTTCCAGCTCCTCCAGGCGCTGCTTCAGCGTCTGAAAGTCCGCTCGCTCATCATACTGAATGTGCTGGTAGTAAAGGCGGGAGGCGAACTCCTGCCAGCGGTCGCATTCGTCAGGCTTGATGCGCCCGAATTCCTCCACGCCCTGCCGAATGTGATCCCGAAAGGCGTCGTCGGTGTAGGGCGTGCGGGCCGCGCCCAAAAGGACGTAGTTTTCGGGCAAGAGGTCATTGCAGGCCAGGGTGAAGAGGGCTGGCAGGAGTTTGCGGTAGGCCAGGTCGCCCGAAGCGCCGAAAATAATCAGGCTGAAGGAGGGGGCGCGGTGGATGGCTTCGAGTTCAGGCTGGGACATGAGGGCTTCCTTCAGACGCTGGCGATAGCGCCCGCGCGCTGGGCGATGGTATGCAGCAGTTTGTGGAAGTCGTTGGCAAAGGCTTTCACGCCCGCGGTTTGCAGGTCTTCGGTGATCTGGTCGAAGTCGATGCCCAGTTCGGCCAGACGGGCGATCTGCGCCCGGGCTTCTTCCACGCCCTGGTCGACGGTGCGGGCCAGCCTGCCGTGGTCCAGCAGGGCCTGGATGGTGTGCAGAGGCAGGGTGTTGACTGTGTGCGGGCCGATGAGGTTTTCGACGTAAAGCACGTCCGAGTAAGCGGGATTCTTGGTGCTGGTGCTGGCCCAAAGGGGTCGCTGCACCCGCGCGCCCTGGTTCGCTAACGCCTGCCAGCGGGCGTCGCCGAAGACGACTTTGAAGCGATCATAGGCCAGTTTGGCGTTGGCGATCGCGATCTTCCCCTGCAATTCGGTATTGCCCACCGCGGCCAGGGCTTTGTCCATGGCCGTGTCGATGCGGCTGACGAAGAAGGAGGCCACCGAGGCCACGTGGCTGACATCCTCGCCCGCCCGGGCCCGATCCTCCACTCCTTCGATGAACGCGTAGGCCACGGCCTCGTAGTGGCGCAGAGAGAACATGAGGGTGGCGTTCACATTGACGCCCGCGGCGATGAGCCGACGGATGGCGGGGATGCCTTCGCGGGTGGCGGGCACTTTCACCATGAGGTTGGGACGGTCGATGCTGCGCCACAGCCGCTGGGCCTCCGCCACCGTGCCCTCGGCGTCGTAGGCCAGGTCGGGATTCACCTCGATGCTCACATAGCCATCGCCCCGGTTGCTGGACTCGTACAGGGGCAGGAGCGCGTCGCAGGCCGCGGTGATGTCGGCCTGGGAGAGGACGTCGTAGATGGCGAAAGCGTCCGCGCCTTCCCCGGCCAGACGGCGGATATCCTCATCGTAGAGGGCGCTGCCGCTGATGGCTTTGTTGAAGATGGAAGGATTGGAAGTCACCCCGCGCAGGCCCAGGTCGATGAGTTCCTGAAACTGGCCCGAGGCCATGATGTCGCGACTGATGAAATCCAGCCAGATGGATTGTCCGAATTCGTCGTAGAGTCGTTGCAGTTTGCTGGTCATAGTCACCTCGATCTTGGTAGGGGTTCTCGTGTGGTGATGAAAGTGCGTATCGGCTGCGTGGTCGCGGAAAGCTGAAGACGTGACGAGTGAAACGTGATGCGTGAGGACATGACGTTTCACGTTTGACGTTTTACGTGCGTTGCAGCCTCGCCCAACTTTGGCCTGGCGAACCTTTCGCAAAGAACGCCAACGTTATCTACAAGACAGAAAAGGCATGTCCGCGGCGCGGGCCGCATCCCGGTCCAACAGCCACAGCAGATAGCCGTTTTCCGGCTCCACCAGAGCTGCGGGCAGGGGCTGGGGGTCTTCTTTATGAAAGACGCGGCGGAGGGCGGGCCCCTTACCTGCGCCCGCGATCAGGAAGATCACATGCGCGGCCTGGTTGAGCACAGGCAGGGTGAGGGTGACCCGATCGCGAGGTGCTGTGGGGGCATGGCCCACCGTGACCAGACGGTCGCGCACGGTCAGCGCGGGATCGCCCGGAAAGAGGGAAGCGGTGTGACCGTCCGCGCCCATACCCAGCAAGATCAGATCGAACCGGGGCCATTGCCAGGCGGCCAGGCCCATCGTCGTTGTGATCTCCTGCTCGTAAAGGGCGGCAGCTTGTTGGGGATCGTCCTCCTCGCCGTGGATGCGATGAGTGATGACGATGGGCAGGTGTTGCAGGAGCAGCGCGTAGGCCACGCCGAAGTTGCTATGGGGATGGTCGGGGGGGACGCAGCGTTCGTCCACCCACCAGATATGGGTTCGGCCCCAGGGAATGCGCTCCCGCCACGGAGGCGCGGCCAGGAGTTTGAACAATGGGCGGGGCGTGGAGCCGCCCGAGATGGCGATGTGGGCCACGCCGCGGGCGTTCACGGCGTCCTCGACCACCCAGGACAGCAACTCCGCCGCCCGGAGGATGAGGATATCGGATTCGTGAACTTCATAGGGACGGGTGTTCATGCCTGGATTGTAGTCCCCTTCCCGCCCGAATGCAAGTCGCTCCGCGCGCGGCGAACCCTTTCGGCCCGAGATGCGTTCGTGGATTTGCGCCCGCGGCCCGGGTGATCTATGATGCGTTTGCCTATCCTTTTCATCAGAAGTAACTATACACGTATCCCCTCATAGCGAGGCAAAAACCACGAAGACACGACGACACGAAGGCACGAAGGGTAAAAGTTGCAGGTGGCAGGTAGCAAGTAGCAGGTGAAAAACCTTGCAGCCAGAAAGGCTTGCCACTTGTGGCCTGCGAACTTGCAAACCTGCATCGCTGGTTGACTGACAAATCTTGAGTCTTTCCTTTCCGACCATATTCACCGAGTAAACTCGGACTCTTCAGGCGCTTCGCGCCTGTGATCGACCTTCGTCGACCTGATTTCCATCATGAACATGGACGGCGGAGGCCGTCCACTGGCCGCAGGCCTGGAATGGGACGACTTCAGTCGACAGCATAGGCGACCACAGCAGACCAAAACGCGTTTTGTCAATCAATCAGCCTGCATCGCCTTCGTCCCTTCGAGCCTTCGTGGCAAGACGTTCTGTTGGATACCTGTATAGTTACCATCGGAAGCGACTATGACGAAATTACTCATCATCGGCATTGGCGGCTTTCTGGGCGCTGTCAGCCGGTTCCTCATGGCGGGCTGGGTGCAAGATCTCAGCCGATCCGTGCATTTTCCCTATGGCACCCTGGCCGTCAATGTCATTGGCAGCTTTCTTCTCGGCTTTCTGGTGCGTTACGCCTTCATGCAAAATGTCTTTAGCCCTGAAGTCCGCATGTTGATTTTCATCGGCTTTTTGGGCGCTTTCACGACCTTCTCCACCTTCAGCCTCGAAACCTTCAACCTGTTTGCGGATGGGGCCGCCACGCCCGCGGTGTTGAACATAACCGCAAACATCTTTCTGGGCCTGGTCGCTGTCTGGTTAGGACAAACCCTGGCCTACGCTTTCGGGAGCTAAGCCTCATGGAATTCGAAAAAGACGGCTGTCTTCTACGGATTTTCGTCGGCGAGAATGATCGGGCCCATGGCCGCCCGTTGTATGAATGGCTGGTCGAGGAGGCCCAACGTCAGGGATTGGCCGGGGCGACTGTCGTGCGCGGAATCATGGGTTTCGGAAAGAAGAGCCGGATTCACACAGCCCGCATTCTGCGATTGTCGACGGATCTGCCCGTCATCGTGGAGCTCGTCGACACTCGCGACCGCCTGGAAGCCTATCTGGATTCGGTGGAGCGGGAGATCAAGGAAGGGCTGGCGACGCTGGAGAAAGCGGACGTCCGATTCTATCGGTAATGCGGAGACGACTTGACACTTTTCAAGTAACTGCTAACGTACCCCGGTTAACAAACCACAAAGGGCACAAAGGCGCCAAGAACACGAAGAAAAAAATGTATAAATTTCCCTTTGTGCCTTTGTGTCTTCGTATTCTTAGTGGTTTTCGTGTGATGACCTTAGTAGTGACCTTTTCAAACAAAAAAGCCCCGGTCGACGACCGAGGCTTTTGGCGCCCCCAAGGGGATTCGAACCCCTGTCTTCAGCTTGAAAGGCTGACATCCTAGTCCTCTAGACGATGGGGGCGCAGTGATTGTATTTTAGCAGAAGACAGGTGGTTGGGCAAAGATCGACGGAAAGTTTGTCAGGAGCGGATGGCGGTTTTTCACCAGAAAACGCCCGCCATCCGCCTGCAAGGCGCGCGGTTAGCCCTCTGCGACTGTTTCTTCGCCCGCTTCGGCCTCAGCGCCTTCTTCCTCACCCTCGGCAGACTCTTCCGCCAGCTTGCGGGAGATGGTCAGGCTGAAGACAGGCGCTTCGGGCTCGGCCAACACCTCCACGCCCTCGGGGATGGGCAGGTCGGCCACGGTGATGACATCGTTCAGGGTCTTGAGCTTGCTCAAATCGGCCACGAGCGCTTCGGGAATATCGCCGGGAAGACATTCCACGGTAATGGCGTCCATGTGATGGATGAGCACAGCGCCGCCCTTGAGGGCCTCGGACTCGCCCACCGTGTGGACGGGCAGGTCGGTTTGGATTTTGACGTCCATCTGCACCCGGTAGAAATCGACATGGAGGAGGGTGCGGCGAATGGGATGGCGTTGCAGGTCCTTGATTAGCACGTTCATAGGCTTGCCCAGGCCCCTGATCTCGATGAGCTGGCTGAGACCGCCGCTGCGCAGGATGCGCACCATGTCGATCTCGCGGAACTGGATAGGGGTGGCGGGTTCGCCCTGCCCATACACGATAGCGGGCACAAAACCGGCCGCGCGCACCTGTTTCACGTGCCTGCCGGTGATGCTTCGAGGTTCAACATTCAATACATAATCCATTGGATGATTCGCTCCTTCTTTGATGTATTTGAGAATGGTCGTAACCGTCAACTCACCCCGGTCAACAAACCACAAAAGGGCGCAAAGGCGCTTAGAACACGAAGAAAAATGTATCCATTTCCCTTTGCGCCTTTGTGTTCTTAGTGGTTTTCGGGCGACGACGGGTGACGACCTTAGTAGTTACCATGAATCACGGCCGCGCCGATTTCGGAAAGTGGGGATGCCAACAGGTCACAGAGGACATGGGGCATCGGGCTTTTGGGTGCTGTACACACAGCCCTTTATTTTAGTCGGAACCGGCGTAAAAAGCAAAAAATACCGAATCAAATAATGTCTGATGATAACTGCTAAGGTAGTTGGCCTCAATCGCCCCTCTTTTGCCACGAAGACACGAAGGAAACGAAGGAAACGAAGGAGCGAAGTCATTCAAAAAAGATTTTATCCGTGTTTCCTCGTATCCGTGTCGAGTGAACAGGACTACCGTTTGGGGTGCGTTTCAATTTGGGGGCAAAAAATCATCGTCGATTCGTCGCCAAGCACTGGCCGAGTAAACTCGGGCCTTTTGGGCGCTTCGCGCCAGTGGTCGACCTTCGTCGACCTGTTGCATACGGTGAAAATGGACGGCGGAGGCCGTCCACTGGCCGCAGGCCTGAAGCGCCCGACTTGAGTCGGCTAGTGCGCCCCATTTTTGAAACGCACCCTACCGTTTGATGCGAATTGACGAAACGTTATAGATGGGCTAAAATGAATTTGGAGCGGGTTTCGCCTGCAATGTGTCCCTGCAAACGAAAACAAACTCCTGATTCCCTTTGCCAACTGCCAATCCCCTACCGACCAGGAGGTAACAATCATGAGAGATGTCCTGCTTTTTCTTGTCGGCCTGCTGATGGGCGCGGTCCTGACCGCCTTTCTGACGCCCAAGAGCGGCACTGAATTGCGCGGCGACCTCGCCGAGCGCTACGAACTGAGCATCCAGGACCTCAACCAGAAAGTGGAGCAGCTTCAAGCTCAATTGAAGAAGAGCCAGACACAGGAAAGCGCTCAGACGGGCGAAGCAACCCCCAGTTCCTGATAATGCCCCTTCGATTCTGACTTGCCCGATCACCCTTTGGGATGGTTGGGCTTTTTTATGTCCTGCTGTTCCAAAAATAGGATTAGGGAACGCAGATGATAAAGAAAAAATCTGTGAAAATCATCTGCGTAAATCTGCGATGCGAAGCATCCGCGTTATCAGCGTTCTCATTTTCATCCGCATCAGCGCAGGCTTGCTCGCCGGGCTTCGAAGTCCTCGGATGTCGCCGTCAATGCGGCCAGGCAACCCAAGGCGACTGCACCCAGCCATCCAGCGAACCCTCGGGTTGGAGGGGAGACTGGTTGTGGGGAACGACGCGCAGGGCTGAGCCCGTTATCTGCATCCCTTCCGGCCAGGGAACGCGTTGCCAGGTGACGAACTCGCCCTCCCGCTCCCATTCAGGCGGGCGCATACCCATCTCGTCGGAGACCTGGACGATTTGCCCGCCGTCCGGCCCCAGCAGGGCGCTCTGGATCTGGTAAGGAGCGACCTCCTCGATGAGGGGCCCCCGGGTGCGCCAAACCTGCAGGATCACCCCCTCCGACTCGTCCGCGGCGGGCGGCAGGACGTACTGTCCCATCAACCCCAACGCCTCGCTGAACCAGACGACGGGTTCGCCCTCCACGTACAGGTCTGTCGTGGCCAGAAAAGCGACGCCGCCGTCGATGGGCGTCAGCTCGATGCCCAGCAGGCCCTGGGTGAAGGCTGGCGGCAGGGCGGAGTCGCCCACAAGGATGGTGGGATGGCTGTCGGGATGGGGCAGGGGCCAGGCCCGGCGGGCGTCGAACCAGTGAAGCTGGGGATCGATGCGGGTGAAGTACTCGGTGGTGGGAATCTGTTCGTAAAGGACGTAGAAGCTGGGGTGCTTGTAGATGTCCGCGGAGATGTATAATGGCCCGTCGGGAGGATGGGCCTCCAGCCAGCGCCAGACCGTGGTCATATCCACCTCAAACGCGTCCGCGGTCTCGGGCGCAGGCCCCCAGATATGGAAGTAGTCGCGATAGGTGATGGCGGCGGGCAGCAGAAAGGCCGCCGCGGCCAGGCCCCAGAAGAGCGCCTGGCGGGTTTTCGGAGAGAGCGAGGCCAGGCGGGCGGTCAGCCAATCCAGGCCCGCGGCCAGACCGATGGCGGGGAAGAAGAAGACGCCCGGGATCACGCCCAGCACCCGCGGCAGGGTGGGGGCCCGATCCACGGCCAGGAAGGAGGGGCTGGCCATGATGATGAACCATAGCAGCAGGAAGCTGTAAACCGGGTTGCGCCAGCGCTTCAAGCTGATCCCCGCGCCCAACAGCGCCAAAAGCGCGGTCAGGGGCGTGAACACGGCCCGACCGGGCAGATTGTAGAACCGGGCCATGTCGCCCCGTCCGGGCGCGATGAATTGCACCAGGTTGAGGAGGGCGGCCCGGCTGATGACTTTCAGCGTGGCCAGACTGAAGCCATCCTGAAACGCGGAGACCTCGCCCGCCCGCTGGGTGAAGCTGCCGGGATGGGTAAGGAAGTAATAGCCCAGGGGTGCAAAAACGACGGCGGAGACGGCGAAGAGGATGATCGAACCGAGAATGAATCGGCGGAAGTTCGTCACGGGCGGCTGCAATCGCACATGCAGCCAGGACAGAGCCAGCCATCCGCCCAGGAAAAGGCCCACGAACAGGGGAATGAAGCGGCTGGCGGTGTAGAAATGCGCGCCTATGCCCATGAACAACCCGGCCAACGCCCACCATCCCCAATGATCCCGATTGAGGGCCCGCCACAATGCGGCCATGGTCAAAGCCGCCATCATCGTGGTGAAGACCCCGCGGATGCCGAAGCGGGAGAAGTGAATATGCCAGTAGGAGACGGCGGTGAACAGGCCCGCGCCCAGGGTCATCAGCCAGGCCGCGCGCCAGGCCCGGGCGTCAGCTTTATCGGGCAGCCGGGCGATGAACAGTTCATAGCCCAGCCAATACGCGGCCAGGGCCGTGACGACGCCGGCGATGGCGGAAGGCAGGCGGATGGCGTAAGGCGTCAGCCCCATCAGCCTGAACATCCCCGCCAGAATCCACATGTGCAGGCCCTCGCGGCCGAAATTGCCCGGAAAGAACACCTGGCCCCGACCCGCGAGCACATCCAGCGCGTCCAGCGCGTCCGCGGCCTCGTCGCCGAACAGGCCGGGCGGGATGCTGTGCAATTGCCACAATCGGAAGAACGCGGCGACGACCAGGACGATGACAAAGCCGATCCAGATCCATCGGCGGCGGGTGCGGGCGGTTTCCATAGCGGATTATTGTATGCCATTCTCCGGTCTGGACCAAACGTGCGTCGGTGAGAGAGGGTGCGTCCCAATTTTTTAGCAAGACCTCCGGGAGGTGGCGTCAAACGCTTCATTTTGACCAAAACTTTGTTGCCACCTCCCGGAGGTCATTCGCGGCGCCAATTTTCAGGGACGCACCCGGCGAGAGAATAGCGATCAGGCCTCACGGACGCTGGCTCGACGATTCCCAACGGCCTTTCCGATTTCACACACGACGGCCTGCCCTGAGCGTTGCTGAAGGGTTTGGCGTTTGACGCCCGACGATGGCAAAATGCCACGCAAACGCAGTCACGCTGATTCGATCCCTCGCCCATTCACCCTCGCCTCCAGCCATCATGCCCGATCCCCGCATCTCCGTCGTCATCCCCCTTTACAATGAAGAGGCCGCCATCGATGAACTTTACCGGCAGCTCACCGAGGCGCTGGAAGCCTACGGCGAGCCCTACGAGGTCATCGTGGCGGACGATGGCAGCACCGACGGCAGTTTCGAGAAGCTGAAGGCCATCCACGACCGGGACCCGCGCTGGCGTATCGTGCGCTTTCGCCGCAATTTCGGCCAGACCGCGGGCTTTGCCGCGGGATTCCATCGGGCCCGAGGCGAGGTGGTCATCACCATCGACGCCGACCTGCAGAACGACCCCGCGGATATCCCCAGGCTCATGGCCAAGATCGAGGAGGGCTACGATATCGTCAGCGGCTGGCGAGTGGATCGCAAGGACGCCTTCCTCACCCGCAAGCTGCCCTCCATGATGGCCAACTGGCTCATCTCCCGCTCCACCAACGTCCATTTGCACGATTACGGTTGCTCGCTCAAGGCGTATCGGGCCGACGTGGTGAAACACATTCATCTCTACGGCGAACTCCATCGCTTCATTCCGGCCGTGGCGGCTGGATATGGCGTGCGCGTGACCGAGATCCCCGTCAATCATCGCCCGCGGGAGCATGGGGCCTCGAAATATGGCATCACCCGCACCTTCCGCGTCATTCTCGACCTGATCACGGTCTATTTCCTGCTGGGATACAGCACCCGGCCCATTCAGATCTTCGGCGGCGTAGGGATGATGTCCTTCTCCGTGGGCGTGCTCATCGGCCTTTATCTCACCTTCGTCAAATTCGCCTTGGGGCAGAATATCGGCACCCGGCCCCTGTTGCTGCTGGCCGTATTGTTGATCCTGCTGGGGGTGCAAATGATCGCCATGGGCCTGCTGGGCGAACTCATCATCCGCACCTATTACGAAAGCACGGGCAAACCCATCTACTACGTGCGGGAGGAGCTGGCGTAGGCTTCGATGGCTCGGGCCAGATCGAAATCTTTTGGGTGCGTCCTAAATGAGTTGGCATTAGCCGGACGCACTGGCCGAGTGAACTCGGGCTCTTTAGGCGCAAGCCCCCTCCTTTGCTTCCTCCCCCGCTTCGAGACGGGCGGGGGAGGAAATAAGGAAGGAGGATTCGATGGCGCCGATGGTCGGCCTTCGTCGACCGGAAAACTGAACGGCCTCCGCCGTCCACCGGCCGTAGGCAAGAAGAGTCCGGCTTCAGTCGGCGAGTGCTGCGGTGAGACTCCTCAACCGAAAAAGGACACACCCAAATCTTTTTGGTGAGACCGCCCAAGTCGTCCAACCCAAAACGAAAGATCGAAGATAACTGCTAACGTACCCCGGTTAACAAACCACAAAGAGCACAAAGGCACTAAGAACACGAAGAAAAAATGTATAAATTCCCCTTTGTGCCTTTGTGTCTTGGTGTACTTAAACTAAACGCATTTTGAAATCAGGTGTTTTCGGCCTCGGCCACCCGGAGCTGAAGCTCCGGGCTACGAAACGACGCCGGGTGAACCCGGCTTCCTGCGGCGCGCGACATGCACCGTAGCCCCATTCATGGGGCGTCGTTTTTAGCCCGCAGGTGAACCTGCGGGCGGCAGCGCAGCCAGAGAATCGCCTTTCATGGATGATCCAATGCAAACCAAAAGCCTTGGTTTCAATTTGCTTTCAGTTTAGTGGTTTTCGGGTGACAACCTTAGTAGTTACGCTAAAAGCCACGAAGGCTCGAAGTTTTTCGAAGACACGAAGGAAAAATCAAGGAAAATACGTCGCGCCTTGGCTTTTCTTCGTGTCTTCGTGGCAAAAAGTAGTGGCGATACCTTAGCAGTTACTCTGGCTGCGAGGTTTTTCACCTGCTGCTTGTTACCTGCCACCCGCCACTTTTCCCCTTCGCGCCTTCGTGTCGTCGTGTCCTGTATAACGGATACAGTGCAAACGCGTTATGTCACCACATCCGCCAACGCCCGAGCGAAGATGTCCAGCCCTTCATCCAGTTGCTCGCGAGTGACGATGAGGGGAGGAATCCAGCGGATGACGTTGCCGTAGGTGCCGCAGGTGAGGAGCATGAGCCGCTCTTTGAGCGCGGCCGCGGCCACGGCTTTCGCCGTCTCGGGATCGGGGCTGCCATCCTCGCCCGTGAATTCGGTGGCGACCATGAGCCCCCAGCCTCGCACGTCCCCGATGACCGGAAAATCGGCCTGGAGGTCGCGCAGTCGGGCCATGAGATAGTCCCCCTGCGCTGCGGCGTTCTCCACCAGCTTCTCCTCCCGGATGACGTCGATGGTGGCGGAGGCCGCGGCCGCGGCCAGGGCGTTGCCGCCGCCATAGGTGCCGCCGTGGGTGCCGGGCCGCCACTTTCCCATCAGCTCGGCCGAGGCGGCGATGCCCGAGATGGGCATACCGCTGCCCAGTCCTTTGGCCATGATGATGATGTCGGGAACCACGTCCGCATGCTCGAATCCGAAGAATTCGCCCGTGCGCCCAAAGCCCGACTGCACCTCATCCATCACCAGCAGAATGCCGTGCTCGTCCGCGATGCGACGCAGGCCCTCCAGAAACGCGGGCGGCGCGGGCACATAGCCGCCTTCGCCCAACACCGGCTCGATGATGAAGGCCGCTGTCTCATCGGGCGCGCTCTGGCCGTGCAGCGCCCGGTCCAGCTCATCCAGACAAAAGGCCGTGGTCGTCTCCTCATCCCAACCATAGTGATAGGCGTAGGGGAAGGGACTGACGAACACGCCCGCGGGCAGGGGCTGGTAATCGTAGCGGTAGATATATTTCGAGGTGGTCATGGCCATGGTCTGGGCGGTGCGGCCATGAAAGCTGCCCTGGAAGACGATGATGTTACGGCGTTTCGTGGCCTGACGGGCCAGCTTCACCGCAGCCTCCACCGCCTCGGCCCCGCTGTTGGAGAAGAAGAAACGGTCGATGCCCGGCGGGGTGACTTCATTCAGCTTTTGGGCCAGTTCCACGAAGCGGGGATTGATGACGATGTTCATCTGCGCGAACAACAGACTGTCTAGCGCCTCCTGGATAGCCGCCACGACTTTGGGATGCCGGTGGCCCGTGTTGATGACGCCGATGCCCGAGGTGAAATCGATCCAACGATGCCCGTCGGCGTCATAGAAGTAAATGCCTTCGGCCCGGACGGGCTGCATGGTGGTGAGATGGGTCCAGACGGGGGAGAGAAGATCAACGCCAGTGGTCATGAGGTTGCTCCTGATAGAGATGGTACAGATCGATGGGGGGAAACTGTCACGGGGGACTACCGAAGATTACGGTGCAGGGCCAGCGGCCCGAGCTGGGCGAAACTCCCTTCCGCCAGCCCGCCCTGCCGGTCGTACACCGGAAAGGCGATGCCGCTATCCCGCAACTGCTTCAGGGTTTGTCCCAGCCCGATGGTACCATATTCTCGCGTCCGGGTCACATGATCCAGATCGATAATCTCGGTGAGGATCGTCTCGGCCACGCCCGCCTTCTGCAAAATGCGCCCGTCCGGGTCCACCAGCAACGACTGCCCGCCGCCCCACGGCCCCACGCCGTTGATGCTGACGAAGTAAGCCTGGTTGAAGATGGCGCTGGCCTGGGCCATCACCAACTCCACCTCCCGATCCGATGTGGGCGTCATCGTGGGCTGCAGGATGACCTCCGCGCCCATCCAGGCCAGGGTGCGGGTGACTTCAGGGAACCACATGTCGTAACAGATCATGACGCCAAACCGGCCTACGTCGGGGATATCGAACACACAGAACTCCTTCCCCGCGGCCGTGCCCGCCTCGTAGGGCAGCCAGGGAAACATTTTGCGATATTTGGCCACGATCTCGCCCTGGGGAGAGATGACGATGGCGGTATTGTAAATGAGATCGCCATCCAGCTCGTAGAGGGAGCCGGGCAGGAGCCATTTACGCGTTTTCCTGGCGATGGCGCATAGCCGGTCGGTCTGCGGGCCGGGGATGGGCGCGGCGTTCTTCCGCCAGGTGTCGGGCCGGGGCGCGGTAATGAATTGCACCAGGCCCGGCACCGCCAGTTCATGGAACATGACCATGTGCACCCAGGGGAAGGTGAGGCTGATCTGACGGGTGACGTCGGCCATTTTGTCGATGGTGGCGTCCACATCCCAGGGGATGACAGACATTTGAACGCCGGCGATTCCGAAAAGACGCGACATGGGAGAACTCCTGTCGGGGAAATAGAGGAACACAGAGCGCCCTGAAATGGCACACAGGACACTAGAGAGGTAATCAGTGAGCAGTAATCAGTGTTCAGTGAGCAGGCAGTGAGCGTTGGACAACTCACATTTTAGCTGAAGTCGCTGGGCTATGGAACGACGCCGGGTGACCCCGGCTTGAATGCAGTCACAGCATGAAAGCCCCATTCATGGGGCGTCGTTTTTAGCCCGCAGTTCACCTGCGGGACGCCGGATGGCCATCGAATAGCGTCGCATTCGTATGGAAATCAAACCACGAACCTGGTTTTCATTCTGCTTCCAGTTTAAACTAAACGCATTTTGAAATCAGGTGTTTTCGGCCTCGGTCACCCGGAGCTAAAGCTCCGGGCTACGAAACGACGCCGGGTGACCCCGGCTTGAATGCAGTCACAGCATGAAAGCCCCATTCATGGGGCGTCGTTTTTAGCCCGCAGGTTCACCTGCGGGCGGCGGCGCGGCCAGAGAATCGCCTTTCGCTGATGATCCAATGCGAACCAAAAGCCTTGATTTCAATTTGCCTCCAGTTTAGCGCGGCGGCGGTCAGGACGCCTGCACCAGATGGCAGGCGACCAGTCGCCCGTTCACTTCCACCAAGGCTGGCTCCTTTTGGCGGCAAATATCCGTCGTCAACGGGCAGCGGGTGTGGAAGCGGCAGCCAGGGGGCGGGTTCACCGGGCTGGGAACCGTCCCTTCCAGGATGACCAGTTCCTGATCATCATCCACTTCCGGGCGGGGGATCGCGCCCAGCAGGGCCTGGGTGTAGGGATGCTGCGGGTCGTTGAAGATATCCTCGGCATCGCCCACTTCCACCAGCTTGCCCAGATACATGACGCCGATGCGGTCGCTGATGTGCTCCACCACCGAGAGGTCGTGGGAGATGAAGATGTAGGTGAGGCCGTGGGCTTCCTGCAAATCTTGCAGCAGATTGATGATCTGCGCCTGCACCGAGACGTCCAGCGCGGAGGTGGGTTCGTCAAGGATGATGAGCTTGGGATTCACCGACAGCGCCCGGGCGATGGCCACCCGCTGGCATTGACCGCCCGAGATCTCGTGGGGATAGCGGGATGCGTGCTGCGGGCCCAGCCCCACCAGCGTCAATAGCTCATGCACCTTCTTCTTCATCTGGCTTTCGGGCACGATGTGATGGGTGCGCATGGGCTCGGCCACGCTGTCGAAGATCTTCATGCGGGGGCTGAGGGAGGCCAGCGGGTTCTGAAACACCACCTGCATCTCCCGGCGGATGGGGCGCAGGTCCTTCTTCTTGCGATGGGTGATATCCTGTCCGTCGAAGATGATCTGGCCCGAGGTGGGCTCGATCAGCCGCAGGATCAGCCTTCCTAGCGTAGTCTTGCCGCAGCCCGACTCCCCCACCAGTCCGAACACCTCGCCTGTCTGCACGCTCAGGCTGACGCCCGCGACCGCGTGTACATAGCGGGCCTGGCCCGAAAGCCAGCCGCCCGGCAGTCGAAACCGCTTGACCACGTCATGCAGTTCGAGGAGCGGGGTTTGAGGAGGTGGAGAAGCGTTCATGAGGACTCAGCGTGGGGTGGGGAGGAGTTGGGGGATTGGACATATCCCTGTTGACTTGACACGGATACGAGAGAACACGGATAAAACGTAATGTATAAGTTTTCATGAAACAATACTTCTCATGGCCCGAACGCCCGCAGGTTCACCTGCGGGCTAGAAACAGCGCCCCGTGAATGGGACTCTTGTGCGCCCGCCGGCCCGAAAGCCGGGGTTCACCCGGCATCGCTTTGTAGCCCGGAGGCTTCAGCTCCGGGCGGCTGGGAAACCTTGCACACTGGATGGATAAAATCTCTTGCGTCTTCGTTTTCTTCGCGTCTGGTGAGGCGCTTCGCTAGATTCCTCCTCCCTCCGGTCGTCGGAATGACGTCTCGGCCAGAAAACAGGCGCAGCGATGGTCTTCGCCCACCTCGATCAACGGCGGCGCTTCCACGCGACAGCGGTCGAAGGCCAGGGCGCAGCGGGGTGCGAAGGCGCAACCCACGATGGCGCCGGGATTGCCGGGCACGCTGCCGGGAATGGCTTCCAGGCGCTTGCCTCGGGATTCCGGGCGGGGGATGGCCCGCATCAGGCCGCGGGTGTAGGGATGCTGCGGGTTTTTGAAGATGACGCGGGTCGGGCCGGTTTCCACCACCCTGCCCGCATAGAGCACGGCCAGTCGGTCGCAGGTCTTGGCCACCACGCCCAGATTATGGGTGATAAGCACGATGGCAATGCCCAGGCGGTCTCGCAAATCCCGCAGCAGGGCCAGGATCTGGGCCTGGATGGTGACGTCGAGCGCGGTGGTGGGCTCGTCCGCGATGAGCAGGTCGGGCTCACAGGAGAGGGCGGTGGCGATCATCACCCGCTGCTGCATCCCGCCCGAAAGCTGATGGGGGTAGGATTTGAGGATGCGTTGCACGTCGGGCAGGCCTACTGCTTGCAACATGTGTTCCGCCCGGGCGCGGGCCTCGCGCTTGCCGATGCCGAAATGCTTGCGAATAATGGCGACCATCTGCGATCCCACGGTGAACACGGGGTTCAGCGAGGAGCCGGGGTTCTGAAAGATCATGGCGATCTGCCCGCCCCGCACCTGGCTCATCTCCTTTTCCGACAATTCCAGCAGGTTCTGGCCCTTGAAGAGGATGCGGCCCTGGGTGATGGTGGCCGTTTGCGGCAGCAGGCGCAGCACCGAGAGCCCGGTCACCGTCTTGCCGCAGCCGGTTTCGCCCACCACGCCGAAGATCTCGCCCGAACGCACGTCGAAGCTGACGCCGTTCAGGGCTTCGAGACGGCCGCGGGCCGTGTCGAAAACCAGATGCAGGTCCTGGATGCTGAGGAGCGGGGCGTTCATTTGTGCTGTCGGGGATCGAAGATGTCGCGCAGGGTGTCGCCCACCAGGTTGAAGGCGAGCACGACGATGAAGATGGCCAGGCCGGGGAAGGTAGAGATCCACCACTGGTTGAGGATGTAGGATCGCCCGCTGGCGACCATGAGGCCCCAGTCGGGGTGGGGCGGCTGCGTGCCCAGACCGATGAAGGCGAGGCCGCCCATGGCCAGGATGACTGTGCCCAGGTCGATGGTGGCCTGCACCAGCAGGGGCGTGATGGTGTTGGGCAGGATATGGCGGCGGATGATGGCCGCGTCGGACACGCCCGCGGCCTGCGCCGCTTCCACGAAATAGCTGCCCCGCAGACTGACGGTGACCCCGCGCACGATGCGGGTGTACCAGGGCCACCACGAGACCACCAGGGCGATGGCCGCGTTGGCCAGGCCCCGGCCCAGGGCAGCGGTGATAGCCATAGCCAGCAGCAGCGAGGGAAAGGCCAGAAACAGATCCGTGATCCGCATGATGATCTCATCCGTCTTCCCGCCTTTGTAGCCGGCAATGGCGCCCAGGGGAGCGCCGATGAGCACGGCCAGCAGCACCACCAGGATGGGCACGGCGAAAGCCGGACGGCTGCCCATGATCACCCGGCTGAGCACGTCCCGGCCCAGACGGTCAGTGCCGAAGGGATGTTCCCAGGAGGGCGGCAGCATCGTCGTCTTGGGACTGGTTTTCCCCGCGCCCTGTTCGGGATAGGGGGCGATGTAGGGCGCGAACAGGGCCATGATCAGGAACAGGATGATGATGGCCACGCCGACCATGGCCAGGACGTCATGCCGGATCACATGCCAGACATGGCGCCACGTGCTGACTGGCGCGAGGGGATCGCTGTCGGGCGGGGACGGTTCGTTGATGGCGGGAAGGGAGGCGGACACGGTTGGTTATAGTAATCAGTGTTCAGTGATCAGTAATCAGCGTCTTTCTGACGAGGAAGCTGAACGGCACGGTCTCATGCGCATCATCGATGAGGATATCGATGAACAAGATGGGTATCTCTACCCAGCCTCATGCTTTGTGCCGATCGAGGTGCGGCAGGCGGCCCGTGAAGCGTTGGCGAACGTGGCGCCATAAATTTCTCTGTGCGCTCCGTGGCTCCGTGGTGAAATCGTAACTGCTAAGGTGGCCTGGTTCGGCATCGAAAATGCCTTGCCACGAAGGCTCGAAGGGACGAAGACGATGCAGGTTTGCAGGTCGCAAGTGGCAAGTTCTTCTAGCAGCGACGTTTCTCACCTGCCACTTGCTACCTGCCACCTGCCACTTTTCCCCTTCGTGCCTTCGTGTCGTCGTGTCTTCGTGGTTTTCGACCTTGCTACGTTAGTAAACTAAACGCATTTTGAAATCAGGTGTTTTCGGCCTCGGCCACCCGGAGCTGAAGCTCCGGGCTACGAAACAACGCCGGGTGAACCCGGCTTCCCGCGACACGCGACATGCGCCGTAGCCCCATTTATGGGGCGTCGTTTTTAGCCCGCAGGTTCACCTGCGGGCGGCGGCGCGGCCAGCGAATCGCCTTTCATGGATGATCCAACGCGAACCAAAAGCCTTGGTTTCAATTTGTTTTCAGTTCAGTTACGAAATATCAGGTCATTGCAAACTGATGCGGGGATCAATCCACGCCTGCACCAGGTCCACCAGCAGATTGATGGAGACGTAGCCGATGGCGCCCAGCAGGGTCACGCCCATGATGGCGGGATAATCCACATTGAGCAACGCCCGCACGGTGAACTGGCCCAGGCCGGGCCAGTTGAACACGACCTCCACGAAAAAGGATCCGGTGAGTGCGAAGGCGAAGGTGAGGCCCACCACCGTCAGGGCCGGGCCGATGGCGTTCTTCAGGGCGTAGACGTAAGTGATCTTGGTTTTACCCAGGCCATAGGCCCGAGCGGTGCGGATGTAATCCTGCTCCAGCACTTCGAGCATGGAGCCGCGGGTCATGCGGGCGATGAGTCCGATGGGATAGGCGGCCAGGGTCATGGCGGGCAACACCAGGTGCAGGGCCGCGTCCTTGAACGCCACCCAGTTGCCGGTGATGAGGGAATCGATGAGATGGAAGCCGGTGATATCCTCGATGGGAGCGGTGAAACGGATGTCGGAGCTGATGCGTCCCGCCAGGGGAAGCAAGCCTAAATGTCGGAAGAAGATGATCTGCAAAAGCAGGCCCAGCCAGAACGCGGGCATGGAGACGCCGATGATGGAGCCGGCGCGCACGAAGATGTCGGGCCATTTTCCCTGCATGCTGGCGCTGATTACCCCGGCGGGGATGCCGATGAGGATGGCGAAGAACATGGCTGCGAACAGCAGCTCCAGGGTGGCGGGCAGGCGCGTCGTGATCTCTTGCAACACCGGACGTTTGGAGCCGATGGACGTGCCCAGGTCGCCATGAACCAGGGATTTCATGTAGGTGAAGTACTGCACCACCAACGGTTTGTCTAGCCCCAGCTCCTTCCTCACCCGTTCGATATCCGCGGGCCGGGCCTTAGGCCCGATGTAGAGCGCGGCGGGGTTCGAGGGCACGACGCGGGCCAGGGTAAAGGTGATGATGGTCACCCCTACCAGCACCAGCAATGAGGTGGCGATCCGCCGGATGACGTACTCGAGCTTCTGCATGGGAAACAGTTGTGTTTAGACCTCCCGGAGGTGGATGCAAAGTGATCTACCACCTCCGGGAGGTTCGAATCGCGTCCGGCCGGTTTACTCGGTGTAGAGGTCGTAGAAGAAGTACTGGACGAAGGGGTAGTTCAGGTTGTACTGGAAGCCTTTGATGTAGTTGGGGATGATGAAGATGGCCATGGTGTCGAAGAAGAACAGGCCAGGCGCTTCATCCACCAGCAGATTCATGGCTTCGATGTATTCCTGCTGTGCGGTCTCGGGGTCGGTCACCGTCTTGGCGATGGCGTCATCCACAAGCTGGTCGAACTTCTCGTTCTTCCAGTAACTCAGGTTGAAGAAGGGCTTTTCGCTGCTGTGGAACATGGACCAGAGGTTGTCCGCGCCCGCGTCGCTGTAGGTGGGCCAGTAGAGCAGCAGGAACACGTCTTGCGCGTTGGGCGGATCCGATTTCGCCCATTCCCACTGCTGGTTGAAGAGCATCGGTTTCAGCTCCACGTCCACGCCCAGCTCGCCCCAGGCGTCCTTCAGTAAAGGTGCGAAGGCTTCCTCGGTCGCGTTTTCGGCCGCGTAGGTCAGCACCAGCTTGAAGCCGCCGTCAGGATAGCCAGCATCGGCCATGAGTTGTCTGGCTTTATCCATGTCATAAGTGTATTGTTTCACTTTCTCCGACCAGGGCCAGACGCCCTTGGGCACAGGCCCGCGGCTCTGAGTTCCCAGCCCCTTGGCCCCAATATCGATGATGTCCTGATAGGGCGTGGCGTAGGAGAGGGCCTGACGCACTTTCACGTTGTCCAGGGGCGGGCGCAGGGTGTTGAAGAAGCCCACGTAGTTGAAGAAGGAGGGCTCGGTCAGCACCTGGTAATCGGGATTCTCCCGGAACGCATCGTAATTCTCCTGAGGAATGCGGGTGACCAGGTCCACCTCGCCGCCTTCCAGCATCTGCTGTTGGGTCACGGCCTCGGGCACGATCTGCACCAGCACCTTATCGAACTTCTTGTCATCCCAACCGCCCCAATAATCGTCGAATTTGGTGAACAGGATCTCCTGGTCGGGCGTGTAAGATTCCAGCATGTAGGGGCCAGTGCCCGCTTCGACGCCCTGTTCGAAGTAGTCAGGATTCTCTTCCGCAGCCTTCAGGGCCTTGGGGCTGACGATCCAGGCGCCGTAGAGAGAGGAGGCGATGAGGTCAAGGGGCGCGGCGTATTTCAGGTTGAAGACGACGGTGTAATCATCCGGGGTTTCGATGGTGTCCAGCGGAGCCCAGATGAAGGAGGCGCCCCCGCGGGTGGCCGCGGCCTCGATGGACATTTTCACGGCCTCGGAGGTGAGCGGCTCGCCGTCGTGGAACTTCACGCCCTTGCGCAGGTGAAAGGTCCACACGGTGCCGTCGTCCGACTTTTCCCAGCTCTCCGCCAGCAGCGGCGTGAATTTCTCGTCCGCGTCGGGGGGATTGATGCGCAGAAGCTGCTCGTACATGTTGGCCATGTAGGCGGCCTCGGTGGAGAAGGATTTGATGGGGTCCCAGGTGGTGATGTTGGCCGTATTGGCGATCTTCAGCACTTTGGGCCCGGTCGTGGCTTCCTCTTTGGGCGCTTCGGTGGGGGTTGGCGCCTGAGTCGGCTCCTCTTTGGCCGCTTCCTTGGTGGGCTCGGCCGCGGGCGCTTCGGTGGGCTGTTCCGCGGGCGCGGTGGCGGCGGCGGGCTGTTCGGCGGGCGCCTGGGTGGCTGCAGGTTGACTGCCGCCGCAGGCCCCCAGCACCAGCGCCAGCAGCAGGAGCATGGTAATCGGAATCAGATAGCGTCTCATGGGTCTTCTCCTGGAAAGAAAAGCGGGTGGATGGAGGGACGATGAGCGAATAAGGGACGATGATAGAATTTCGCGCGCGTCGAGATGGATGGCGATGGAATCAGTATAACAAATGATGTTCGCGAGATTGTCGCGAAATCCACCGTATGCGGCATGATCGTAAGTCCTGATGAAAACTTGACATGCTGACGCAGCGCGGGAAGCCGAGTTCCTGATACGTAATGCGTGATGCGTAACGATCTCACGGATTACGCATCACGCATCACATTGGTGACAGATTCACTCAGCCTTGGCTCGACGTTCCTCTGATAAAGAGTGTCTACGTCTAACAACATGCTATAATCCTTCTATGATCTATTCTGTGCTTCCTCGCACCAAATTCCTCATCCCCCGCAGCGGCGCTGACGTGGTGTCCCGGCCCGAGCTGCTGGCCCGGCTGGAGCGCGCCCTGCATCGCCGCCTCGCGCTCATCTCCACGCCCCCCGGCTATGGCAAGACCACCCTGCTGGCGCAACTGGCCGAGGCCACCGACCAGCCTCTGGCCTGGTGTCAGCTCGACGCCGGGGATAGCGACCCGGTCGTCTTCCTCTCCGCCTTCATCGAGAGCCTGCGCCACACCCGCAACGCGCCCGACAGCGAGGCGTGCGCCCGCATGGGCCGGGCCGCGCTGGCTCTGCTCAGCAACATGGAGGCCGACCTCAGCATCACGCCCAGGCGGGTGCTGACGGTGCTCATCAACGAGCTGCTGGAGCAGGTGGAGCGGTCGTGGCTGGTGGTGCTGGAGGATTATCACGAGATCGCGAATCCCGCGGTGCACGAGCTGCTAATCCTGCTGCTGGAGAATGCGCCGCCGGGCCTCACCCTGATCATCTCCACCCGCGCAGACCCGCCCCTGCCCCTGGCCCGATTGCGGGCGCGGGGTCTGCTGGCGGAATTCCGGGCGGAAGACCTGCGTTTTTCGGAGGAAGAGGTGCGGGCATGGGTGCGCACCCGCCTGCCCGAGGCCACGCCCGAGGATATCCGGGCGCTGGAGGACAAGACCGAGGGATGGGCCGCGGGGCTGCAACTGGTGCTGGCCGCGCTGGCGGGACGCAATCCCGAGAGCCGTAGCCGTCTCATCGAGGGCATCCAGGGCTCCCATCGCTACCTGTTCGATTATCTGATCAGCGAGGCGTTTCAACGTCAGCCCCCGGCCACCCAACGCTTTCTCCTGGTCACCTCGGTGCTCAATCAGATGGACGCGGCCGCGTGCGCGGCCCTGCCCGGCATCGAACACCCTCAGGCCATGCTGGCCGAGCTGGAGCGGAAGAACCTGTTCGTCAGCAGCCTGGATGAGGCCCATCGCTGGTATCGCTATCACCAGCTCTTTCGGGAATTCCTGCTGGACGCGCTGCGCCGCGATCATCCCGATCTTTTCCAGCAGGCCCAGCGGGCCGCGGGGCGCTACTACGAATCGCAAGGGCAATTCGAGATGGCCGCGCAGCACTATCTGGCGGGCGAAGCCGCGGATGATGCAGCCCAAATGCTGCTGCGCTTCGCGCCCGATTATATCGAACATGGTCGCGTGGTCATGCTGCAACGCCACCTCGCCCGCCTGCCCGAGCCCGTGCTGGCCCGGCATCCGCAACTGCTACTCTATCATGGGGACGCGCTGCGGCGCTTGGGCTACGCGGGCGAGGCCGACCGTCGCTACCAGCAAGCCCGAGCCGCGTTCGAGGCCGCGGGCGATGCGGTGTGGCTCTCTCGCGCGCTGGTGCGGTTGGGCGAGCTGGCCCGGTCGCAGGGCCACTATCGTCAGGCCCAGACGCTAGTCACCCAGGCGCTGATCCATGCTCCCAAAGACGCCCACGAAGACCGGGCGCGTGCCCTCATCGCCCTGGCCAAAAGCACCGGCTTTCTCACGGGCATGGATCAGGGCCGGGCGCTGGCGGAGCAGGCCCTGGCCGAAGCCCGGCTGGCGGGCGGAGCCATCTCCCTCATCACCCTGGCCAATATCCTCGGCTCGCTGGGACAGATCGCCTGGTGGCACGGCGACCCTCAATCCACCGTGCGCTACGCCACCGAAGCCCTGCAAATCCTGCCCGATGAGCTCTCCCCCATCGCCGCCCGCGCCCACACCTCCCTGGCCATCCCCTACCTCTATTGGGGACATCTGGACACGGCTCTGAAACATGCGGAGCGAGGACTGGAGATCGCCCAGCAGCTCGAGATGCAAGAACTGCTGCCCAACGCCTACACCATCCTCGGCAACGTCCTCACCCGCATGGGCGAGACCGCCCGGGCCGAGGCCGCGCTGCGCCAATCCCTGGAGATCGCGCAACAGCTCGGCCTGGCCGCCTACGATCAGGTCATGGCCGCGGGCTACCTGGCCTACAATCTTTACAGTCAGGGCCGCGTCGACGAGGCTCAACAATTGGCCGAGGGCTCGTTGTGGGCCTTCGCCGGCAACCCCGACACCTACGAGGTCTATGTCTGTCGTAGCGTGTTGGCCGACATCTCCCTGGAGAAGGGGCGGGATGAGGAAGCAGAGCAGCTTTTCATCGACCTGCTGGAGGTGGGCGAACGACGGCGGTTCCGTCTGCCCCTGGCCATGGTCTATTTCGGGCTGGCCTACATTGCCCTCAAGCGAGGAGATCGGGAGAAGGGCGTCGACTACGCCCGGCGTTCGCTGGCGCTGGTGGAGCCCACCAACGCGGTGCAGCTCTATCTGGATCAGGGCGAGCGGGCGGTGGTGGTGTGTCGGGCGCTGAAAAAGGCCGGGGTCAGCAGTCCCTTCGTGGATGAAGTGCTGGCCCGGCTGGGGAAGAACGCGTCTGCGCGGCCTCGCGTCATCGAAAACAAAGCCGTGGTCGTTCGCACCCTGGGCGCGTTTCGGGTGTTCGTCAACGGCCAGGAAGTGTCGCAGGAGCGATGGGTGTCGGCCCGGGCCCGGGATATGCTCGCCTATTTCATCACCTTCCGCCATGACCGCATCCCCATGGAACGGGTGCAGGAAGCCCTCTGGCCTCAAACGGCGAGCCTGGGGCCCCGCGCCTTTCACACCGCGCTCTACCGGGTGCGCCAGGCCCTGCGCGCGGGCTCCGAATCCACCAAGTTCATCCTGGTGCAGTCGGGCGAATACTGGCTGGACGCGGCTCGTTTTCAGGTGGACGTGGATGAATTCGACGCGGCGCTGGCCCAGGCCCGCCATCTCATGCACCAACGGCCCGAGGAGGCCGAACGCTGGTTCGAGACCGCGCTGGCGCTCTATCAGGGTGATTATCTGGCCAATCTCTACTACGACTGGCTCTTTCCCGAACAGCGCCGTCTGCGCGAAGCGCACTTGCAGGCGTTGCGGCATCTGGCGGGGCTGCGCATGAACACCCGCCGTTACGAAGACGCCCTGAGCCTGCTCAACCAGGCGCTGGCGCTGGACCCCTTGCAGGAGCAAGTGCATCTGGACGCCATGCGCTGCTACGCGGCCCTGGGCAACCGGGCGGCCGTGGCCCGGCAATATCGTCAGTTGGAGGAGGCGCTGCGGCGGGAATTGGGCGTCGGGCCCGACCCGGTGATTCGGGCGGCGTACGAGAATATGATGGCAGTGACGTAAAGTAACTGTTAACGCACCCCGGTTAACCAACCACAAAGGACACTAAGACGCTAAGTGAGCGTCTAAACTGAAAGCAAATTGAAACCAAGGCTTTTGGTTTGCATTGGATCATCCATGAAAGGCGATTCTCTGGCCGCGCCGCCGCCCGCAGGTGAACCTGCGGGCTAAGAACGACGCCCCATAAATGGGGCTACGGCGCATGTCGCGCGCCGCGGGAAGCCGGGTTCACCCGGCGTCGTTCCGTAGCCCGGAGCTTCAGCTCCGGGTGGCCGAGGCCGAAAACACCTGATTTCACAATGCGTTTAGTTTAGGCCCAGCGCCTATGCTGGCGGGACGAAGAATACCTGCGGCTGACGGCGCTCCAATACGCTTTCCGCGGCCAGGGCCAGACGGAACAGGGTGACTTCATCCCAATAGCGCCCCATGGCCTGCATGCCGATGGGCAGGCCCGCATCGGAATAGCCCACAGGGAAGCTGATGGCGGGATGGCCCGACATGTTGGCGAAGGGCGCGTAGCGCATGATCTCGGTCAGCGTCGTCAGGTCGGAGTCGCCGTCCGGGAGGGCGGATTCGGGAATGGGGGGCGCGGTGAGCCCGGCGGCCGGGGTAACAATGGCGTCCACCTGCTCGAACGCGGCCTGGAAGTGGGCGATGAGCCGGGTGCGCACCCGCTGGGCCAGCACGAAGTCTCGGGCGTTGAAAGCGCGGGAGAGGGCCAGACTGATGCGCACGTCCAGACCCAAATCCTTGCGATGCGCGTCGTAATAGGGGTCCAGGACCTGGTTCATTTCCGTTGTGATGGTGATGACATGGGCGACGCGGGCCGCTTCCAGGTCGGGGATGGCGATTTCCTTCACCTTTGCCCCCATCTGCTGGAAGCGTTCCAGCATAGCCTCGTTGGCCGCGACCATCTCGGGCGTGGCGTGGCGGAACCAGGGCCAGAACACGCCCAGGGTGAGATCGCTGAGATCCGTATTGCGCCAGCCCGACAGCGTAGGCGGGGCCTGTTGCAGGCTGAGCGGGTCGTGAGGATGAGGCCCGGCCATGATCGCGTAGCCCAGCACCAGGTCACTGACCGTGGCCGCGATATGCCCCACATGGGCCACGGTGAAATCCAGGGCGAAGGAGCCCGATTCGGGAATGCGCCCGTAGGTGGGTTTGAGACCGACCACGCCGCAGAAGGCGGCCGGGATGCGAATGGAGCCGCCGCCGTCCGCGCCCAGGGCGATGGGGACCAGGCCCGCGGCCACCGCGGCCGCGGATCCGCTGGAGCTGCCGCCGGTGTAGTGCGCGAGGTTGTAGGGATTGCGAGGCGTGCCGAAATGAGGATTAAAGCCGGTGACGCCGATGCCGATCTCGTGCATGTTCGTCTTCCCCACCAGCAACGCCCCCGCCCGCCGCATTCGGGCCACGGCGATGGCGTCCTCCTTCACCGGCTTCTTGCCCAGAAAGGTCGTGCCCATGTGGGTGGGATAGGGCGTCATGTCCAGCTCATCCTTAACGGCCACAGGAACGCCGTCGAGGAGGCTCCGAGGACGGCCTTCTTCCCACCGTTGGGCGGACGCCCGCGCCTGACGCATCACGTCATCCCGGTCGATTTCGATAAACGCACGCAGCGGAGGGTTCTGGGCGTCGGAGGCGTCGATGGCGGTGAAGAGCGCCTCGGCCACCTGCACGGGATCGGTGCGTCCCTCGCGGTAGGCACGGGCGTAATCGAACGCGGTGGGAAAGCGCCAGCCGCTGGGGGAGATAGCGGGATGGTCGGGCCATTGGTCGGGCGAGAGGGTGTGTTCCCCGGTCGCGGGCGGGCCTGCGGGATGGATGGGCGCAAAGGTGGGCCATTCGCCAAACGCTTGCGTTCGCAGCCAGGTGACGCCCGCCTGTTTCAGCAGGTTGGGCAACAGCAGACCGCGAGTGGGGCCGCCTTCCAGCGCGGCCGCGAAGAGCTTGAGGGGCGTTCCCGAGAGATAGGGCAGGTCGACGGATTGGAGATCGTACGTGGCGTTGGGATCAGCGGGCATGACGGGCTCCAGGAGGTTTGGTGATTCGGTGCGAGCTATCGCTCACTGAGATGAATGGAAATGGCCTCGCGGCCATGTTGGCGCGGAAAGCCAATGACGTAATGCGTAATGCGTGATGCGTAACGACCTCACGGATTACGCATTACGCATCACGTGGGTTGCAAACACGCCCAACGTGGGCTTCAACTCACTTTTGCAATCCAACGCAACGCTGTATGCGGAACAGTATGCACACTTCCGCAACAATGATCAAATCTACGCCCAAACGCGCATCTTGCCCGCCCAACAAAAAACTCCCCGTCCGGATGTCCGGAACAGGGAGCTTTTTCGATACAAGGTCGGGGTCTTACTTGATCTCGACGACCGCGCCTTCGGCTTCGAGCTTCTGCTTGGCTTCTTCGGCAGCCTCTTTGCTGACGGCTTCGAGGATGACGGAGGGGGTGTCCTCGACCACAGCCTTGGCCTCCTTGAGGCCCAGGTTGGTGAGGGCGCGCACCGCCTTGATGACCTGAATCTTCTTGGGGCCATGGTCCTTGAGCACCACGTCGAATTCGGTCTTCTCTTCCTTCTCCTCTTCGGCAGCAGCGGCGCCGGGCATCATGCCGGCCATCGCCACGGGCGCAGCGGCGGTCACGCCCCAGCGCTCCTCAAGCATTTTCTTCAGCTCGGCAGCTTCCAGCAGGGTCAGGGAGCTAAGTTCCTCGTACAGTTTTTCCAGATCAGCCATGGTTTTGAATACTCCTTTTTATGGTGAATGTTGGTTGTGAGTGAAACAATGGGGGAATGGTGGGAGGATCAGGCGGCCTCGGCCTCGCCTTCGCCGCCTTCCTTGTCGATGCGGGCCTGGAGGATGCCCACGATGTCGCGTTGCGGCCCCGTGATCAGGCTCAGCAGGGAGGTCATCGGCGCGGTGATGGCGCTGATGAGCATGGCCCGCATGACGTCCTTGGTGGGCAGGTCGGCCAGAGCAGTGGCGGCGGCTTCATCCAGGATGGTGTCGCCCAGGATGCCGCCGGTGAGGGCGAAGCGGTCCTTGCTCACTTCCTTGATGAAGGCCTTGAGCGCTTTGGCTCCCGCGCCGATATCTTCGCCCAGGAAGACGAAGCCGATGGGGCCGTCGAACGCATCTTCGGGGATGGGACGGTTGGTTTCCTGCAACGCCCGCTTCATCAAAGTCTTCTTGGCCACGACGATGCGCGCGCCCGCTTCTCGCAGACCCCGGCGCAGGCTCTCCATCTCCTGCACCGAGATGCCGGTATAGCGGGCCAGCACCACGGCATGGCTGTTCTCGATCATCTCCTTGTAGGATTCGATCAATTCCGCTTTTTGAGCTCTTGTGATTGGCAAGTGAAATCACCTCCTTGGGTTGTAGATAATAAAAAACCTTCGCATCGGGCCGACGCGAAGGCAGTAGTCATCACTGGGAGGGAAATCCCGGCGTGCTGTCTTCGCCTCGGCAGGAGATTAAGTCTCGGATGAGACGCCTGCTGTCTTCAGCGAGGGTATGGGGTTGTCGTGCGGTCGCGCGGTCATTTGGTCGCGCGGTCGTTTGGGCTATACTTTGGGTGTTCTCTGCGGAATCTCAGCGCACTTTTACGCGTATTTCGCTCGGAGGGCGGTGAGGGCGGGGATATCGATTTTGGCGCCCGGGCCCATGGTGGGAGCGATGACGGCCTTGCGGATGTAGGCACCTTTGGCCGAGGCGGGACGGGCCCGCAAGACGGAATCGGTCACCGCGGCCAGGTTTTCCAGAAGCGCCTCCACCTCGAAGCTGCGCTTGCCGAAGGGGATGTGCAGGTTGCCGGTGCGGTCCACGCGATAGCTGACGCGCCCCTTGCGGGCTTCGTCGATGACGCGTTTCAGTTCGTTGGGCTGGACGATGGTGCCGGCCTTGGGGCTGGGCATGAGCCCGCGCGGGCCCAGAATGCGGCCCAGACGACCGACTTTGCTCATGACCTGGGGGATGGCGATGGCCATGTCGAAATCGAGCCAGCCGCCCTGAATCTTCTGCACCAGGTCATCCAGGCCCACGTAATCCGCGCCCGCTTCCTCGGCGATGCGGGCGGCCTCGCCATCGGCGAAGACCAGGATGCGGGTCTGTTTGCCCGTGCCGCGGGGCAACACGACCACGCCACGCACCATCTGGTCGGCGTGACGGGGATCGACGCCCAGACGCAGGTGCAGCTCCATGGTCTCGTCGAAGCGGGCGGTGGGGTGTTCTTTGAAGAAAGCCAGGGCTTCCTCGGGGTCGTAGGGTCGATCTTCCAGTTGGGAAGCGACGATGCGGTAATTCTTTCCGTGCTTTGGCATGTTGAACCTCCGTGGTCATAGCGGGCGTGTGAGACGCCCTCCCACAATGAATTGAATAGAGAATGACGATGAGGGGATGATTTTGAGGATTTAGGGTTGGGGTTGGGATTGGGATTAGGATTGGGATTGATGTCTGGATCGAAATCCTAATCCTACTCCTACTCCTACTCCTATTCCACCACCTCGATGCCCATGCTGCGGGCAGTGCCTTCGATCTGGCGCATGGCGCCTTCGATATCCACCGCGTTCAGGTCTTTCATCTTGGTTTCGGCGATCTCGCGCACTTGCGCTTTCGTGACCTTGCCGACCTTGTCGCGCAGAGGATTGCCCGCTCCCTTCTCCACGCCCGCGGCCTTCTTCAGCAGATCGGAAGCGGGCGGCGTCTTGGTGATGAAGGTGAAGGAGCCGTCGGTGTAGACGGTGATTTGCGCGGGAACAATGTTCCCGATCATGGTGCTGGTGCGGGCATTATATTCCTTGCAGAAGCCCACGATGTTGATACCATGCTGACCCAAAGCGGGGCCCACGGGAGGCGCGGGCGTGGCTTTGCCCGCGGGCAACTGCAACGTAATGACTGCTTTGACTTTTTTGGCCATGAATTGCTCCAGGATAAAAATTGAAGATTAAAGATCAAAGATTAAAGAAAAGAAGTAATGAATGAAAATTTCCTTTAGTCCTCAATCTTTAGTCTTTATGTTATGCTTTTCGTTACGATTTCTCGACTTGCAGGAAGTCGACTTCCACCGGGGTTTCGCGCCCGAAGATGGAGACCAGGATGCGGACCTTGCCTCGTTCCAGGTCGATTTCCTCAACCGTGCCATGGAAATCGGCGAAAGCGCCTTCGGTGATGCGCACCTTGTCGCCAGGCTTGAAATCCACCTGCACGCGCGGCTGGCTGGCCTCGATGCGCTGCATGATGTTGTCCACCTCGGTCTGGCTGAGAGGCGTAGGCCGATTGCCGATGCCTACAAAGCCGGTGACGCCGGGCGTATTCCGCACGACCGACCAGCTTTCATCATCCAGGATCATCTGCACGAGGATATAGCCGGGAAAGACGCGGCGCTCCACGACGCGGCGCTCGCCATCCTTCAGCTCGATCTGCTCTTCGGTGGGCACGACCACGGAGAAGATGCGGTCGCCCATGTCCATGGACTCAATCCGATATTCCAGATTGCGCTTGACGCGGCTTTCCATGCCCGAATAGCAGTGAACCACATACCAGCGGCGGCCGTCATCGATCTCCTCTGTGGAGGCGTCCTCCGCAGAAAAGTCCGCAGCGTCATCCAGCAAGGCGTCGTCGTCCTCGATGGAAGTCTGATTCTCGAATTCGTCGTTCTCGGGAACGGGATGTTGCTGGTGTTGATCGGTCACGGGTTTACGCCTGTCCACAGTGGATGAAGGGGCCGGGAATTAGTAAAGGATGAAGTTCATGATCTGTGCGGCAATCGCATCGGTCACGCCCAGGATCAGCGCCATGATCAGAGTGACGGCAATGACGATGCCACTGAGACGAATCCATTCCTGCCGGGTGGGCCAGGTGACTTTGGCAATCTCGGCACGGGTTTCGCGCAGATACTTGACTATTGGATTGACGCTTTTGGCGGAAGTCTCGTTTTTCGACTTGGCCATGAATGCCTGGCTCCTTGTGGGGAAGAAGTAAGACGCCCTGACGGTTGAAGACACCGCCCGGAACCCCGAGCGGTGTCTTACCGTTGAGCAGGCGAGGCAGGACTCGAACCCGCAACCTGCGGTTTTGGAGACCGCTGCTCTGCCAAGTTGAGCTACTCGCCTTCGTTGCGGTGGGCTGCATTGGAATCACAGCCGCACCTTATAGGATACCTTATTTCGTCTCGCGATGCAAGGTATGACGGCGGCAGCGAGGGCAGTATTTCTTCAATTCCAGCCGCCCGGTCTGCGTGCGCCGATTTTTGCTCGTGAGGTAATTTCGCTCTTTGCATTCCGTGCAAGCCAGAGTGACCAGCACGCGATTTCCTTTTTTGGCCATAACGAACCTTGATTTATGAAGATCAACGGTTTGGAGCGCATCACAAAGAGCGACGCGCTCCAAACCGCATGAGCGTTGAATTTTACTCGAGGATCTCGGTGATGACGCCAGCGCCCACGGTGCGGCCGCCCTCGCGAATCGCAAACCGGGAGCCAACCTCCAGCGCCACCGGCGCAATCAGCTCCACTTCCAGGTTCACGTTGTCGCCA
>JALXCB010000190.1:19712-33360 GCA_026991225.1 Anaerolineae bacterium | reverse complement strand
CTCTGAGAACAAAACTTGTGCACATCGGTGACCATCCTTTATTTGATGAAATTGATAATTATTCACGTAGCGAGGCCAAAAAACACGAAGCCATGACCACATGAAGGCGCGAAGGGGAAATAATTAAAATTTTCTTCGCGTCTTCGTTCTCCCCCGAGCTGTGCTCAGGGGAGTCGGCGGGGCCAAGGCGCCCATGCTGCCTGCTTGAGGTTTGCCTACAGGTTCACTTCATCGCCGGGCGGACGTGGCCAATGCCCGGCAGGCATAGGGTCAGTATATCTCATTCTGCTTTGTGGATCAAAAACATTTTCAGCCTGTAAATGTAACTGCTAACGCCCTCGACTTTAGACCACAAGAATCCACGAAGGCTCGAAGTTTTGCGAAGGCGCGAAGGGAAAATAAAGGGGAATACGTCACGCCTTCGATTTCTTCGCGTCTTCGTGGCAAAAAGCGGCGGCGCGACCTGAGCAGGCGACACGCGCGGTGGCGCGCCGATACCGATGAAAATGAGAACGCAGATGACACGGATGCTTCGCAACGCAGATTTTCGCAGATGATTTTCGCAGATTTTTCTTTATCATCTACGTTCATCCGTTTCAATCTGCGTCATCTGCGTCCTCCAAATCTATTTTCAAAGCAGTTACCTGTAAATCGTGATTGCTCCTGGCCTGAAGCCTGACTCCAGCGGTTAGAAAATTTCGGCCTCCGGTGATGATGCGAGGTGGCCGATTTGCTTTCACGCGAAATTCTGGTATCTTTGTTTCTATACTGGCCCACAACAAGCAATCCCACATGGACAATAGGGTTGCCATATCCCATTCCGGAAAAACTTATGACCCATTCCACTGCATCATTCCCCGCCTCCCAACAGACGAACCCCGACCAGCGCTCCACCCTATCGGAGATCCATCACCGCACGCCCTACTGGCTCATCGCTGCCATCATCCTGGGCGTCGCCTTCGCCATCGTCATCGCCACCGATGAGAATTACCGCATCATCTTCGACGCGCTGAAGACGGGCATCGGTATCACCGTGAAGGTGTCGCTGATGGCTTACGCCCTCTCCCTGGTCGTGGGCCTGATCATCGCCCTGGCCCGCATGTCCACTCATCGCATCATCTCCGAATCCGCCACCTTTTACATCGAGATCATCCGGGGCATGCCCATGCTGGTGCTGCTCTACATCATCGTCTTCGCGGGCACGCCGGGCGTGGTGGGGGCCGTGAATTTCGTGGGGGAATGGCTGGTGAGTTCGGGGCTGGCGCCCGCGGCCGCGGTGGGGGAGAAGCTGGCGGGCCTGGGCGTGCGAGACGTGGATTTCACCACCCGCGTCATCATCGCCCTCACCATCGGGTATAGCGCCTTTCTGGCCGAGGTGTTCCGGGCCGGGATCGAATCCATCGGTCGGGGGCAGACCGAGGCCGCGCGGGCGTTAGGCATGAGCTACTGGCAGACTCTGCGCTTCATCATCCTGCCCCAGGCCATCCGCCGGGTGCTGCCGCCCCTGGGCAACAACTTCATCTCCATGATCAAGGACTCCTCCCTGGTCTCGGTCATGGGCGTGGCCGACATCACCTTCAAGGGCAAGGTCTACGCGGCAAGCACCTTTCGTTTCTTCGAGACCTACAACGTGGTCGCCTACCTCTATCTGATCATGACCATTACCCTCACCCTGGGCCTGCGGGCGCTGGAACGGCGTTGGAAGACGGGCGCGGAATAAATCATGCGCTGAAGCCCATTGACCAAAGATTAACCATGTCCGCACAGAAAGACCCCGAACCGATCAAGAACGTCAAGCTGACAATACCAGACAATCAAACGTCAAGATGGCCCCTGGTAGTCTTTAGCGCTGCTATTTCTATCGCATTGGCAATTGGACTGCTCAATTACCTATCGCAAGACACCGGTCGCCCCATTACGGACCTGGAAGGAGCGACTCCTCCCCCCGTGAGATCGTCCATTAAGTGGACTAATGTGGCTCAACTGGAACCCCTTTCGATTTTGAAAGTTGGGGGATTCGAATCTGCAATCAACGATCTCAGTTTTAGTTCTGATGGACGTTTCCTGGGAAGCGGCGATTGGTCCGGCGTCGTCAGGCGATGGCGAGTGGATCGGAGCGAACTTGTAGATACATTTCCGGCCAAAAAAGAAGCCGTACGCCAGGTGGCGTTTGATATATCAGGAGACCTCCTGGCAGCGGGAACGGCGAAGGAGTCCACGGAAATTTGGCTTACCCGCAATGGCCAGACTTTGTGGCAATCGCAGCCCAATGGCACTGTCCTCACCATGTTTTTCAATCCCGACAGGACGTTGGTGGCATCGGGAGGCGTGCAAAGCGTGCAGCTGTGGACAACGAATGTTGGCGAGTTGGCGGGAACCCTGAATGGGCGAGAGCCGATGGCATTCAGTCCCGATGGGTTAACCATAGCGACAGCATACGCGAATAATGTGATCCAACTCTGGCGGATATCGGATGGGGAGCCGTTGCAAGCCTTCCAAAGGTACCGTAACTCGGTGACGAAGATTCCTGGGCTAAGAAGCCTGGCGTTCAGCCCCGACGGTTCGATACTGGCGGCGGCGTTCACCGATGGCGTCATTGCGTTGTGGCGCGTCGAGGATGCCCGATTACTCAACAAATTAGAGACCAACATCAATACCGACGACGTAATGTCCTTTAGCCCTGATGGGAGATGGCTGGCCTACGGCGGTCTTTCGGGGCGCATCGGGATTTGCGATGTAAAAATGGGCGTCATGTTGGCAACGTTGCGATATCCCGGAGGCGTTCGGTCCCTGGCATTCAGTCCCGATGGCACGTTGTTGGCAGCGGGAGGCGTAGATGCGGAGACAACGATTTGGCTTTGGGGAAAGCCAGCCCCGTGACAAAAGAAAAAAACCGCCAGGCTGGCTGGCGGTTCAGGCGGGGAGGGAGGGATTCGAACCCTCGAGGGACCTTTCGGCCCCTACCCACTTAGCAGGCGGGCGCACTCGACCGGACTATGCGACCTCCCCGTGCGTTTAGTAATCAGTTATCCGTGAGCAGTGTTCAGTGAGAGGAAGGCGGAGGGTGAGGGATTCGAACCCCCGGCGCCTGTTACGGCGCAGCTGTTTTCAAGACAGCCGCCTTCGTCCACTCGGCCAACCCTCCGTGGAAAGACCACTTGGCGGGCAAGAAAAGGATACCATTTTGAGAGAAAAATGTCAATGTGGATAACCACTCAGATAGCCTGACTCAGCCTCGAAAACGTCTCGCCACGAAGGCTCGAAGGAACGAAGACAATACAAGGTTTGCAGGTTTGCAAGTCGCAAGTGGCAAGTTCTTCTGGCGACGAGGTTTTTTACCTGCCACTTGCTACCTGCCACTTTTCCCTTCGTGTCGTCGTAGTTTTTGATTTCGCTACGTTGGTAGTTGCCAATGTGAATGGAGTGCGCTTGCTCATTCGCCCGCCACCTTTTACAATACCCTCATGCCCGTCAAACCCTTCCGCCTCCGCTGCCGCTATTGCAATCAACCGGTGGACTGGCCGCCTCAGCAGCCGCGCTGTCCCCGGCCCTCCTGCCGCGGCCCGCTCCAGCCCAAACGCAACATCGTCTTCGACGCCCAGCTCATCGAACTGGCCGCGCCGGGCATGTGGCGCTACCGCCACCTCCTCCCACCCGTGCCCGACAACCCCATCAGCCTGGGCGAAGGCTGGACGCCCCTCCTGCGGCTGGAGCCCGGCTCCGACCGGCTCATCTACGTGAAAAACGAAACCCTGAACCCCACGGGCAGCTTCAAGGACCGGGGCGCGGCGTTCCTCATCAACACGATCCAGGGCGAAGACAAAATTGTCATCGATGACTCCTCGGGCAACGCAGGTGCGGCATTGGCTGCGTATGCAGCGCGGGCAGGACGCCCGGCCCGCATCTTCGTCCCAGCGACCGCGCCCGAGGCCAAAAAGACGCAGATCGAACGCTACGGCGCGAAGCTGATTCCTGTGGCGGGCGACCGGGACGCCGTGGCCCGGGCGGCGGATGCTTTCGCCCAACAGCCCAACGTCTTCTACGCCAGCCATGTCTGGCATCCCGGCTACGCTCTGGCCATGCAGACCATCGCCTGGGAGACCTGGGAGCAGATCGGGCGGCGGGCGCCTGAGTGGGTGATCCTGCCTGCGGGCAATGGCAGCCTGTTGCGAGGGGTGCGCTGGGGCTTTCGGGCGCTGCAAAAGGCGAAATACATCAAAACCCTCCCCCGGCTGGTGGCGGTCCAGGCCGAAAACTGCGCGCCTTTGGCCGCGTTCATGGCTGGGGAATACCGGCCCGGCCGTTTCCAGGCTCGCCCCACCCGCGCCGACGGCGTCGCCGCGCCCAACCCGCCCCTCATCGAGGCCATGGCCGCGGCCGTGCGCAAGACCAGGGGCAAAGTCGTCACCATCCCCGAAGACACCATCCGTCAGGCCCAGACCGACCTGGCGCGGAAAGGATTTTATGTCGAGCCCACCGCGGCCCTGCCTTACGCCGCCCTTCCCCGCCTCGCCTCCCAATTCAACCCCAACGACGCCATCGTTCTCATCCTCACCGGCCATGGATTCAAAGCGCAGTGACGACCCCTTTCTCATCGCCCGGGCCTTCCAGCAGCGTTTGGGCGTCCAGTTCGAGGACCAAAGCCTGATCCTGCGGGCGCTAACCCACCGCTCCTCGGTCAACGAATATCCCTTCCTCATCGGCGACAACGAGCGCCTGGAATTTCTGGGCGACGCTGTCATCGGCTTCGTGGCCGCGGACTTCCTCTACCATCGCTTTCCCGAAAAACGGGAGGGGCCTCTCACCGCCATGCGGGCCTATCTGGTGCGCAAAGAGACCCTGGCCCGCTTCGCCCGCGATATCGCCCTGGGCGAGCACCTCATCATGGGCCGGGGCGAGGAGGAAAGCGGGGGCCGGGAGCGGGATTCGGTGCTCTCCTCCGCGTTCGAGGCCGTGGTGGGAGCGATTTACCTGGACAGGGGATTGCCCACGGTCAAAGACTTTCTTCTTTCCCTGTTCCGGCCCGAAATGGAACGCCTGCAAACCGATCAGCTTACCAAGGATGCCAAGAGCCGCCTGCAGGAATGGGCCCAGGCGGAGCTGCGCCAGACCCCCTCCTATGAGACCGTGGGCGCGTCCGGGCCCGATCACGACCGGGAATTCACCGTGGAAGTGCGCATCGGCGGCGAGACCTATGGCGTGGGCGTGGGCAAGAGCAAGCAGCAGGCCGCGCAGGCCGCGGCCCGGGACGCGCTGGAGCGCATTCGAACGCAAGCGCGGTAGCTTGTGGACATGCATGAAAATGCCTTGCGGCCCGATTGGAGCGGGAAACCGCGTTCGTATTCCGTATTGCGTAATGCGTAACGACTTTACGGAATACGAAGTACGCATTACGCCCGTTGCCGCCTCGTACATCGGCGCCTTGGCTATCCCCAATCCCAACCCCGTTCCCAACGAGACGGGCGCACATTCTTCCCCCATCACCCCAACCTGTGGTAAAAAGAGAGGTTGCCAGCGGCAAACCGCGAACAGCAGACGCCATTCACCCCCCGCCCCCCCTTCCACCTGCACGCCACCGCCTTCCATCCCCCCACGCGACCGCACGACCGCACGATCGCACGACTGCGCGACCGCGCGACCGCACGACCACCATGCGCCTGAAAAAAATCACCCTGCACGGCTATAAAACCTTCGCCAACCCCACCGAAATCATCTTCGACAGCAACATCACCGCCATCGTCGGCCCCAACGGCAGCGGCAAAAGCAACATCGCCGACGCCATCCGCTGGGTCATGGGCGAACAGGCCTACTCGGTGCTGCGGGGCAAGAAAACCGAGGACATGATCTTCGCCGGGTCCAACCAGCGATCCCGCATGGGCATGGCCGAAGTCAGCATCCTGCTGGACAACAGCGACAACTGGCTGCCCATCGACTTCGACGAAGTGCTCATCACCCGCCGCGCCTACCGCTCGGGCGAAAACGAATACTACATCAACGGCAGCCGCGTCCGCCTGAAGGACGTGCACGAGCTGCTGGACCGCTCGGGCCTGGGCCGCCGCACCCACACCGTCATCGGCCAGGGCATGGTGGCCCAGATCCTGGCCCAGCGGCCCGAAGACCGCCGCGTCCTCTTCGAGGAAGCCGCGGGCATCACCCACTATCGCACCAAACGGCGGCTGACCATGGACCGCCTGGCCAAAACCCGGGACAACCTCACCCGGGTGCGGGACATCATCGCCGAGATCGAACCCCGGCTGAAAAAGCTGGAAAAACAGGCGGAAAAAGCCATCCAGCACGACCAGATCAGCGCCGAACTGCGGGAGCTGCTGCGGATCTGGTATGGATATAGCTGGCATCAGGCCGTGAGCAAACTGGTGGACGCCCGGGCCGCGGTGGCGCACTGGGAACAGGTCATCGAAAAGACCAACGCCCGCATCGAGGAGTACAGCCAGGAGACCGCGGCTCTGCGGCAGAAGCAGACCGACCTGCGGGCGAAGCTGGCCGCGTGGCGGCGGGAGCTGGCCGCTCTGGAGACGCAGCGCGCCGAGCTGGAGCGGGAGCAGGCCGTGGCCCGGGAACGCATCCGGGCGCTGAAACAGGAACAGGAGCGGCTGGACGCGGAGATCGAGCTGCTGGCCGAAAACATCCGGGCGGAAGAGGCCCGCTGGGGGGAAGCCCAGGCCGCGCTCAACGCCATCCACGCCGAGCGCAATCAGCGCCAACAGCAACTGCTGGAAGCCCAAGCCGCGTTGCAGGCCCTGGAAGCCGAACGTCTAGAGACGGAACGGGCGCTGAACCAGGCCCGGGCCCGGCTCATGGAGCTGACCGCGGCCATCAACGACCGGGAGAGCCGCATCGCCCACGCGCAGGAGCAGCGCCAGGCCCTGCAAGAGCAGATCGCGGCCAGCCAGGAGGAAATGACCGCTGCCGAGACCCGCATGGCCGAGCTCCAGGCGCAATGGGACGCCATCAGCGCCCGGCTGCAGGAGATGGGCCGCAGCATCAGCGACTTGCAGGAGAAGCACCGCCGGGCCGAGGAGCGGGCGCGAGAGACCGCCGTGCGCAAGGCCCGCCTGGAGCGCCAGCGCAACGAATTCGCGGCCCAGGTGCGAGAGCTTCAGGCCCGCTACGACCTGCTCGATCGCCTGCGGGCCGAGGGCGAGGGCCTCTACGCCGGGGTGAAGCAGGTGGTGCGGGCCAGCCATCAGGGCAAACTGCGGGGCGTCATCGGCCCCATCGCCACCCTGCTGGACGTTCCCGACCATCTGGAGCAGGCCATCGAGGTCGCCCTGGGCGGCCGCCTGCAGGACGTGGTCATGGAAACCTGGGACGACGCCCAGGCCGCCATCGACCACCTCAAACGCACCCGCGGCGGCCGGGCCACCTTCCTCCCCTTGGATAACCTGCGACCCCAGCGCCGTCAGAACGCGCCCCGGGAAAAGGGCGTGCTGGGTTGGGCCGCGGACCTCATCACTTACGACCGGGCCATCGAACCCGCAGTGGACCTGCTGTTGGGACAGATTCTCGTGGTACAAGACCTGGACGTGGCCCGGCGCATCAGCCGCGGCCGCGGCCATCGACCCCGCATCGTCACCCTGGAAGGGGATTACGTCCATCCCGGCGGTAGCGTCAGCGGCGGCAGCCGCCACCAGCGTCAGAAAGGGGGGATGCTGGCCCGGGAGCGGGAATATCGCCAGCTTCCCGACCAGATCGCCAAAGTGCAGGCGCGGGTGCGGCGGCTGGATGAGGAGATCGAAAGCCTGAGCCAGGCCATCGCCGCCATCGAAGAGGAGCGCACTCAGCTTGTGAAAGCGGCCAGCGAGCTGGGCGCACAGGAAAAGACCCTGACCACCGAACTGGCCCAGGTGCAGAGCGCGCTGGACCAGGCCCGCCAGCTTCGGGCCTGGCACGAAGCGCAGGCCCAGAAACACAAGTTGGAGCTGGAAAACTTCGGCCGGCGGCTGGCCCAACTGCGGGAGGAGATCGTCGCCCTGAGCCAGGAGCGCACGGCCGCGGACAACCGCATCGCCGCGCTGGAGGAAAAGCTGGCCGCGTTGGGCTCCAGCGGCCTGATGCAGGCCGTGGCCCAGGCCCAGGCCCGGCTGGACGCCATCGAGGAGCGGGTCAGGGCTCAGGCCGCCATCGTGGAGGAGCTGGCCGCGCGGCTGACTCAGGTGCGGGCGGATCGGGAACGGCGGCTGGCCCGGATTCAGGCCATCGAGGGCGAGCTGGCGGAGCTGGAGACGCGGTTGGACGCGCTGGCCCGGGAACTGGCTCAGACCAGCCAGCGCTACGAAGCCCTGCGCGGGCGCATCGAACCGGCCCAGGCCGAGCTGGACGCGGTGGAAAACGGCTGGATCGAGCACGACGCCCGGGGCGAAGCCTTGCGCGCCCGCCTGCACCAGGAGGAACGGCAGCTCAACCAGGCACAGCTCGCCCGGCAGCGGGCCGAAGACCATCTCAACTACCTGCGCAAACAGATCGAAAACGACTTCGGCCTGGTCGCGTTCGAGACGGAGGAGGGCGTCACGGGCCAGGAGCCCCTGCCCTTCGACCGCATCGTCACCACCCTTCCCCGCCTGACCGATATCCCGCCCGAAACCCAGGAGGAGATCCGGCGGCTGAAGGCGTTGCTGCGCCGCCTCGGGCCCGTCAACCCCGAAGCCCAGGCCGAATACCAGGCCACGAAAGAACGCTTCGAATTCCTCACCCAGCAGGCGCAGGACCTGGAAGAGGCCGCGGCCCAGCTCGATCAGGTCATCCGAGAGCTGGACCAGCTCATGGATCAGGAATTCCGCCGCACCTTCAAGGCTGTGGCCAAAGCCTTCACCCACTACTTCACCCGGCTGTTCGGCGGGGGCACGGCCAAGCTCATGCTCACCGATCCCAAGGACATCACCAACACGGGCGTGGAGATCATCGCCCGACCGCCGGGCAAGCGCCCCGCCAATCTGACCATGCTCTCGGGCGGCGAGCGGGCGCTGACCGCGTCAGCGCTCATCTTCGCCATCATCAGCGTCAGCCCCACCCCCTTCGCCGTGCTGGACGAGATCGACGCGGCCCTGGACGAAGCCAACATCGGCCGCGTGCGCGACGTCCTGCAGGAACTGAGCGAAAAAGCCCAGTTCATCATCATCACCCACAGCCGGGCCACCCTGGAGATCGCGGACACCATCTACGGCGTCAGCATGGGCCAGGACGGCGTCTCCCAGGTGCTCTCCCTCAAGCTGGACGGTGAGCATCTGGCCCGGGCTGCGTGATAATGATACGTTTTTGGTAGTTTTCTGAAAGAATTGACAAAAAATGATAAGTATCCTATAATTCTTGCCAGGTGGGCTCTCAGATGGATCCTGCCAATTGGCCCCTGACAGAAAGCCCTCTCCTCGCCAAAAGGCCCCGTCCCCTCGACGGGGTCTTTTTGTGTTTCCCTCTTGAATTCTGTTAAAATTCGGTATTTTGCGGCTTGGAAAAGCGTCCGCTCTGAAAATAGCGTTGCGTTGGTTTGCAAAAGCAACTCGGAGCCCACGTCGAGCGAGTCTGCTACTAACGTGATGCGTAATGCGTAATCCAAGAGATCATTACGCATCACGCATTACGTGCTTGGCTTCCCGCGCCCACGTGGCCTCGGGGCGTTTTCATCGGTATCGGCGAGCTGTTGCTCGTGACGCCTGCTTTGCAACCGCTTAAGCGTACATTTCCCCACTTTCCCCATCGGATTTCAGGAGATCATCACGTGAGTGAACAACATCGCGCCAACAACGCCAACGACAAACAGGAAAATGAGGAGGAGCCCGCACCCGAAGAGCGACAGGTGCAAACCCAACACGTCACGGTCATCGATGACCAGGAGATCCCCTACACCGCCACCACCGGGACCTATGTGCTGAAGGACAAGGAGGGCAAGGCTAAGGCCGAGATCTTCTTCGTCGCCTACACCCGGGATGACGTGGACGACCGCACCGCCCGCCCCATCACCTTCGCCTTCAACGGCGGGCCCGGCTCCTCCTCCGTGTGGCTGCATTTGGGCATGTTGGGCCCCCGCAAGGTGCAGATGGAGGAATTCGGGCGCGTGGCCCCGCCTCATCATCTGGAAAGGAACCCGCACTCCCTGCTGGACATCACCGATCTGGTGTTCATCGACCCGGTGAGCACCGGCTTCAGCAAGCCCGCGCCGGGCGAGAAAGCTGAGGATTTTCACGGTTACGAGAAGGATATCGAAACCGTAGGCGAATTCATCCGCCTCTACGTCACCCGCAATGAACGCTGGCTCTCGCCCAAATTCCTCATCGGAGAAAGCTACGGCACGACGCGCGGCAGCGGACTCATCGCCCACATGATGGATACCCACGGCATGGCCTTCAACGGGCTTATGCTCATCTCGGTCGTCCTCAACTTCCAGACCATCAGCTTCACGACGGGCAACGACCTGCCCTACCTGCTCTATCTTCCCACCTACGCGGCCACCGCCTGGTATCATGGCCGCCTGCCCGAAGAGCTGCAATCCCTGCCTCTGGAAACACTGCTGGCCCGTGTCGAGACCTTCGTCCAGGAGGCCTACCTGCCTGCGCTCTTCCGCGGGGACGCCCTGCCCCACAGCGAGCGCCTGGCCATTGTAGAGAAGCTGGCCCAATTCACGGGCCTTTCCCCCGACTACATCCTCCAGACCAACCTCCGCATCGAGATTTTCCGCTTCACCAAGGCCCTGCTGCGCGACCAGCGCCGCACCGTCGGGCGCCTGGACAGCCGTTACAAGGGCCTCGATCGGGACGCCGCGGGCGAGCGCTTCGAGTACGACCCCACCTTCCCCCAACTGGCCGCGCTCTACACCGCCGCGTTCAACGATTACGTGCGCCGGGAGTTGGGCTTCGCGATGGATGAGAAGTACCACGTGCTGGCCCGCCTTTACCCAAACTGGGATTTCGGAGCCAAAAATAAATTCCTCGACGTCAGCGACGATCTGCGCAAAACCATCAGCCAGAACCCCCAGCTTCAAGTCTTCATCGCCAACGGTTACTATGATCTGGCCACGCCCTACTTCGCCACTCGCTACACCATCGACCATCTGGGCCTGGAACCTGAACTGCGGGAAAATATCCATGCGTCCTGGTATGAAGCCGGGCACATGATGTACATCCATCCCTCCTCCCTGGCGAAACTGCGCGCCCGCTTGCTGACATTCATCACCGAAAGCGCCACGCCCGCCGCCTGAGACGGCGGATTACGCCATGCGCGTCATCCGCCGCTTCGTCAGCGGGAAGTGCTGCGGCAGGATAGCGACCAGAACGCGGAAGAGGAACGGCGCGCTGCGCCAAATCGCCCGCGCCAGCCACGGATGATGGACGCTGCGAAAGAGAATGGCCGCGCCCAGCCGTCGCACCCGCAACTGACGCAACAGCCAATGTCTGGCGACGAGCGCCTCGTAATCAGCGAAGCGGAAATCCCCGGCGGCGAAGGCGTGGGCCAGGGCCGCGGCCGCGGCCTGCCCGTAGCCCAAAGCGAAGGCGATGCCCTCGCCCAACAGCGGATCCACACCCGCGGCGTCCCCCGCCAGCAGGACGCGCGGTCGGGCCGGGGGCGTGGCGGGTTGCAGCCAGTGGATGGGATACCCTTTCAACTGAACATCAGCCAAAGAGAGCCTGCGCTCAGCCAGCGTTCGGGCCAGCAAGTCGAGCAGGGACGCCCTGGGACGCTCAGGATAAAACCGACTGTCGAACACCCCGAGGTTCATCATCGCCCGACCATCCACCAGGCTCGGAAATGCCCAGGCGTAGCCTTGCAACCCCGCGTCCAGCCCCGACCAATCGAACTCGGCCACCCCGTGAGTGAAATAGTCGCTGGCGGCGTCGCCCGGAGTCAGCACTTCCAACAATCGGGCCTTGCCGCCCTTACCCCACTTGAGCAGCCGCCGCACAACGCTATTGGAACCATCCGCCGCCACCAGCGCCCGCGCTCGATACGCTCCTCGCGACGTTTCCACCCGCACGCCATCCTCCTCCACGGCCACAGCTATCACCGCCTCCCCCTCCCGTATCCTCACGCCGCGGCTCCGGGCCTGTACCGCCAGCCAGGCGTCGAATTCCCGGCGGTGCACCACCACGAACGCGGGCTCGCTTTCCAGCTTGTAGACCCAATCGTGATACCGAAACCTGACTTCGTGCACGGGCGCATGCGGCCCGTCCAATTCCAGGCCCAATCCCGACAGCAGCGCCAGACCGGGCAAGGTAATGCCCCCGCCGCACAACTTCTCTCTGGGATAGGTCGCCTTCTCCAGCACCCACACGCGTTCGCCCCAGCGGGCGTCTTGCTGCACCAGATGCAGCGCGGTGGAGAGGCCCGCGGGCCCGCCTCCCACGATGATCACGTCCACATCGAGCGATGACATGCGGGGATTGTACCAGTTTTTCCCCTTTCCCCCAACACCTGATATGATCTGTTCCGAAAATAGCGTTGCGTTGGTTTGCAAAAGCAACTCCAAGCCCACGTCGAGCGAGTCTGCTACGGACGTGATGCGTAATCCGTCATCCGTGAGGTCATTACGCATTACGCATTACGGGATTGGCTTCCCGCGCCGCTCTGGCCGCGATGGCCCCCTCCAACCTCTCCCCGACAATCAGCGTCAAACGTCATCCGATCCAGCGCATCATCATGGCCCGAGCCATCCCCAAACAAACCCGCACCCCCGCCGACGAACTGCGCGACCTGCTGGACGCCAGCTACAAGACCGCGGTCGACAGCCCGTCCGCCCCGCCCGAAGCCCTGCTGGACATGCTCTACGCTCTGGACCGCATTCAGGAGCTCTTCCCGGCGCTGGAGGCCCAGGGCGTGGACCTGCGCCCCGAGCGAACCCGGTGGCAGGAAGTGCAGGGGGCCGCGCGTCGACACGAAGCGGACATCCTCGCGGGGCTGCGCCCCCTGGGCGGGCTCAAGCGCCTGCGCCAGGCCCTGCCCCAGCCCCCCGACCCGCAAACCCGCTGGTGGTGGTGGATGGATGAGCGCCGGGCCGCAGCCAAACGCAAGCGCCTGCTCGTCACCCTGGCAGTCCTGGCCGGCATCATCCTCCTCATCACCGGCGGCGTCGTCGCCTTCCAGAAGCTCTTTCCGGTGGACGAAAACGTCTCCGCGGCCTACGACCACAAACTCAAGGCCGAAGATTTCGTCCTCCAGGGAAACCTGTCCGCCGCCCTCGCCGAGCTGGAGGCGGCCCGCATTTACACCCCCGACGATCCCGACATCCTCTCCCTGCTGGCCGCGCTCTACGACCTGACCGGCCAGCCGCAGCAGGCCGCGGCCGTCATCGCTCAGCTCAGCGCCCGCTATCCTCCCGGCATCGTCCATTCCAACCTGGCCCAATCCTACCTCGCGGCCGGGGCTGTGGACAAAGCCCTGGCCCTGGCCCTGCAAGCCATCGACGAAGACCCGGCCAATCCCCAGGGCTATCTCATCGCGGGCATGGCCTACGAGGCCCAAGGGGACGTGCGCCAGGCCATGACCATGTACCAGACCGCGGCGGACAAAGCCAACGCCGCGAAGGACTATCAGACCGAAGCCTTCGCCAAGGTGCGGCTGGCCAACCTGTTGCAAAAACCCCAACCCACGCCATCGCCATGAGCGCCTTTCCTGCCCGCCGCCCTCCCCCCGCCGCCGCCCC
>JALXCB010000190.1:0-19702 GCA_026991225.1 Anaerolineae bacterium | reverse complement strand
GCCCTCCCCCGCCTGCGCTATGCTTGAATCCTCCCCCTGTGCTAAAATCAAACCATCAAACCGAGTAACTGCTAACGCACTTGATTTTAGGCCACAAGAAGCCACGAAGGCTCGAAGTTTTACAAAGACACGAAGGAATGAATAAAAAGGCTTCGCACCTTCGCCTTCCTCGTGTCTTCGTGGCAAAAAGCGATGGCGAGACCTTGGCAGTTACCAAAAACGAACTCCAAACTGATTACTGCACACTGAATACTGACAATGGTCCCACCCGAACTCCTCACCCCCTACACCGTCGAACTCGCGGGCGTCGTCCGCCAGCTCCCCCGCGTCGAGATCGCGCCCGGCGTGGTCATCGCCATCCTCAACATCCTGGGCGACACCGAACTGACCGAGGCCGTAGCCCAGGCCCTGGTGGAGCGCATCCCCCCCGAAGCGGAGATGCTGGTCACCGCCGAGGCGAAAAGCATCCCCCTGGCCTACGCCATGTCCGTCAAGAACGGCCTGCCCTACGCGGTGCTGCGCAAAAGCCGCAAACCCTACATGACCGGGGCCATCAGCGCCGAGGTCATCAGCATCACCACGGGCAAGCCCCAAACCCTGTGGATGGACGGCCGGGACATCGCCCGCGTCCAGGGCAAAAACGTCCTGTTTGTAGATGACGTCATCTCCACAGGCAGCACCTACCAGGGCGCGAAGAAACTCATCGAGAAAGCGGGCGGCCAGGTCATCGGCGCCGCCGCCATCATGACCGAGGGCGACAATCCCGACTGGGAGGAAGTCATCGCCCTGGGCAATCTCCCCGTTTGGCTGGAACAAGCTGAGTAAGCGCCATGCCGGAAAAAGTGATCATCGAAATTCCAACCGATCTCGCCGATCAATTGGCCGATCGCACCGAGATTGTGCCTGAAATCTTGCGCTTGGGGCTACGCCAACTTCGGGTGCAAGAGGCGCTTCTTCTGTATGAGCAGGGCGTGGTCACGCTGGCGCGTGCGGCTGAATTGGCTGATCTGCCATTGCAAGAAATGATTCAAGAGGCTCGAGCCAAGGGAATTCAACCCAAGTGGTCTGACTCCATGATCGAGGAAGAAATGGCATGATCGCTGTCGTCAATGCCGGACCGCTGATAGTGCTAGGCAAACTGAATCTTTTGCATTTACTTCCTCAGCTTTACGATGAAGCGATTGTCCCATTCTGGCGCTTTTAGATGATCGATTGGCGCGAGAGTCTGCGGCCAAGCTTGGATTACATGTCAAAGGAAGTGTCGGCATGATTGTTTCTGCATATCGTCATGACATACTTTCATTCGATGAAGTCTCGCTTATTTTTGAGACGCTGAAATCTCGATCAGATATCTGGCTTTCAGTAACCTTCCTGGATCGCGTCTGGCAAAGCCTGACAAAAACAGGAAATCCATAGCCCATGTTAGAAAAGCTCAACCAGATCGAAAAGCGTTACGAGGAACTGGAACGACAACTGGCCGACCCTGCGGTCGCGGCCAATTATCAGCGCGCGGGCAAGATCGCGCAGGAACAGGCGGAATTGCGGGAGATCGTCGAAACCTATCGCCAGTACAAACGGGTGTTGCAGGAGATCGACGAAGCCCGGGAATTGATCGAGATCGAGGAAGACCCCGACATGCGGGAGCTGGCCGAGGCTGAGCTGAAAGACCTGAAGGAGCAGCAAGAGGCGCTGGAAGAGGAATTGAAAAAACTGCTCATCCCCAAAGACCCGCGCGACAAGAAGAACGTGATCATGGAGATCCGGGCCGCGGCGGGCGGGGATGAGGCCGCGCTCTTCGCTGCGGACCTCTTCCGTATGTACGCCCGCTACGCCGAACGCCATGGATGGAAGGTGGAGGTGCTCTCCAGCAATCGCAGCGGCATCGGCGGTTACAAGGAGATCATCTTCCTCATCAAAGGCGAGGGCGCATACAGCCGCCTGAAATATGAATCGGGCGTGCATCGGGTGCAGCGCGTGCCCGTCACCGAATCCCAGGGCCGCATCCACACCTCCACCGCCACCGTCGCCGTCCTGCCCGAGGCCGAGGAGGTGGAGATCGACATCGATCCCAAAGACCTGCGCATTGACATCTTCCGCTCCAGCGGCCCGGGCGGCCAAAGTGTGAACACCACCGACAGCGCCGTGCGCATCACCCATCTGCCTACGGGCCTGGTGGTAAGCTGCCAGGACGAGAAAAGCCAGCTCCAGAACCGCATCAAGGCCATGTCCATCCTCCGGGCCCGGCTCTACGACATGGAGGTGCGGCGTCGGCAGGAAGAGATGGGCGCGGAGCGGCGCTCCCAGCTCGGCGGCGGCGATCGCAGCGAGAAGATCCGCACCTACAATTTCCCCCAAAACCGGGTCACTGACCATCGCATCGGCAAGAGCACATACAATCTGCCCGCGTTCCTGGACGGAGACATCGACGACTTCATCGATGAACTCGCCCTGGCCGACCAGACCGAACGCCTTCAGGCAAGCCGTCAGTGATTAGTAATCACCAATCAGTCCGCACTGTGTCCAACCCAACTGATTACTACTGATTACTGGCTTCACTGCAAAAAGATTTTTCAACCGCAGAGAACGCAGAGGACACAGAGGAAAAATCATAGTTTCGAGTCTGTTTTCCGGTCGAACTTTCTGGTTTTCTCTGCGCTCTCAGCGCACTCTGCGGTGAATTTGGCTTTTTTCAGGCGAGCCATTACTGATTACTGCTCACTGATTACTGATTACTAACCGCCCCTCCCATTCCCCAGGAGGTTCCCCCATGACGCAATTCATCGCACTTCTCCTCGGCGTCGTCATCGTGATGCTGGCGGCGCTCATCTATCTGGTGTACAGCCGGGGCAAAATCGAACCGGAGACCGTGGAAGTGGCTGTGGTCAAGGCCATGCAACAATCGGGCCTGGACCAGACCGTCGGGCGGTTGGAGACCTACGCCCGGGACATCCGCCACGATTACCGCGCCCTGGACCGCATGTTGCGCGTGCCCACCGAACGGGGCGCATTGGGCGAGATCGCGCTGGAACAGATCCTGGCCGACCAGCTTCCCCCCGACATGTACGGCATTCGTCGCCGTCTCTTCAACGGCGAAACCCCGGACGCCTTCATCAAGACCGCCAACGGCTTCATCATCATCGATTCCAAATTCCCGTTGGACAACTACCGTCGTATGCGCGAGGCCCGGGATCCCAAGGTGCGAGCCCAGTTCAAACGCCGCTTCCTCAGCGACGTGCAAGGGCATCTGGAGAAAGTGCGCTCCGCCTACATTCGGCCCGACCTGGGCACGGAGGAATTCGCGTTCGTCTTCATCCCCTCCGAAGGCGTCTACTACTTCCTGACCACGCAGGCCTATGAACTGCTGCGGGATTATGGACGCCGCGGGGTGCAGGTGGTATCGCCCCTGACCCTGGCCCACAAGATCGAACTCATCCGGGCCGGCGTCCACGCCCGCCGCCTGTCGGAGCAGGCGGAACAGGTGCGCAACGACCTGCTGGAGCTGGCCCGCCGCTTCGACGCCGTGGATCAGGCCTGGCGCGTCTTCTACCAAACCCACTTCCGCAACGCGGCCAACAAGGCCGACGAGCTGGACGCGGCCTACCGCCGGGTGCGGGAATCCTTCGACCACATCGCCCGGATGGAGTGATTCCAGTGTTCAGTTTTCGGTGTTCAGTATCCGGGACTCTGCCGAACCACTGATCACTGATTACTGGCTTCACTGCAAAAAGGTTTTTCAACCGCAGAGAACGCAGAGGACACAGAGGAAAAGTCATAGTTTCGAGTCTGTTTTCCGGTCGAACTTTCTGGTTTTCTCTGCGCTCTCAGCGCACTCTGCAGTGAATTTGGCTTTTTTTCAGGCGAGCCATTACTGATTACTGATCACTGATTACTGATTACTCTTTCCCATCCGTATCCTCCAATCTTTTTTCAAGACCGATGACGGTGCAACATCTCTTGCGGGAAGCGATGGGGGAGCTCATCCGGGCCGGGGTGGACACGCCCGAACTGGACGCGGAGCTGCTACTGGCCCACGCGCTGGACGTGGGCCGGAGCTGGCTCATGGCCCATCCCGAACATCGCCTCACGCCCGAGCAGGCGACCTCCTTCCGGGCGCTGCTGGCCCGGCGTCTGGCTCGGGAGCCCCTGGCTTACATCACGGGCCGACGCTGGTTCTACGACCTCCAGCTCGCGGTCACCCCCGCCGTGCTCATCCCCCGGCCCGAGACCGAGGAGCTGGTGGAGCGGGCGTTGGCCTGGCTGAGGGAGCAGCCCCGCGCGGTCGTGGTGGACGTGGGGACGGGCAGCGGAGCCATCGCCCTGGCCGTGGCCAAACACGGGCCCGAAGCCCGCGTCTACGCCACCGACGTCAGCCCGGAGGCGCTGGCCGTGGCTCGGGAAAACGCGCGTCGTCTGGGATTGGCCCACCGCGTCATCTTCCTCCTGGGCGACCTGCTGGCCCCTCTGCCCGAGCCAGTCGACATCCTCCTGGCCAACCTGCCCTACATCCCCGAAGGGGATCGCGCGTCGCTCATGCCCGAGGTGGCCGCATATGAGCCGCCCGCGGCCCTGTTCAGTGGAGAGACGGGCCTGGATCACATCGCCCGATTGCTGGAGCAGGCCCCCCGTCATCTCCGCCCGGGCGGCCGCATCCTGCTGGAGATGGGGTGCGATCAGGGGGAAGCGGCCGCGACCCTCGCCCGCCACGCCTTCCCTCAGGCCCAGGTGCAAATTCTGCGCGATCTCGCGGGCCGGGACCGTTTTCTCATTGTGATGCGTGAAACGTGATGCGTAACGCCCTCACGTTTTACGCATCACGTTTCACGGCGGCGGCTATATCGTCCAACCCTGGCTCTACGATACATTGGCAAGCAATGCCACTTATGATTTAAACAACGCCTGCACCGGCTCGGCCCAGGCCAGCATCTCCTCATCCATCATCCACGCGCCCACCATCTGCAAGCCCAAAGGCAGGCCGTTGGCCACGGTTCCCGCAGGCACGGTCACCGCGGGCAGGCCCAGGAAGGTCCAGGGCAGGTTCATGATGGGATCGCCGGTGCTGTTCAGGCCCTCGGGCGCGGGGCCGGGCGCGGCGGGCGCGATCCACAGGTCGATATCGTGCACATCCATGATATGCACGACCTCCTCCCGCAGCAGCTTTTGCAGGTCCCGGGCCTCCTCGACGACCTCGTCGGGGACTTCCCGCCCCTCCAGGATGAGCGCGGCCGTGCGGGGGCGGTAGAGGTCGCGGTAGGTTTCGAACCAGCGGGCGTGCTGCTGCGCGAACTCGGCCGCGATGAGCTGGCGGTGGATGCGGTTGATCTCGGCGATATTCTGGAACATGGGGACCTCGCGCACGTCGTAACCCGCCTCGCGCAATCGATCCGCCTGGGTCTTGAATGCGGCTAGGCCCTCCTCGCTGGCCTGCTCCAGATACGGCCCGACCGGAATCCCGAACACGGGCTTGCGCACCGGCTCGGCGAACGTATCCCAAGCCGCGCACACCTGGGCCGCGGCCAGGCGCATGCCCGCCACATCCTGCGTGAACAGGCCCACATGATCGGCCGAGGGGGAGAAGAAGATGAGACCGTCGGGATCGATGCGGTTGTAGCTGGGTTTGTAGCCGACGATGCCGCAGAACGCGGCGGGGCGGATGACCGAGCCGATGGTCTGGGTGCCGATGGCTAGGGGAACCTCGCCCGCGGCCACCGCGGCCGCAGAGCCGCTGCTGGAGCCGCCGGGGGTGTGCGCTAGGTTGTGGGGGTTGCGGGTGGGGCCGGGCTCGAAGTAGGCGAACTCGGTGGTCACGGTTTTGCCCATGACCAGCGCGCCCGCGGCTTTGAACATGCGCAGCACCGCGGCCTCCTCGCCTGTGAGCGCCTCGGGCGGCAGGTTGGAGCCGGCGCGGGTGGGCAGCCCGGCCGCGTGGAAGATATCCTTGACACCGATGGGCACGCCGAACAGAGGCGGGCGTTGACCGGGCTCGGGATAAGCGTCTAGCAGGGCGCGGGCGTCGGCCAGGACGCGGGCCTTGCGGTCGGGCTCTTCCACGAAGGCCCGCACCTTCGGCTCCACCACGTCCATGCGGGCGAAGAGCGCGTCCAGATACTCGAACAAATCCAACCGACCGCTGCGCAGGGCGGCGGCGGTCTCAGCAAGGGGTGTGTCGGCGATGAGTGGCGTTGTCATGGTCATTGTGGGCGTCTTGTCAATCAGCTTCTGTGATAAGGGATGCAACGAATCGGTAAGCGTCTTCTGCAATAGAAACAGCGTGTTCCGCCGTTTCCTGTGTAAATATGTCGGCGGGAATGCCATCAGGCAGGCCATTGGGATAACGTGCGGTAATGTAATAACTATCCAGAATGAACCAGCGTTCGCCGCGAGGAAGAAATGCAGGCTCATAGGCCGCAGCCGACTGAACCAAACGCTCCACAGAATGGCCCAAGACGATCTCCTCTCCCTGAGCATAGAGGAACGCCTTGAGCGCCTTCTCCGTGACCTGTTGCGCCAGGAAACAGGCAAGGTGATAAGCGCCTTCTTCCGCCAGACGACGGGTCCAGCGCATATCCTCTTCCGCCTGCCTGAGCCAACGCAACCCCTCCTGCTGCGGTTTATTTCTCATAGAGCACCTTCCCCTCGCGGAGGGCTTGTTTGATGAAACCGCGATGCTTGATGCGTTCGAATTCGTCGGGCGTGTAGACAAACAGGTCCATATCAACGGGCGTATGCAATTCCCGATAGAGTTGCCCGGTGCGAGTCAAAAAATCGAGTGACGAATCCATGATCACGATCAAATCCAGATCAGTGAAGAGATCGCGGCGACCGCGGGCGTAGGAGCCGAAGAGGAGGATGCGATGGACTTCCGGCTTCTGTGAAAGCGTTGCGACGATATGTTCCAGGGTCTCATGCAGATCCCGAACATATTGTTCGCGTTGGGCGGCGAGGCTTTGATGCGGCATACTGAAATTATACAACGCCTGGCATGAGATTCCCAACACATCTTGCCAGCGAGATGCGACGTTAGACAGAACCCCGCGCCCGGTGTATAATCATCTCAGCGCATTGCCTCCCCCACTGATGACTGAACACTGAATCCTGCTCACTTTCCCCACGTCCCCCGCCATGATCCAAAAACGCGCATTCGAATCCCCCTACCTGTATGGCCTGCACGATCCGGGCGGCGAACAGCACATGATCGAGATGGGAACGCCCGGCTGGGTGCTGGTGACGGAGGCCATCGGGTTCAATCCAGAGAACAAACGAGGTCGGGACTACACACATCTCTCCCACTACAACCTGGGCGTCATGGTGCGGCTCAACGCGGGCTATGGGGGCGTGGGCACGATTCCCTTCGAAAAATACCACGCTTCCTTCGCCAAACGCTGCGCCAACTTCGTGGCGGCCTCCACCGGCGCGCATATCTGGATCATCGGTAACGAGCCCAACCATCCCATCGAATGGCCCGGCGCCAATTGGGATTGGAACACGACCCAACCCATCTCGCCCGAGGACATCGGTGAGAAGATCACGCCCGAACGCTATGCGAAAGCCTACCTGCTGGCCCGCGAGGCCATCCACAGCGTGCCGGGACATGAGGATGATCTCGTGCTCGCCGCGGCCGTCGCCCCCTGGAACGCGCTCTGCACCTATCCGGGCAATCCCCGCGGCGACTGGATCACCTACTTCCGCCACATGCTACGCCACATCGGCGCGGACAACTGCGACGGCATCACCCTGCACGCGTACACCCACGGGGCCGATCCCAATCTCATCGACGCGGAGACCCGGATGCAGCCTCCCTTCCAGTGGCGGCGGTACGAATTCCGGGCCTATCAGGATTTCATGGCCGCCATCCCCTGGGACATGCAGCACCTGCCCGTGTACATCACCGAGACGGACCAGAACGAGCCCTGGAAGAATGAGAACAACGGCTGGGTGAAGCGGGCGTATGGGGAGATCGACTACTGGAACAAGCGCCACCCCTTCCGCCCCATCCGGGCGCTGGTCCTCTACCGCTGGTCCAAAAGCGACCAGTGGTACATCGAGGGCAAGGAGGGCGTCATCGAGGATTTCCGCGAGAGCATGGCCCACCGCTATCGTTGGGACGCATATCAGGAGAAAGCGCCGCCCTATCGAGCCCAATTCCAGGTGCTGGCCGCGCCCGAGTTCGGCTCGGTGGGCGAGACCGTCACCATCAGCGTCGCCATCCGCAATATCGGCAGCAAAACGTGGAAGCGGGGCGTACGCAATCCCTTCCATGTGGGCTATCACTGGAAGGACAAAAACGGCGACATCGTGCTCGCGCCCGACTTTCGAACCACCCTGCCCCATAACGTGGAGCCGGGCGACTGGGTGGAAGCGGACGTGGCCGTGGGGTTGCCAAGCGCGCCTGGGTCTTTCTACGTCTACCTGGACATGGTGCACGAGGGCGTCACCTGGTTCGAGGAACAGAAGAGCAAGCCCGCCCGCATCCCCATCCAGGTGAAGCTCAGCGGTCAGGGCGAGGCGACCAGCGCGCTCTGGCGATACATCCAGCATCTGAAAGCGGAAAACCAGCAGCTCAAGCGCCGGTTTCTGGGGCTGGAGAAAAGTCCCCCGGTCTATGATTTCACCCTGGCCGGCGGGGCCGTGCCCGACCTCAGTCCCTCTTTCAGCGATGAGTTCCTGACCGCAGGCGGAAAGGCCGACGTTCCCAAGCCGCCCATGCTGGAGATCGTAGACGATCTGCCCCAACGGGTGGATGCGGAGTATGAGCGCCGGGAGTTGAGTGACATCACCCACATCGCCGTGCACCACAGCGCCGCGCCCGCAGACATCCCGCCCGAACGCATCGCCGCCTATCACGTGTACAGCAAATCCCACGAGTGGCCCGGCATGGGCTATCATTTCTACATCGGGCCGGATGGGACCATCTACCACACCCAAGACCTGGATCGCATCTCCTGGCATGTCTACAAAAACAACAGCTACACCGTGGGCGTCTGTCTGGCCGGGAACTTCAACCAGACCGCGCCGCCCGCTCCCCAACTGGACGCCGCGGCCTGGCTCATCGCCTGGCTCATGCAGGAGCTGAACATCCCCATCGAGAACGTGCTGGGGCACAAGGAATTTCCCCGCAACGCCACGGCCTGCCCCGGCTATCAGTGGGATGCAGGCAAGCGCTGGAAAGATTTGCTACTGAAGGGGGTGGAGGAGGTGCGCACGGGCGGCAAGGAGGTGGCGGCCAAGGCCCTGCCCCACTATGTGCTGTTCTGGAAGCATGAGGATGGCTGGGCTGAGGAGGATTGGGCGGCCGCGGGCGAGTACGTGGCCCGGTTCGACGCGGTGGCCGGGTTCTCGGAGAAGTCGGCCCGGCTGGCCGAGCTGGTGACCATCGTGGGCGGGCCCGCGGGCGTGGGGCCCGACGTGGAGGCCCGGCTGCGGGCCGCGGGCTGCGTGGTGCAGCGGGTGGCGGGCAAGACGCCGGCCGAGACCGCGGCGAAGCTGCAACGCATGGCCCGGGAGGGGCGCAAGCTGGCGCGAAATCGTTAAGGTTTGCCACGAACTTCCCGTTGATTACACGCTATGTGTTGCAGCATGTGCGGCTCAATTCGCCGCGGATAACATAACAGGCGCCACGCGTGACAACGCGCCGACACCGATGAAAATGACGGGGTGCGTACCCCCGTAGACCCGTAAAGCCAGGGAAACCGGGCCATCTTTTCGGTCTACTGGTCTACCGGTCTACGGGTTTTCTGGTTTACCGCGCTATTTTCGGAACAGCCTCTAGGGCGACGACGGTGCGTCCTCTTCCAGAGTATTGGTGGGGAGATTTTCCTGCTCGCCCGATGCCACGGCCCTGTATTGGGCGGACATGACATCCTCGGTCTGCGCATCCAGCACAAGAGGCGCCTCATCGGGCGGGGAAGGCGGCTCCTCGGCCTTCCGGGCGTTACGAATCTTCCCCACCTGCACGCGAATGACCACAACCTGAGAGTAGATTATCCACAAATAGAGGAGGGTGAGCAGCAGGGCCGCCATGTTGAGCATGAACAGGATTTCGGTGCGTTTTTTGGCGATCCGATTTTGCAGTTCGGCGATCTTGTCGAGCAAAGTTTGCAGATTGTCCTGCGTCCGGGCCAGACGATCATCGGCCCGCTGCACGAGCTGAAGCAGCAGGGCCGTGGTCTCATCGGTCAACGCGTCCGCTTTGCCCTCGGCCGCAGCCCGCAGCGTCGTGCGCAATTGCTGCACATCCGCCTGCAGGCTGGTGAGATTTTGCAAAGAGTCCTGCAACTCTTGCAAGCCGGGCGCTTTCTCCTGGAAATAGGGGAGGCTGTTGGCCACCGTCAACACGGCGTCCATGCCCGCCAAGCCTTCCTGCACCGGCTCCAGCACCGATTGGATCTTGTCCACCGTCGGAGCCAGCCGAGTGTCCAGCCGCTCGCTGAGGGCCACCAGCGCGGGATGGTTTTCCTTGAGATTCGTTCCCAAGGTGTTGATATCCTGTTCGGTTTGAGCCAGTTCCGAACGGGCCTCTTTCACCTTGTTCAATGCCGCGGTCACCCCCGAATTCGCCACGGAAACCCCGCTTTCGACCACAGTAAACACTTGATTCGTGACATTGACCAACACCCGGTTCACATACCAGGTCCCGGCGATGCCGCTGATGCTGAACAGGATAAACAGGACGGCCACGGCAATGAGCAGGCTGCTCCCGATGACGCCGAGCACGCGTTTCGATGAATTCATGGTTCGCCTCCAAAGCGAAAACGTCAGGATGAGGGAAGATGGGTAAGCAGGCGGCGCCCCCAATGCGAGCGGGCCAGGGGCATGGCCAGCAGCGCGCCAAGCGTATCGACACCCACGTCGAACCATTGCCCATGCCGGCCAGGCACAAAGGTCTGATGCCATTCATCGCTGATGGCGTAGGCCACAGTGAGAGCCAGGGCCAGCAGCGCCCTGCGCCCAGTGGCCAGCCACCACAGCGTCCACAACACGCCATAGGCGAAGGCGTGGGCGCTCTTTTTGAAGATGACATCCATCCAGCTTTCGGGCAGATAAAACAGTTTGGGCTGGCTCGAAAACCAGAAGATGACGGCCATCCACAGCAAGGCCAGGATGAGAAAGCGATAGTTGATGCGATGGGTCATGATGCTATTGTAGTGCATTTGATTTTTGAGAGCAAAGACTTTGCCGACGCCCCGCCCTCCGACCAGCCGACCGCGCGACCGCGCGACTGAGCGACTGAGCGACCAGACGACTGCCCCGACCGCCTGCCCAACTACCTCCGTAGCAGCGTGAAATAAAACGTCGCGCCCTCGCCCGGCCTGCTCTCCGCCCAAATGCGCCCCCCATGCCCCTCCACGATATGCTTGGCGATGGCCAGGCCCAAACCCGAACCGCCGCCCGCGCGGGCGGGATCGGTCTTGTAGAAGCGCTCGAAGATGCGGTCGAGATGCTCGGGCGGGATGCCGGGCCCCGAATCCCGCAGATAGAACAACATCTCATCCCCCTCGGGCCGGGCCCCAATGACGATGGCTCCCCCTTCGGGCGTGAACTTGATGGCGTTGTGCAGGAGATTCTGGATCACCCGCTGCACCGTCTCCTCATCCGCCAGCGCGTGCAGGTCGGGATCATATTCCCGGACGAGTTGCAGGGATTTGTGCTCCAGTTGGGTTTCCAGGCGGGAGACTGGGGGTTCGATGATGGCGGCCAGGGGCGTGGGCGCCAGGCGCAGGGGCAGACGGCCCGACTCGATCATGCTCAGGTCCATCAGCTCCTGCGCCATCTGCTGCAACGTCAGGGTTTGATCCGCGATGCTGTCCAGCAATTTGGCCGCTTTCTTGGGCTTGTCCACGGCACCCATCCGCAAGGTCTCCACCAGGAGCTGGATGGTGGTGATGGGCGTGCGCAGGTCGTGGGAGATATTGGCCACGAAATCGCGGCGGGCCCGGCCCAAACGCTGAAGCTCGGTCACATCCTCCACCGTCAGGGCCGCCAGACCAGGCGCGCCCTCCACGGGCAGCGCCCGCGCCCAAAACACCTGATCCTCAATCTGAAACTGGCGGATCTGCTCCCGCCCCTCGCGAAACGCCCGCTGCACCAGGGGAATCAGCGACGCGGCCATGGGCAGCTGCTTCAGCGTGAGGTACTCCCCCGAGCTGTCGGTGGGCAGCCACGCCCGGGCGCTGTCGCTCACCCAAACCAGGGCTCCGCTCTCATCCACCAGCAAGATGCCCGCGCGGGCGCTCATCCCCACCGCGTCCAGATAACGGGCCAGCGCGTCACGCGCCTGCCGAGCTTCCGCTAGTTCGCCCCACAACCGCTGCACCCGCTCCCGCCTCCGCCGACAAGCCATCCACAACCCCGCCAGACCGGCCGCCAACGCAATCAGAAGCAAGCCAGGAAGCCAATCCATCATCCAAAATACCCGCGCTCCATGCCGCTAATCCACGAACCGATACTTCAGCAGCGCCCAAATGGCGGGGAACGCATCCCGCCAGGTGATATTCTTCCCCTCCTCATACTCCCGGCCCGTATAGCTGATGGGCACCTCGTAAATGCGGTAGCCCCGCTTCAGGATTTTGGCCGTGATCTCCGGCTCCAGCTCGAAGCGGCGGGCGCGGAGAGGCACGCCCTCCAGCACCTCCTTGCGGAAGACCTTGTAGCAGGTCTCCATGTCGGTGAGGATGGAATCGTAAAGCAAGTTGGTGAGCAGCGTCAGGAATTTGTTGCCCAGCATGTGGCGGAAAAGCATGGCCTTGCGCGGCCCGCCCAGGAACCGGGACCCATACACCACCTTCGTCCGCCCCTCCAGGATGGGCTGCAGAAGGAGGGGATAGTCGCGCGGGTCGTATTCCAGGTCTGCGTCCTGAATCAGCAGAATCTCGCCCGTGGCGTGCTGGATGGCCGTGCGGATGGCCGCGCCCTTGCCCTGATTCTTCTCGTGGACGAACACCTTGAGGATGCCCTCGGCCTCGGCCTCCCGCAAAATCTCCAGGCTGTCATCCTTCGACCCGTCATCCACGGCGATGATCTCCTGATGGAGGTGCACCACCTCCCGCGGGGGCTCGCCGGAGATGGGCTGGATCTCCAGATCGAAGTCGTGCATCAGCCGCACCTGGTTGATGATGGCGCGCAGGGTGGCGGCCTCGTTGTACACGGGCATGAGGACGGAGTAGTTGACGGTTCGGGTGGGATGCATAGGCGTAATCAATGTCAATTATCAAGGAAAAGGCTTCGCGCCTTCGTTCTCTTCGCGTCTTCGTGGCAAATAGGGATGGCGCGAGCTTAATCGTTACTTTTGGTCACAGCATAGCGAAAGCTCTCCCAGGCCGCGTCCGCGTTGTCATCGGGCTGAACGTCGATGATGCGCCCGCCGTGTTCCTCCACCAGCCGCACCACCTCCTGTCGGGGAACGCCGTACATATTCATCACAGGCGCATCGCCGTAGCGCAACCGCTGATACCAGCGCCAGGCCGCGGTGGGCTTGATGGGCTGCAAGAGGCGCTGCATGGCGCTGCGCGGGCGGGAGGGAATCTGAAAAACCGCCAGCCCGCCGGGCTTGAGCACCCGCAGGAATTCGAGCATGTAGCCGCGGGCGTAGCGGGGAGGCATGTGCTGCAAGGTAATGTTCGAGTAGACGAAATCGAAGGCGTCGTCTGCGAAAAGGGAGAGATCGTCGCGTGGATTCAGGTGATAATGACAGCGGTCGCCGGCCTGATTCAGCTCCCGGGCCAGGTCAAGCATGGCCTCGCTGATATCGACGCCATGGACTTCATCGAAATAATGGGCCAGGGCCTGCGTCAGACGCCCCACGCCGCAGCCGAAATCCAGGGCGGCGTCACGCCCGATCTCGACGCCCAGGCCAGCCACATAGGCCATCACCTGATGGATCTCCTCGCGGCCGGTGGCGAAGAACGCGTCGACATCCCACCGCCCCTCCTCCATGCCGGGCCAGGCCAACACGGCCCAGAAGGGATCGGTCTCGCCGAAACGGTTCCAGTTCGCCTGAACGTCCTTCAAATCCATCAGGCAAGGATTATACCCCATTTGGGAGGAGTTACGTAAAAAATCTTACTTCGACGCGCTCTCATCTCATGCTAAGGTGAAGCAACCACCCTTCACCCCCTGCTAAAGGAGACGCGTTTATGCACCGAAAACACCTGCTGATTCTCATCATGGCGCTCATTTTGGCGCTACTGCTCGCTGCATGTGGCGGCGCGGCCACACCCGAGCCCGCCCAACAACCCACCAACACCTCCATCCCACCCACGGACACGCCCATTCCACCCACAGACACCCCAATCCCGCCGACAAACACGCCCGTTCCACCTACCAACACCCCCGTTCCCCCGACTGACACCCCTGCGCCCACCGAAGCGCCCATGAGCCCCGCGGAGAAAGAAGCCGCGGCCCTGTGGGACGCCATCCAGAGCGCGGATTATCAGGGAACGTGGAGCCTCGTGCCCGGCAAAGGCGAACTCTACGCCGGACAAGGCCCCCACGGCATGTTACTCACCACCTACCTCAACGAGCAGGCTTTCAACACGCTCGAATCCAAACCGGGCCATTTCCCCGACGGCAGCATCCTCGTCAAGGAAAACTACAAGCCCGACAAAACCCTGGCCGCCATCACCGCCATGTTGAAGAAGAAAGGCTTCGATCCCGACCACAACGACTGGTTCTTCGCCAAGTTCGGGCCTGACGGCTCCGTCCAGGCCGCAGGCTCTCCCGCCGGATGCGTCTCTTGCCACGGCGCGGTCCGCACCAACGACTACATCTACACCTTCCCCGTCGCCCCCGTTCCCCCGCCCCAGGTCGAAGCCAGCGATGAAGTCAAACAAAAGGCCGCGGACCTGTGGACCATGCTCCAGAAGGAGAGCTATCAGGACAAATGGAGCCTCATCCCCGGCAAGGGCGAACTCTACGCCGGGCAGGGCCCCCACGGTATGTTGCTCACCACCTACCTCAATGAGCAGGCTTTCAACACGCTCGAATCCAAACCGGGCCATTTCCCCGACGGCAGCATCCTCGTCAAGGAAAACTACAAGCCCGACAAAACCCTGGCCGCCATCACCGTCATGGTCAAGGAAAAGGGCTTCGCACCCGGGGAAGGCGACTGGTTTTGGGCCAAGTTCGGGCCCGATGGCTCCGTCCAGGCCGCAGGCCAACCCGCGGGCTGCCTCTCCTGCCACGGCTCCGTCCGCTCCAACGACTTCGTCTTCTCCTTCCCCGTCGCGCCCATCCCGCCCCAAGGCCCGCCCCCGCTCCTGAGTGAGATGGGATCGGGCGAGGAAAGCATGGGAACATCGGGCGAGAGCGGGCAAACCGGCATGGGCGATGAGGCTCCGCCCGAAAAGCCCGACCTGGCTACAGTGGCCGCGCTGGTGCAGAAAGGCGGCTGTGCAGAATGCCACACCATCGCCGGCATCGAGGGTGCCTTGGGCGACTTGGGCCCGGAATGGTGCGTCCCAGCCAAGGAATATCAGGAAGGCGCGATCACCCTCGCCTTCCTGCGAGAATCCATCCTCGACCCCAACGCCGACGTGGAGGAAGGGTTTCCCGCCAACATCATGCCCCAGAACTTCGGCGACCTCTTCACCCCGGATGAAATCGACGCCCTAGTCACCTTCATCGCCACCATGGATTGCCCTTGACGAAAGCCCTCACTGCTCACTGATTACTGAACCCCCTTCCCCAACAGCCCTTCCGACAATGACGTCGGCGGGGCTGTTTCTTTTTTGTGGATTTTCCAAACCCTTGTTTTATGTTATAATCTCCCCAACGACGCCACCCATTCCACCATCATCGTATCGTCGGGAGTTCGATATGCCCTATTCACGCATCCGGGAAGCGCCTGAATCCAGTTCGGCGGCCACGTTGCGCGCGGTCGTCGCCGCGCTCAAAGACGCCTGGCATGTGCCGCAGCAGGGGACGACAACCGAAAAACGGCTGGCGCAATTCGCATCCCGTCTGCCCGAATCCGTGGTCAAGAAGCTCATCGCCCGCGAGGTGCAGCAACGGGCGCTGGACCCCAGCCTGGCCCGATATGTGAAGACCGAGGGCCTGGCGCGGCAGGCTGCAGCCCACTATGAGCACATCGAGGGCAAGATCGGCTATCCCGCCATCCTCATCGGCGCGCCCAATGGTGGCGTCGCCTATCTCGCCGCGCTCCTGAGCGTTCCCTTCCTCCCCGGCTATTTCTTGCTCAGCTTCGCCCACCATTCCCATCCCGACGACATCGCCGCCTACGAACGCCGCGGCAGCGAACTCATCGACCCGATCCTTCGGCAGAATCCCGACTTGCTGGCCGTCAACCACTACGACCCCGTGCACGACCGTTTCCTCGTCGAGGAAGTCAACCACATCCGCCTCAAACTCCTATCGCTGCCCGCGGCCTATCAGAACTTCATCCAGCGGCATCTCGCGCCCGGCGGCGTCATATTTTATGTCGATAACGAATACACATGGCCCCAGTACCGGATCAGCGACCGACACTGGTTTCAGGTGGGCGGCCTGGGCGGCTTCAGCCCTGAAGACTACCTCCAGGGCTCGCCCGTGCTGGACGAATGGCTGGCCGGGCAGAAGAGCGACCATCGAGGCGGCTGGCGGCTTTCCCATTACGAAGGCCAATTGGTGGAGACGCGTGAGTCAGAATGGGGTAGCACTCCGGCCTTCCGGGAGGCGGTTAGGGAATTCGCCGACGCGCATGAATACGAATTCCGGGCGCTGCACGGCTACCACCCCGAAGACTTCAGCGCCCTGGCCTACACCGCCTATCTGTGGGAGAGCCGATTGCACGATCGGCCCGTTAACGGCCTGTTGGTGGAATGCTTCAGCCAGATCAACCCCACAGCGGCGCTGCGGGCCGACCTGCTGCCCCTGTGGATGCCTTTCAATACCCAGGACAGCCTGGAATTCTTCGCCCGCATGACGCCCATGATCCCCAAAGGATTGGACGTGGTCATCTCCCTGCTGGCGAACTTTACCAAAACGCCCGATCTGCCTCTGGCCCTGGCGTGGGAGAAAATCGCCTCCCGCATCGGGCCTGTGAACTGGATCGGGGTCCATCCCGACCGTTATCCCATGGACCTCGCCTCCATCTTCAGTTACGCCACGGACTTGCAGAAATGGGTGCAGGAGCATCCGGGCGAGCAGCCCCGCCCTCACCTCACGCCCGAAGACCTGCTCAGCATGATCCAAAACCTGAACCGGCACGGCTCCAGGCTGTTCGCCTATCTCCTCAGCGCCGACGAGGAGGAAGAACCCGAGCCCGCGCCCATCGAAGAGCCCCCGCCCATGTGAACAGAAGCTCAGAAATCAGAACCACGGACGACCCCCACGCCCCGCCATGGCCAGGCAGGGGCGTTTTCTTTTGGGATCAATCAGTCCGAGCGGCAGTTCGCCGATACGGATGAAAATGAGAACGCTGATAACGCGGATGCGACGCTGATTTTCGCAGAAGATTTTCACAGATTTTTCTTTTTATCCGCGCTCATCCGTTCCTATCTACGTCATCTGCGTCCTCCAAATCTATTTTCAAAGCAGTCCCACGGCGGGCCAACCCGCGCCGATACCGATGAAAACGCCCCGCGGCCAGGGCGGCGCGGGAAGCCAAGCACGTAATGCGTAATGCGTGATGCGTAATGATCTCACGGATTACGGATTACGGATTACGCCCGTGGCAAACTCGCCCAGCGGGGGCTCCAAGTCATTTTTGCAAACCAACACAACGCTATTTTCGGAGCAGAGGGCAAAAGACCAGCAACCGTCCGGATAGCGTCAGGCAATGCGTCTGGTTTTATGATACACTCGGGTATCGCCACCGGTAACTGCTAACGTACTTGACTTTAGGCCGCCAAAAGCCACGAAGGCTCGAAGTTTTTCGAAGACACGAAGGAAAAATCAAGGAAAATACGTCGTGCCTTGGCTTTTCTTCGTGTCTTCGTGGCAAAAAGTGGTGGCGATACCTTAGCAGTTACGGTCGGGATACCTTAGTAGTTACCGCCACCGATTCACTCGCATGGAGGAACCGCCATGAAACGGCTGCTTGCCCTCGTGGCCGCCGTCGTCTTGCTTGCGACGAGCGGCCTATCTGCACGCGCCCAGTCGGGAGAACAACCTCTCCGCCCGGACGCCACCACCGACGACCTCATCTTCATCCACCATTCCTGTGGCCAAAACTGGCTGAACGACGGTCTGCATGACGCCCTTCTCGCCAAAGACTACATCGACGAACGCAACGACATCTACTACGGCACGGACATGCCGCCCGACAGCGGTCGCCCCGACTCGTTGGCGCCAACGCCCGGGGACAAAACCGACATGAACCATTGGATTCTCTGGTTCAACGACTACCTGAACGGGGTGAAAGCGCACGGCGCCGAGGATGGATACAACCGTATCATCATGTTCAAAAGCTGCTACCCCAACAGCAACATCAGCAGCGACGGCACAGAGCCGGGCGACCCCTTCAGCAGCAGCAAAACCCTGGCCAACTACAAGGCCGTCTATCGCCATCCCGACGGCCCGGGCAACACCTACACCCGGGACGGCTACACCTATCACCCGTTGGAGGACATTTTCGCTGCACATCCCGAGATCCTGTTCATCCCGGTGACCGCGCCGCCCCGCCACTACGCCCCCTCCGACGCCACCAACGATGACGAGGCCCATCGCGCCCGCACCTTCAACAACTGGCTCAAATATGATTGGCTGGCCAGCTACAACTCAGCCCATCCCGACCTGCACAACGTAGCCGTGTTCGACTGGTTCAGCGTACTCACCTATTACGATACTCACCCCACGCATCCCAACCGGCTGCGCCAGGAATACGGCGGCGACAGCGGCGACTCGCATCCCAATCATGACGCCAACTACCACTCCACCGACGTCTACGCCCGCAACGCCACCAACTTCATCGACAACGCCTGGGGCGTCTACAACGGCGGCAGCACCCTCTTCCTGCCCAGCATCACCATCGCCCAACTCAACAGCGCCGACTTGCGCCTGAGCTGGAGTCACGATTGGGACGTGAGCTGGTACCGGGTGTGGCGGGGAACAGAGCCCTACTTCGTCCCCTCCGGGCCCACGCCCCGGGCGTTGGTGCAGGCCGCGCCCTGGCAATACGACGACGCGGGGGCGCTGGGCGACGCCGGGGTCAACTACTTCTACCTGGTGGAAGACGTGCTCTCCGATGGCATCCTCTCAGTCGCCAACCGCACGGGCGAGTTCGACTTCGCGCTCACGCCCGGGAGCAATTGAGATGATGAAAAACGCCTTGCGTCACGTCCTGCTGGCAGCGGGCCTTGCGCTTGCGTCCCTGATCGCGGCCGGGCCGCCCGCGTCCGCACAGGGCGGCCCCGTCCCCCAGGCGCCCGCGGGCCAGACCGAAGACCTCTGCCCCGCCCTGGCCCCATCCACCGGCCCAGCCATCACCGTCTCCACCGTCTCCGAGCTGGAAAACGCAGTGAACAACGCCTCGCCCGGCGACGTCATCCTCATCGCCGACGGCGTCTACAACCTGGACGGCGTCTATCTGCGCATCGCTGCGCCCGACGTCACCGTGCGCTCGGCCAGCGGCCATCGCGAGGAGGTGGTGCTGGATGGCAACTACATCACCACCGAGATCTTCCAGATTGTCGCCTCGGACGTGACCATCGCCGACCTGACGCTACGCGAAGCGTATGATCACCCCATCCACATCATGTCCACCGAGAGC
>JALXCB010000189.1 GCA_026991225.1 Anaerolineae bacterium | reverse complement strand
TTGGAAAAGCGATTTCGACGACTTGGTGATGTTGTTGGCTTGCGGCTTACACAATTTGAGGGTTGCTCATCGCTCTCCGATCGAATCTTTCAGTCTGGTTGATTTTTATTTCCGATAATGTCTACTGTAGACTGTGCAATTTGACGCAGCGCGAGGTGTAGGATGACTTACCTTTTGGGATCACTGCCCTCCCTGTGATAAAATGCACAACAACCATAGCTGCTTAGAGGACGCGGATAAACGCTGATAAAGGCAGATTCACGCAGATAAAATCAAAATAATAAAGTAACTATACACCTACCCTTCCATAGCAAGGTAAAAACCACGAAGACACGAAGGCACCAAGGCACCAAGGCACGAAGGAGAAAAATAAAAGGTTCTCTTCGTGTCTTCGAAAAGCTTCGAGCCTTCGTGGCAAAGCGTTGGGGGGGATACCTGTATAGTTACAATAAAAAATCATCTCGCAAATCTGCGTTGCGAAGCATCCGCATCATCAGCGTTCCCATTTCCCTCCGTATTCGCGCATTGCAGCGCGTGGCAACTGCAAATATCTCAACCTGTTACCCTCATCGAACCTCCCCATGGCCATCGATTATCTGCCCATCCTTATCCTCATTATCGTCGCCTTCCTTTTCGCCGCGTTCATTCTGGGCCTGACATGGGTGCTGGGGCCCAAACGCCCAAACAAGGCCAAAGATGAGCCCATCGAATCGGGCATGATCCCCTTTACCAGCCCACGGCAGCGGTTCTCGGTGCAATACTACATGGTGGCGATGATGTTCATCCTCTTCGACGTGGAAGTCATCTTCCTCTATCCCTGGGCGGTGAAGATGGGGCAACTGAAATGGTTCGGCATCGCAGAGATGGCCGTCTTTTTGCTGATCCTCGTGATCGGCTTTTTCTTTGTCTGGAAGAAGGGAGCGTTTGAGTGGGATTGAAGTCAGGAATAAGGATTAGGATTGAGGATTAGGAACCGCCAAAATCCCCCCAATCCAAATCCTAATCCAAATCCTAATCCTGCTAACCTTCATCCTTCCACCCCCTTCCGACCCATTCCACACCTCCCACACCAGGAGTCTTGCCTCAATGGGCTTCGAATCCAAACTGCCGGAAACCGGCGTGATTACCACCACCCTCGAATCGGTCGTCAACTGGAGCCGCAAGAATTCCATCTGGCCCCTGCTGTTCGGCCTGGCCTGCTGCGCCATCGAGATGATCACCACGGGCACGGCCCGCCACGACATCGCCCGCTTCGGCAGCGAGCTCTTCCGCGCCTCGCCCCGCCAGGCCGACCTCATGATCGTGGCCGGACGGGTGAGCAACAAGATGGCCCCGGTCATCAAGCGCCTGTACGACGAGATGGCCGAGCCCAAATGGGTCATTGCCATGGGCATCTGCGCCAGCGCGGGCGGGCCGTTCAACAACTACGCCATCGTCCAGGGCGTGGACAAGATCATCCCCGTGGACGTGTACGTGCCCGGCTGCCCGCCCCGGCCCGAAGCCCTGCTCTACGCCCTCACCATGCTCCAAAAGAAGATCGAGACCGAGCACCTGCGCGACCACACCGGGCCCAAACAAACCGAGCTGGGCGTGCTTCTGCCCGAGACCTCTGATTTACCGCCCCTGCCCGGCGTGTGATACAAGTTTTCAGTGTTCAGTATTCAGTTTTCAGTAGAAACGCCTTAACCTGCACACTGATTACTGAAAACTGAACACTTCCTCCCTCCAGTCAATGACAAGCACCTCCACCGCAACTCCCACCATGACCGATCCCATCCACGCACTCTCCAAACGCTTCCCCGACGCGGTGCTGGAGACGGGCGACGCCTCGGGCGTGCCTTCCGTCACCGTGGCCAGCGACCACCTGCTGGACGTCGGGCGTTTTCTGCGCGATGACCTGGGCTTCGACCTGCTCAGCAACCTGACGGTGGTGGATCAGCTCAAACTGCCGCCAATGCAAAAGACCGATGGCACCCGCTTCGTGGGCGTGTATCACCTGCGTGCCGTGGCCCGCAACGGCGAGCTGCTCCAGGTGAAGTCCCCCCTGCCTGGCGGCGATGAGCCCGTGGCCCCAAGCGTCACCGGCATCTGGCCCACGGCCAACTGGCACGAGCGGGAAGCCTACGACCTCTTCGGCGTGCGTTACGAAGGCCACCCCGATCTGCGCCGCATCCTCATGCCCGACGACTGGCCCGGCCATCCCTTGCGCAAGGACATGCCCCTGGGCGGCGAGCGGGTCCCCTTCTCCGTCACCTGGGACGATGACGAATTCAAGATGCTGGGCCGGCAGATCATGCAGCCGGAGCAGAAGCCCCAGGCTCTGCCCAAGGGCATGGATGGGCGGCACATGGTGGTGAACATGGGGCCGCAGCACCCCTCCACCCACGGCGTCCTGCGCCTCATCGTCGAGCTGGACGGCGAACGCATCCAGAACGTGGAGCCCGACATCGGCTATCTGCACAGCGGGTTCGAAAAACAGGGGGAGCACGTCCGCTACAAGGACTTCGTTTACTACACCGACCGCATGGACTACGTCTCGGCCATGCAGAACAACCTCTCCTACGTGCTGGCTGTGGAGCAATTGCTGGGTATCGAGGCGCCGCCCCGGGCCCAGGGCATCCGCGTGATCATGGCCGAGCTGCAGCGCATCGCCGCGCACCTGGTGTGGCTGGGTACCCACGCCCTGGACATCAGCGGCACGGGCCACGCCCTGCTCATGTACGCGTTCCGCGAGCGCGAGGAAATCCTCGACCTGTTCGAGATGGCCTGCGGCGCCCGCCTCACCACCTCCTACATGCGCATCGGCGGCGTGGCCGATGACCTCCCGCCCGCGTTCATCCCTCGCCTGGTCGAATTCCTGGACTATATGGACGCGCGGCTGGATGAATATCAGGCCATGCTGGAGAAGAACCCCCTGTGGCGCAAGCGTTTGGAAGGCATTGGGCCGTTGAGCAAGAAAGATGCCATTGCTATGGGCGTCACCGGGCCCATGCTGCGGGGCAGCGGCATCGCCTACGACCTACGCCGGGCCCAACCCTATTGCGGCTACG
>JALXCB010000188.1 GCA_026991225.1 Anaerolineae bacterium | reverse complement strand
CTGCAGGAGGCGGCGAGGTGGGCGTGGGTGGCGGCAGGGTCGGCGTGGGTTGGGGCGGTTGGGGCGTCGGCGTGGGAGGCGCGGGCGTGGGCGTGGGTGGCGGCGAATCCTGCATCAAACTCAACGCGCGTCGCGGCGCCGCGTTGGCCAGGACGAAGGTGAACGCCAGGGTCAACGCCGCCAGAAGGAGCAGGTGTTTTTGCCGATGCAATCGTTGAAGGGGGCGATGAAGGGAAGGCATGGATATCAACGCCGCGAGTGCGTGGAATGAACGTAGAGGCTCACAAGTCCCAACAAAAGCACAAGGATCAGGATCGTCCAGAAGATGGGCACGCCGCTATCGAATCGAAATAAGCCCTGGAGCGGATTCGTCTTCTGGAAGGTGATGAAGGGTTGGTTGATGGTGTTGGGGTCGGGCGTGGGGGAGGCGAAGGGCGTGGCCAGCGCCCCCGCAGGCGCTATCGTTTGACCCAATGCGCCCGCCGCCCAGGCCAGGGCCAGGAAGAGCCAGACCCAGAACACGCGCCGAGGTTTCATGAACCGATTATACCCCAATGACGGAAGGATGGCCCATCATTTCGGCAGCACCAGCAGGGGATCGATGAGATAGCCGTAATCGCGAATCTCGAAATGCAGGTGCGGGCCGGTGGAATTGCCCGTCGATCCCACGCGCCCGATGATCTCCCCTTTCTGCACGATGTCCCCCGGCTGCACGTAATACTCGCTGAGATGGGCGTAAAGGGTGATGTAATCATTGCCGTGGTCGATGATGATGCGGTAACCGTAGCCGATCTCGCTCCAGCCGGCTTTCTTCACCAGGCCCGTGTCTGCGGCGTAGACGGGCGTGCCCGCCGGCGACGCCATGTCGATAGCCATATGCCTGCCATGCTTGAAGCGCTGGCTGATCCAGAAGCTGCCGCGAGGCAGAGGCCAGACGAACTGGCCATCTCCATACCGCCAGCCATCCCGCTGAGGCCGGGGCGCATTCACTTCCTCCGGATCGCGGTAGCGGCTGCGGGCGTTGGGGATGAGGAGGGTCTGACCCGGGCGCAGCCGGGCGTCCGGCGTGAGATGATTTTCGGGCGCGTCCATCAACGCTTGGGGGCTGACGCCATACCAGGCCGCGATCTGATCCAGGGTCTGGCCCGATTTGACGACATGGCACAGGTCGCTCAGGGCGGGGATGACGATGCGTTCGCCCTGAATCAGGCGTTTCACTTCCTCCCCGGCTTCGGTGCGCACGCAGGACATGCTCTTCACGTCCCGCCCGAATTCCACCGCCAATCCGGTCAGCGTATCCCCAGGCTGCACCGTGTAGACGAAGCTTTCCGTCATGGGATTGGCGTCGCTTTCTTGCTCAGTCTGGCTCTGGGGCCATGCGGGCTGCATGGAGAGAAAAGGCAGGAACAGGGTGACGTTGTCATCCTCGCCGGGCGTAGGGATGGGCGCGGGCGTAGGCGCGGGCTCAGCTCCTGCGGACGGCGCTGGCGCGGGCGTGGGGGTGACGGGAACCTGAAAGATGCGGGGCGGTTGCGGCGGGCCAAAGGCTCCGGCGAGCTGCACAACGCCGAGCCATCCCGTGACCAGCAACAGTCCTGCAAACAGATAAGAAAGGCGATACATGAGGCGGCGCATAAGAAGGAGCGGTTATTTGACTTCATGATAACAGATCGAGAATCGATTTTCAATACCGCTTTTGGGTGGGGTGCGCTTCAGAATAGGGGGCGCACGGGTTGTGATCCGTTCGACTCAAGTCGTCACCCGGCAGGCCTGCGGCCAGTGGACGGCCTCCGCCGTCCATTTCTTTCAGTCCGAAATGGGTCGACGGAGGTCGACCACCGGCGCGAAGCGCCTTGACAGGCACGAGTTTACTCGGCCAGAGCTGCATAGCAGCAACTTCAGAGAGAATTCCCCAAAATTGAACCATACCCTTTTGGGTGAGAGGTGCGTCCCAGAAATTTGGCGATGCAGACGACCTCCGGGAGGTGGCGACAGCGTTTGAGGCGAAATGAAGCGTTTAGCGCCACCTCCCGGAGGTCTGCCAAAAAAATTGGGACGCACCCTTTGGGTGAGATAGCTCACAATGGGAGAAGGAAAGAATGAAACTGTTTGACAAGAATCTACTCACCCCGTATAATCTTTCTTACATTTGCCGCATGGCAAAGAGTGTGCTGTTTCCGTCGTTTTTTCGTTTTTTCAAACAAGGAGGAGAATCTGATGTCCAAACGTCGTTTATTGATCTTGCTCAGCGTGCTTCTGCTGGCAGCTTTGGCCATTGCGGCCTGTGGCGGCGGCCAGGCCACCCAAGCGCCCGCGCCCACGCAAGCGCCCGCTGAGCAGCCCACCAAGGCGCCCGAGCCCACCAAGGCGCCGGAGCCCACAAAAGCGTCCGAGTCCACCAAGGCGCCGGAGATGAAAAAGATCATCGTCGGCACCAACGCCGAGTATCCTCCTTTCGAGTTCGTGGATGAGAATGGCGAGATCCAGGGCTTCGACATCGACCTGATGAAGGCCATTGGCGAGGCTGCCGGGTTCGAGCCCGAATTCGTGAACACTCGGTGGGACGGCATCTTCGTGGCCCTGGCCAGCGGCGAGTTCGACGCGGTCATCTCCGCGGCCACCATCACCGACGAGCGCAAACAGACCGTCGACTTCAGCGATCCCTACTTCAACGCCGGTCAGGTGCTGGCCGTGAAGAAGGGCAGCGATATCAAGGGCCCCGAAGACCTGGCGGGCAAGAAGGTCGGCGTGCAGCTCGGCACCACCGGTGACATTTGGGCCACCGAGAACACCGACGCCGAAGTCGTGCGCTACGATGAGATCACCCTGGCCATGCAGGCCCTGGCCAATGGCGATGTGGACGCCGTCATCAACGACGCGCCCACCACCGCGGACATGATCAAGGCCAACCCCGAATGGAACGTCGAGATCGTGGCCGGCCCCTTCACCGAGGAATACTATGGCATCGCCGTGCGCAAGGATGCGCCCGAGGTGCTGGAGATGATCAACAAAGGCCTGAAAGCGGTGAAGGATTCGGGCGAGTATGACAAGATCTACGAGAAGTGGTTCGGCGCGCCCGAAGCTGCCGAGGGCGGCGAAGCCGGCGGCGAAGAGATGGGCGTCACCTTCATCTTTGGTCGTGGCGGCGATTCGGTGGCGCTGGACCCCGCGGTGGTGACCGATGGCGAGTCCTTCCGTGTCACCAACCAGGGTTGTGAGTCGCTGCTGGCCTACGACAAAGACACCACCAATGTGGTGCCCAGTCTGGCCGAAAGCTGGGAGTCCAACGAAGATGGCACGGTCTGGACCTTCCATCTGCGCAAAGGTGTGAAGTTCCACGACGGCACCGACTTCAACGCAGACGCCGTGGTCTACAACTTCACCCGTTGGTGGGATCCCGAACATCCCGCGCACTTCGAAGAAAAAGACTTCGAGTATTGGGATTACATGTGGAACGGCTTCAAGGGGGACTCCATCGTCACCAACATCGAGAAGGTGGATGACTACACCGTGCGCTTCACCCTGAGCGAGCCCCTGGCCCCCATCCTGGCCAATATGGCCATGCCCATGTTCGCTATTGCCAGCCCCGCGGCCATCGAGAAGTATGGCCCGGACTACGGCTCCCCCGAAGTGGGCTATGTCTGCACCGGCCCCTACAAGTTCAAGGAATGGGTGACCGACGATCACATCACCCTGGTACGCAACGAGGATTATTGGGGCGAGATTCCTGGCAACGTGGACACCATCGTCGTGCGGGTGATCCCCGACAACTCGGCTCGCTTCCTGGCCCTCCAGACCGGCGAGATCGACGCCATGGAGCAGGCCAACATCGAGGACGTGAAAGCCGCTGAGGAGATGGATGGCGTCTATGTCAAGGCCCGTCCCGCCCTGAACACGGCCTATCTGGCCTTCAACTACAAGATCAAAGAATTCCAGGACCTGCGCGTGCGCAAGGCGGTGGCTATGGCCATCGACAAGCAGGCCATTGTGGACACCTTCTACGGCAAATACGGCGAGGTGGCCGAGAACTTCCTGCCGCCCATGGTCTGGGGTCACAACTTCGACATCCACGGCATCCCCTACGATCCTGAACAGGCCAAGGAACTGCTGAAGGAAGCGGGCTTCCCCGATGGCATCAAAGAGGTGACCTGGGAAGATGGCACCAAGATGCCTTTGAAGCTCTACTACATGCCCATCGTCCGCTTCTACTATCCCGATCCCGAAGGCATTGCCCAGGCCATGGCCGCCCAACTGGCTGCTGTGGGCATCGATGTGCAGCTTGAGCTGGCGGGCGACTGGCCCACCTATCTGAAGTTGCGCAAAGAGGGCGAACTGCGCGGCCTGTATCAATTGGGTTGGGGCGGCGACAACGGCGATCCCGACAACTTCCTGGGTTACTTCTTCATTGGCACCGACAAACCCAAGGCCAAGGAAGGTTGGATCCAGTTCCCCGAGCTGGATGCGTTGCTGCGCAAAGCCCGCTCCACTGTGGATCAGGCCGAGCGCGAGAAGATGTATCAGGAAGCCGAGCGCATGCTGATGGAGAACGCCTCTCGCATCTGGATCGCGCACAACAACACGCCGCTTATCTTCCGCGACCGGGTGGAAGGCTATATCACCAATCCGCTGGGCACCGAACTCTACAAGTATGTCACCATCAAAGGGGAATAGTCCCGCTATCCCTTGAACGGACTGACATCCAGGATGGCTCCGGTCGGCGCGATCGGAGCCATCTTCCCTTTCTCTTCCACAGGTCTTTAGCAGATGACTGTATACATCCTGCGTCGTCTTGTCGCCACCATTCCCGTCCTCTTCGGGGTGTCGCTGCTGGTCTTTTCTTTCATCCATCTTATCCCAGGCGATCCCGCCCTGGCGATGTTGGGGGAGCATGCTACGGAAGAGAATGTGGCTCGCATTCGCGAGCGTTTGGGGTTGAACGAACCTTTGCCCGTGCAGTATGTGCGGTTTCTGGTGGGGAAAATGACCTTCGAACGGATTTCATCCGAGGATGTGTATAAAACCCGGTTGGGGAAATCCTGTGTGAAGCTGGAAAAGCTGGAGGGGACCATCGTGTGTCAACGCGAAGGGCTGAGTTGGACCGATAAATACGGTGTCAACGCCTGTTATAACCTCTCTGGGATCATGGTGTGTCATGATGGCGGGGTGTTGTGGGGCGATTTGGGCAATTCCATCCATGGCAATATCCCTGTGGTCACGGAGCTGAAGAGGCGCTTTCCCGCTACGGTGGAATTATCCCTGGCTGCTATTTTTATTGCTGTCATCATTGCCATCCCCGCGGGGGTCGTTTCGGCCATCAAACGCAACAGCCTCATCGATACGGTGACCATGATGGGCGCGCTGATCGGGGTGTCCATGCCCATTTTCTGGCTGGCTATTCTATTGATGTACATTTTCGGGCTTGTGCTGGGCTGGTTTCCCACCGGAGGGAGACTGAGCGTGGGGATGGAGCTGGAGCACATTACGGGGCTATATCTGGTAGACGCCGCGATGACTCGCAACTGGCCCGCGTTCAAGGATGCACTCTCCCACCTGGTGCTCCCTGCCATTGCTTTGGCCACTATTCCTCTGGCTATTATCGCCCGCATGATGCGCTCATCGATGTTGGAGGTGTTGGGGTTGGATTATGTGCGCACGGCGCGGGCCAAAGGGCTGCATGAGCGCACGGTCATCATCCGGCATGTCATGCGCAACGCTCTGTTGCCCGTCATCACCATCATTGGCATCCAGTTGGGCAGTTTGATGGGGGGCGCTATTCTTACCGAGACCGTTTTCGCCTGGCCAGGCATCGGCAAATGGGTGTTCGACGCCATCAGCGGCCGCGATTACCCCATCGTGCAATCCGTCACATTGCTGGTGGCGCTGATCTTCGTTCTGGTCAATCTTGTCGTCGATATCAGCTACGCCTTCCTCAACCCCAAAATCCGATACGACTGATGACTGTTTCCATTGCAGACAACGAGTATGATGTTCAGGATGTTTTCAAGCGCGGCTCCGAAAGCCAGTTCAAACGCGCATTGCGGCGCACGCTGAAAACGCGCAGCGCCCAGGTGGGGCTGGCTTTGGTCCTGACATTTCTCTTCATCGGCCTATTCGCTCCCATTCTCTGGCCATACGACGCGCGTACCGATCTCGACTTGCGATCGCGATTGCAGCCTCCAAGCAGGGAGCATCCCTTCGGCACCGACGATCTGGGCCGCGATGTCTTGACGCGGGTGGTGCATGGCGCCCGGGTCTCGTTGCAGGTGGGCGTGATGGTGGTCGCCATTTCCCTCTCCATTGGCACCATGCTGGGGCTTGTCGCGGGCATGTTGGGCGGCGTGATCGACAGTTTCATCATGCGCGTCATGGACGTGATGTTATCCTTCCCCTACGTGCTATTGGCCATCGCGCTGGTGGCGGCGTTGGGGCCTGGTTTGCGCAACGCCATGATCGCCATTGGCATTGTATACATCCCACCCTATGCGCGCCTGGCCCGATCGATGGCGTTGCAGATCCGCGAAGAGGATTTCGTGTTGGCCGCCCGGGCCTTGGGAGCCAATCAACGACGCATTCTCTTCACCCATATCCTGCCAAACGGCCTATCCCCGCTTATCGTCATGGCCACGTTGAGCATGGGCACCGCGGTGCTCGACGCGGCCGCGCTTGGCTTCTTGGGCCTGGGACAACAGCCCCCCTATCCCGAGTGGGGAAAGATGTTGGTGGACAGTATGCAGTTTATCCTCTCGGGTTCCTGGTGGGTCATGCTCTTCCCTGGCATTGCCATCATGCTCACCGTGTTGGGCTTCAACCTGCTGGGCGATGGCCTGCGCGACGCCCTGGACCCTCGCTTGCGCCTGTGATAGCGATTGGAGTTCTGCAGGCGTTTCGGGTATCATTTGGCCAGTCGTCGTTTCCCCATCCCCACACTACGCAAGGAGTAATCCAACATGTCTGAACGAACCGTCACGTTACTTGACAAAGCCACATTTACCGTCCTGGGCGAGCCCGTCCAGGTGGGGCAAAAAGCCCCGGCCGCCGCGGGCCGCACCAACGGCTTCAGCACCGACGCCTTCGACGTGATCAAGGATACAGAAGGCAAAATCCGCGTGCTCGTCTTCGTCCCCAGCCTGAACACGGGCATCTGCTCAGCCCAGGCCCACAAATTCAACGAGACCTTCGAGGGCAATGACAAGGTCGTGGTCATCACCATCAGTGCGGACTTGCCTTTTATGCAAGAGCAATGGTGTGGCGCGGAGGGTCTGGAGGATGCGGTCATGGTCTCCGACCATTACGATATGGCTGTGTCCAACGCCTATGGCGCGCACATCAAGGAACTACGGCTGAGCCAGCGGGGCGTGATCGTGGTGGATGCGGACGGCATCGTTCGCTACACCGAGTACTGCCCTGAGATCGCCATGCACCCCGATTACGACGCAGCCATTGCCGCGGTCAACGAACTGCTGTAACCAGCCCCCAAAGCCCCTTGTCTGCTGATGGCGGGGGCTTTTTGCATAGCGGGCGACACGAGCAGCGGCTCGCCGATGCGGACGAAAATGAGAACGCAGATGACGCAGATGTAACGCTGATTTCCGCAGATAATCTTTAGTCTTCAGTCTTTTTTCTTCGTGCCTTCGCTTTCCTTCGCGCCTTCGTGGCTCTATTTTCAAAGCAGTCCCACGGCGGGCAAGCCCGCGCCGATACCGATGAAAATGAGAACGCTGATAACGCGGATGCGACGCTGATTTTCTCAGATGATTTTCACAGATTTTTTCTTTTTATCTGCGCTCATCCGTTTCAATCTGCGTCATCTGCGTTCCCTAATCCTATCTTCAGAACAGGAGGCGGACCTTGGACGACGACAAGAAACAAGAAGACCTCAAGCGTATCCTCTCTCCCGATGAAAAAGCGCGCCATCGCGGACGCCTGGGCCTGGCCATCCCCTGGGAGCACATGCCCTGGTGGGTCATCATCACGGTCATTATTGCTATCTTTGTTTTCTTTTCCATTGTCAACAACAATTATTATCGGAATGCCTTCTATTTTGTCTTCGACTTCCCCTGGAACCAGGACGTGGTGCAGAATATCCAGGAAACCAAAATAAAAAAGGATGGGAGCTGGTTCTATCGGGTAAGCAAGCCCATGAAGCCGGGCAAATATCATTTTCGGGTGGAGTATTACGGTGAAGAGAAGGCATTGCTGGGAGAGGATGGCCCCTGGTATTTCGAAATCCCCAAGGACGCGCCCGCGGAAAAGCAAGACCCGCTTCCTACGCCGCTTGGAAGTCCAGAGGAGCCTGCGGTCTTGCAGACATCCACGCCCGCCTTCGCGGGCAAGGCCCCAACCGGAACGAAGAACGTCATTATCATCGACGATTTTCATGGGGAGCCATTGCGCATCCTGAAACGCATCTGGAACGCCCGCGGCGTCATGATGACCATCAAAGTCACCATCATCTCCTTCCTGGTGGCGCTGGTGCTGGGCCTCATCTTCGGCATCATGCGCGTGGCCGACGGCTCGCCCGATCTACGTCCGGGCATTTGGAAACGCCTGGCCATAGGCATCCCCTTTTTCTTGCTGCTCATGCTTGTGACGCCCTCGTGGCGAACGCCCTGGTACCAGGCGGTGGGCGTGTTCCTGGCTGTCGAAGCCTTTTTCGCCCTGTTGCCCGCCATGCCTTACACCATCTCCACGCTCTATGTGGAGATCGTGCGCGGCGTGCCCATGCTGGTGATCATCCTCTACATGGGCTTTGCGGTGACGCCGGCGCTGCGCACCGCCACCGATGGCAATATCGATCTGCGAGGCCTACCCGCGGCTATCATCGGTCTGGCTTTCGGGTATGGCGCTTATATGGCGGAGGTCTTTCGCGCGGGCATCCAGTCCATCCCCAAAGGCCAGATGGAGGCCGCCCGCTCGTTGGGCATGACCTACGCCCAGGCCATGCGTCTGGTCATCTTGCCCCAGGCCATCCGCCTCATCCTGCCGCCTCTGGGCAACGATCTCATCGCCATGCTCAAGGACACCTCCCTGATCTCGGTTATCGCCCTGCCCGAGATGCTGCAATCGGGCCGGTTGTGGATCTCCCGCAACTTCCGGGCTTTCGAGGGTTTCAACACCATCATGATCCTCTATCTGGTCATGACTCTGTTCCTCTCCATGATGGTGCGGGTGGTGGAGCGCCGCTCGAAGCTGCCGTCGAAATAACAACGCACGCGCGCCGATACGGATGAAAACGCCTCGCGGCCAGGGCGGCGCGGGAAGCCAGTCACGTAATGCGTAATGCGTGATGCGTAATGACCTCACGTATCACGTCCTCACGCATCACGCCCGTTGCAGACTCGCCCAACGTCGGCCTGGCGATCTCAATCCTGGTCCTGATCCGAATCCTAATTTACATAGCAGCGACCATCACCCTATGCTCAAATGGCAGCCTGGCGTCCAGACGGGGCGCTATCTCATGCGGTTCGTGTTGCTGGTAATCCTGGTGCGGTTGGTGCGCGACACGAGCATCCGTATGATGTATCCTTTCCTGAACGATTACGCTCAGGGATTGGGGATCACCCTGGCGACCATGGGGCTGCTGTTGATGCTGCGGACGTCGTTGGTGGCCCTGGCCCCTCTGTTCGGGCATCGAGCGGACCGCATCGGTCCGAAGCCGCTCCTGATGGTGGGATTTGGGTTGCAGGGGGCGGGACTGCTGGGGATGGGCTTCGCGTCGGGCGTGTGGACGGCGGCCGCGGCCATTCTCGTGCTGGGAGTGAGCGACGCCATCACCTATCCTCTGATGCAGGCGTACATCAGCGAGCAGTCTCCGCAACGACATTTGGGCCGGGCGTTGATCACGGTGGAGTATAGCTGGGCCATCACGGGCATCGTCATTCTGCCCATCATCGGCTGGCTCATTGGCGAGATGGGCTGGCAGACGCCCTTTCGCCTTCTGAGCGTCTTCAGCGGCGCATCGGTCCTCATGCTCGCCTTGCTGCTTCCACCCAGCCATCCCAATCCCAAACAACAGCGCTCATATTGGAATAGCAGACATGTTTTTTCGTCGAGTGAACAAGGCAAGCAAAGATTGAAGATATGAGCAAAGCAACGAAAAAACATCAGAAACCATGTGATGGAGGATCATTTCCATACGGCTA